>JANXRX010000190.1 GCA_025352905.1 Bacteroidota bacterium | reverse complement strand
ATCATGGGTTTGCTTATCTTAGACTTATGGTTACAGATCATAACGACCTCGCGGCAAGATTCCGCGATACCACAGCAGAACTGGTGCAGTTAATAGAAAGTTTTGATCAGGCAGGTTTTAACCGCCGGCCGGAAAATGGTGGCTGGAACGCTGGCGAGTTGAGTGAACACCTATTATTATTTGATATCCGCCTGAATGAGGTCCTGGAAACAGCAACCGTAGCTGTGGATCGCAACGAAATTGAAAAAGTTCCGTTGTATACTCCCCGCGTAACCGGGTCAACCAAACTGGATGCACCTCCGTTTCTTGTTCCTGCACCCATTGAAAGATTGCCGGCAGAAATGGCTGAAAAATTAACGGCACAGCGAAAGAAAATAATAAACGCGATCGGCACACAGGATCTGTCGCTTGCGAGCACGGAGTTTCCACACCGTTTATTTGGGGAAATGACCGCTCATGAATGGCTTATTTTTGTTGATATGCATACCCATCGTCACCTGCCGCAACTGCGGGCATTAGCTGATCTGGCCTGAACTTTTTAATCCTGCGCATGAGAATTCTTTTATTAGCCTATACCTGCCTGGTATGTATTTCAGTATCTGCGCAGGATAATTACGAGATACAGGTATACGGTGCACAAACACAGGCAAAAAACAGCAGCATGTTTGAACTGCACAGTAATTTTACTTTTGATGGTGAAAAAAATATTGTAAAAGGCGTTCGCCCCTCTAACCATGCTTTGCATGAAACGCTGGAAATCACAACAGGTATCACCGATAATTTTGAACTGGGTTTTTATCTTTTTACAAACTATACTTCGGCCTATGGTTACCAGGTGATCGGCTCGCATATCCGGCCGAGGATCATGGCGCCGCAATCATGGCATTTACCAGTAGGCATCAGCCTGTCGCTGGAGTTCGGTTATCAAAGCCAGGCATATTCGCCCGACCTGTGGAACTTGGAAATACGGCCGATCATTGATAAACAGTGGGATAAACTATATATCTCTTTTAATCCAACAATGGGCATTTCGCTAAAGGGAGTAGATAATAATGCGACGCCTGTTTTTGAACCGAATATCAAAGCCGCTTATAACTTTTTCAAAAAAGCCAGCCTTGGCTTTGAATACTATGGCAGTCTTGGCGCTATTAACCAGTTTGAAAGACCGGCTGACCAGAGTCATGCATTGTTCCTTGCCTATGACCTGGTTGGAAACGATCACTGGGAACTCAATATAGGACCCGGGTGGGGGCTGACAAAAGCAACAGACGGTTTTGTCTTTAAAATATTGGTTGGCCGAAGGATACAATGGCATAAATAACGGTTGGCACCCGGATAATAATTTTTTCAGGGTTTGACCATACTTTTAAAAAACTGTATCACCACCGCGTTGGCCTCTTGCGGAAAAACATGCCCACCAGTGTGTTTGTAAACAATAAAAGGGTTACCGGTTGTGGAGGGATAGATGGTTGCATCCGTTGCATAGGGTTCCCCATTTTTACTGCAATGATTGATGTTCAGCATACCTTTTATAGTAGCTTCCTGCCATTGAGGTTTTACCAATGGATCCTTCTCCCCCATAATATGCATAACGGGTTTAGGCTTTATCCGTGATAAAGCCAGTACTGCTGATGCGGCAGAGGGCGCTGCGGCCGCAAGGATATCACTTCGTGTTTCCAATAACAGGTAGGTGAACCCGCCACCATTCGAATGCCCGGTTGCATAAATACGTTTGTCATCAACCTGGTATTCCTCATGAAAGGTTTTTAGCATGGCGTCAAAAAACAGCAGGTCCCGGTCATTCATATCACCCGCAGCTTTTTGCCAGCCCGGCAATTCTCCATTGGGGTCTGTTAACCGGCCAGGTGTATTCAGTCCTTGTGGACTAACAATAATCGCTTCCGGCCATAGCTTGTCAAAACCACGGCTCCGGAACATCATATTCATATTGCCGCCATGTCCGTGAAAAACGAAAATAATGGGCGTTGCAGACGTTTTCGCAGATTCCGGAATATAAACCAATGCCTGCCGGTCTATGCCGTTTACTGTCCAGTGTAATACTTTGGGTTCCGGAGCAGCCATTACCACAACAGCAAAAAAAATACAACCAGCCGACATAAGGGTGTTACGGAGCAAAACAACAGATGGGCTTTTAAGGGTTGGCATATGATTCGTTTACGATTGTAGATTATGCTTTTGGTCTTCTGATAGGCAATCTCTCCCCGTAACTTAACTGTCGCCAAACCCATTCTACCGGTCCGTACCGGTAATGCTTTAACCATAGAAGGCTGATCAATACCTGGACGATATATACCAGGATTGCGAGGCTTACGTAGAATGTCTTAGGCATACTGTTGGATATACCAAATCCCACGCCTGAGAAGATAAATAGAGAGAGCATATTTTGTACCATATAATTGGTGAGCGTCATTTTCCCCATTGCCTGCATGCCTGTAAACACTGTTTTACATTTACCTTTTGCATATAGCCAGCAGATACCTGCTGTAAAGACTACCATCGTACTTAGTACCTGTATATGGTTAAGACTGAAATATTTCGGGTAGCTCCATTTATTGCTTGTGGTAACTACAGAAAATATCCATAAGCTACATGCCAGGAAGAGACTATACCAGAATACCCGTTGTATGGTATTGATATGTTTTGCCAAATTATTAAAAACGCCAAATTTATAAGCCGCGAAACCCAGCAGCAAACAGGCCAGTTTGACTATATGCGTTGTGATGAGATTGCCAGGCGCTATTATTTGGGTTTTATAGGTACCGACCAGGTTGGCTTTAAAAACAGTAAGGATATTTTTGCTTTCGTAAAGCCGCGCTATCTCGCTGTAGATCGCCGGTACATTATAGGGTATGCGTTTTACTAATGGCCCAACAAACGGCAGCATAGCGATCAATACTAAAGAAAGGATAAAAGCGAACCTGCCTTTGCTTTTGTAAAAAAATAAAAATATAAGCCCCATCAGCGCATAGTCTTTCAAAATATCCCCAAAGAAGAAACAGGCGTTGATAAAGGCTATCACAAACAGCCAAAACATGCGGCCTGAAAAAAATCTAACCGGGTTACGACCTTTTTCCCGGATATGATCGATCAATGCGGCAAAGCCATATCCAAACAGGACGCTTAAAAGTGTCCATGATTTTGAGGAGAAAAACAGGTTAAGGAAAGCCTCTAACATGCTGTTCACGGTATCAATTTTGGGCAAATTAGCGGGATTTCCATATTGACTGAAAAACACATAATTCATTATCACGACACCCAAAAGGGCCCAGCCGCGTAAGATGTCAACGATAGCAGTTCGCTGGCCTTGCTGTATAGGTGCTACACCCCCTGTTTCCATGAATCGGTAGTTAGTTTTGTGGCTTTAAAGTAATGAAAACATTCAATAATCAGGGTAAATTGGAAAATTGTATCGCTGAATTCCGGCTTTTACATTGCCTGCAGACCAGCACACCATTCATCGGAACGCATTACATCTGCCTGGCGGGGAAAAATTTTTGTTACCAATACACGATGTACTTCTTCGTCGCGGTCTGCGCAGCAATCCGATAGCACGGTGATCCGGTAATCCTTATCGGCGGCTTCACGTAAAGTTGATAAAACAACCCCGCTTGTTGCGAGCCCGGTGAGTACGATGTTTTTTATCCCGGCTGCCCGAAGAACTATTTCGAGATCGCTCCCGGCGAATGCGCTAACGCGTTTTTTTGTGACCAGAATTTCATCGGCTTGTGGCGCAACGGGGGCGTATATTGCGAATGATTCGGGTGAATCAAGTTTCATCGCACCGCTTTTGAGGAACGCAAATGATTTGTTATCCGGACTCATTTCAGGGAACCCTTTCCGGAAACCTATGACCACATAAATAACCGGAATATTTTTGTCCCTTGCTGTTTCGATCGATTGGGTAATTGCTTTCACAAACGTTGTATTGTCCTGCAGAATGGCCATCGTTGCATTCTGAACGTCCATTACAAGGAGAGCGGTGTTGTTTTGCATATCAATGTATCGTTATGATGAAGAAATGGCTGTAACGGTAGGATCTTCCAGTTCTACGAGTTCAATTCTATCCTTATTTTTCAATACCTCTTTTCTTAAAAAGGGAAGAAATACGATAGCGATTACGACGGCTGCTACCCCTGAACCCGCCAATGTATCCTGAACACCAATATGATGGGATACTGTTCCAATGAGTAGCCCGCCCAATGGCTGCATACCAAAAAACGCCATTGCAAAATAACTGATCACTCTTCCACGCATCTGTGGTGAGGCGCTGGTTTGAATAATGGTATTGCTGATCGTGGTCTGCGACATCATTCCAAAACCAGCAAGCATTAAAAAAAATAAGGCCACAGGGAAATTGGTAAGATGAGAAAAACAGATCAGCGAAATCCCAAAAATAAGCAGGTTAATAAACAGTATTTTTTTAAGATTTACGCCTGCTTTAACAGATGCAAGAAAAATGGCTCCTCCTACCGCCCCCATACCGATGGCGCTGTTGAGATAACCGAAAACAGAAGCGCCGCCACTGAAAATATTTTTGGCATATACGGGCAATAACGCCGTGAAGGGAAGCACCAGCAGGCTTACACAAGCGAGCATCAGGATAACCAGCCCTATGGATGGCGTTTGTTTGAGATACCCGAATCCTTCGCGCAGTTCCTGTACCGCATTTTTTTCGTGGCGCTGCTTCACAAACACAGGAAAACGCATGCAGAGAATGGATATAATAACGACTACAAAACTGATAGAGTTGATCCCGAAACAAATTCCTGCGCCAAATTTTTCCAGGATAATTCCTGAAATGGCGGGACCTATCAGCCTGGCAAGGTTAACCATTGAAGAGTTGAGGGCTATCGCATTGGGCAGATCTTCTTTGTTATCGATCATATCATTGATCATTGCCTGCCTGGCCGGAACGTCGAACGCATTGATCATGCCCAGTAAAACACTCAGTGACAGAATTTCCGTGACTGTATAAGAAGTAAATACAATTACCAGGGTAAGCAGGATAGCCTGGACAAGCGAGGCGATCTGTGTAAAAAGGAGCACACGGTAGCGGTTATAGCGATCAGAGACAACTCCGCCCAAAGGAGAAAGAACGAAGGATGGGAACTGCGCCGCAAACACAGCGAACCCCAGCATAAATGCCGAATGTGTATGCTCATAGATAAGCCAGTATACGGCAGTACGCTGCATCCAGGTGCCGATCAGTGAAATAGATTGGCCCAAAAAATACAGTCGATAATTCCGGCTGGCGAATGCTCTGAACGTACGATTCATCTTGATTGTACGTAAATATACTAAAACTATACCCTTGTATTTTTGGGCGAATATGGGGTGCTAACGGTTCAATCATTATCATCAAGGAAAATCGAACTGTGTTTGGTGAGATACGGAATATAAAAAGTTGCCAATAATCCTGATATCACAATAATTCCCAGAAGCAATATCCTGAAATTGGCGGTTACTTGTGGGTCGGTCGACCGGTTCGCGTGCATACCCATCCACACACAGCCAGCCGTTAATAAGGTAAATACAACTACATACACATTCTCGCCTTTCTTCAGAAAATGCCCGGCCCAGTAATAAATTAGTCCGCATACGCTAAAAAATAACATGGTGGCAAAAATGATGGTGGCAACATTAATGATCTGTGAAGGCGAAAATTCAGTAATCGTTCTTACCGCAAAGTCATAAACCAGGTTGCTGAGGGTTGCGATAATGCCTGCAAAAACGCCTGCGAGTAATGATTTTGAGATCAAGGTTTGGTTGGGTAGATAGTTTTTCATGGGAACCGGTTTATAGTTATTACAGTTACCGCAATACCCGTGCCCGGATGCTGTTCACTATCTGCATTTATGAGCAAAGGACCTTTTTATGAAAAAAGAAGGGATTCTTAAGATCGTTGACTAGTCAGATTATATCCTATTTTGTCCATGTGTTGTTCTTTTCATCCGCATCCATAAAAATCCCGCCATCAAGCACCATTGATTTTACCAGTTTTGTGGTCCTGACCCTAACTAAGGCGCTTTTCTGATCTTTTTTCCAGACAAGAGGTGTTTGATGAAATATTTCTACACTACCGTCGGCATAAGTAACGTTCACATCGAAGGGAATGGCAAAGCCGCCAATGTTTTTAACCGACAATTGATAACCGCGTTTTGTTTCTGTAGCGCTTTCCAAAGCGAGGTCAATATAGCCTGGCGTGAAGAACCAGTTATAAAAAAACCAATCCAGGTTCTTTCCCGATCCCGCACTCATGGAATTAAAATAATCCCATGGAATCGGATGCTTTCCATGCCAGTTGTTCATATAGGTATGCAATGCTTTTTTAAACAGCTCATCGCCCAACATATCTTTTAATGCCAGGTAGCTTAGCGAAGCCTTGCCATAAGAATTGCTTCCCGCAGCAAACGTTACATAAGGCGACGGCGTAATAATTGGGTTTTCCTGTGTATGTGGCCCATGTATCCAGCGGTTAACCCGGAAAGATTTATAAAAATCATCCGCTCCTTTTTTGCCTTTTTCGGTAAGCCCGATCAGGTATTCGAACGTAGTGGCCCAGCCTTCGTCCATAAAAGCATAAAAACTTTCGTTGGTGCCCATATAGAATGGCATATAGGTGTGCGCCTGTTCATGATCCTGCACCAGTTCCGCAAATCCAAGGTCCGCCTGGTGGCTGTCGTTGATCATCATAGGATATTCCATATCTGCAAATCCCTGGAAAGCAGTGGATTTTTCAAATGGGTATTGAACACCCGGCCAGTCGTTAGAAAAGTAGCGGAGCGAATAGCGGCCGAACTGTACAGACTTTTGAAAATCACGCATAGTATCCTGGTAGGCGGCCTGCATACTTACCCGGCGACCCGTTTGATCGTCTGTTATCACACTACCTCCGTCCCAGTTATAATGATCGCTGATACCAATGGCCAGATCACTTACATATTCGGCCCTGAACTTCCATGTGTTGGTAGCGTTTTGTGCTGTAACGGATTTGGCAGCCAGGTCTTTCGCGCTGGCGATATGTATCGTTGAATCACTGATGAGAGAAGTTTGAAATCTTATTGCAGCAGCAGGTGATAATACTTCATCAGGGTTACGGAAATTGCCAGTTGCCCAAACGATGAAATTTTTTGGAACAGTTACGCTTAAATTATAATCATTAAAGTCGTTATAGAATTCGAGGCCGCCGGCAAAGGGTTGCACATCCCATCCTTTGTAATCATCGTATACCGATACGCGCGGATAAAAATAAGCGATGTAAAAAGTAGTTGAGTCGATAATACCTTCACGCCCCCTGCCCCTTGACAACTGGTAGTGCCATTTTATATTGAGCTTTACCGAATCGTGCGGTGCCAGCGGTTTTGTAAGCCCCATCATATAGTTTGAGGAATAAGCAGAATCCTTGTTCCATGCAGCTGCAACGCCATTCGCCGTTATTTCATCAACCTGGATCCCCGCCTGCGGATTGCCAGCTGCACCGCGTGCGCCAGCCCGGTGGGAATTCATGATCAGTTTGAAATTTAAACTGTCCAGCCTATCCGGACTCTCATTGAACCAGGTAATCTGTTCGGAGCCATTTATCAAATTTTGTGGCGGATTAACGGAGAGGGCAATATCATAGTGCCCGTGATTAAGCCAGTATTTTCTGCCGGGCCTGCCCTTCAAAGAACGCGTGCCGTTATCAAAAGCTTTTGAAATGTAATCCGGCATCGGGAGCGAGTTTTTATAGACCGTCATCGGCGCATTAGCCGGGGGCATCTGTGCGTAAGCCTGCATAAGCGCGGCACTCAAAACAACGGAAAGGAGTATTTTTCTATTCATATCAGGAACTTGATGTGTGATGAAGGGATGCTTGTTAAGCTGCACTTAAATATAACCCATTATTATATTACAGGTAAATCATTTTTCACTTCCGTTTTCGCAATAACTTTTAATCACCTCCCGTCGATAACGGCCATCTCATGATAAGAGCAGGCATTTAATAGTTGTGTGAAATAGTTTTTATGGAAGGGCGGAAACTAAATGGGCGTCAAAAAAATTCTTTGTGCCCGATAGGCTTATTCTGTTAAAGAAAGAAGGTTACCGTCCGGATCCCTGAACCAGGCCACTTTTGATCCGCCGGGTGACATCCATACGCCCATTTCATCCTGATCCAGGAAAGCATATTTTTCGCAATGAACACCCTTTGTATTCAGCGCCTTTATGGTGGCAGCAATATCATCTACGTTCCAGCCCAAAACAGTGAACGGGTGCGGCGTGTATTCTTTAACTGTATTAATGCGCAACAATGTGCCGTTCGCATCAAACTCAATCCCATATTTATCGGCTGATAAAAGCTTTAGTCCTAATACCCCTGTATAAAAAAATTTTGCTTTTTCCGGGTCAAGCGTTGGAACAAACGCTTTCATTTTTTTATTGGCAAGCATTATTGTTGTTTTGTGTTATGGGGATTGGTATCGTTATTAAATGTACAAAAAAACCGGGCTGTAAACAGCCCGGTTTTTTTTAATCCCCTGCGGTTAATATCCCGGGTTTTGCGGCATACGTACCGGATCCAGTTTCACTTCAGTGAGCGGGATCGGGAAATAGTAGTCTTTGGTTGTAATATTGGTAAGCGGTGAATTGTCAAAGTCTGCCTGGTTTTTACCTCTGAAATAGTTTACCAGTTCATCCGGTTTAAAGAATCTTGTCAGGTCATGCCAGCGATGGTGTTCAAAAGCCAGTTCCACCCTTCGCTCATGCAATATCGCCAGTTTCAGGCTTGGGTAACGGGCTGTATAGGAAGTGTCTGTGAGCATGGTTGCATAAGAAGGCCTTGCCGAACGGGTACGCACGATATTCAGGTAAGTAATGGCGTTCGCGTTATCATTCAGGTACAGTGAAACTTCTGCGAGGTTCAGGATAACATCTGCATACCTGATCAGGATCCAGTCATTACCTCCATAACCGAGTGTGCCTGCAGTAGCGCTATTATCCCTGAACTTTGAAATATAATACCCGTTATTGGCAGCAACAAACCTTGTTGAAAACGTAGTACGTATATCCCCGGATTCAAACTCATTCAGCAGGTCTTTTGTGAACAAACCCCCGGTACCCTGCGAAGGAAACAGCGATATATAAGTACCATCCCCTTTGGCCTGGTTATTCTTAGCCAGCGCGGAAGAATAACTGGGATCGCCCTGTTTATACACGATCTGCCAGATGATCTCGGGACAGATCGCTTTTTTATCCACGTTAAATACATCTGTGAAAGGTATTTCAGACAATGCCCCGAATGTGCGCTGGTTATAACAAGCCAGCAGGTATGTTTTTGCATTATTCAGGTTATCAGAGGCCCCGGTAGCAAGGGTGGTTGCCATTGTCAGGTATACCTGTCCGAGCGTGGCATTGGCGGCTTGTAATGAAACCCTTCCTTTGTTGGCCACGGTTTGCGTTACCGGAAGACCACTGGCCAATACATCTTTCAGGTCGGCAATGATCTGTGCATATACTGCCTCTTTTGGTGCCCGGAAGGTGAGCGCTGCCGCCTGGTCGGCGGAAGTAAGCCTGTCTGTGACCAGCGGAACATCCCCAAACTCCCTTACCAGTTGAAAATACATATATGCCCGCATGAATTTCAGTTCCGCGATATACTGCACACGTGTTGCATCGCTGGCGAAGCTGATACCGGGCATCAACGACAGGATCAGGTTAGCCCTGGCAATAGGTACATACAGCGCCTGCCAGTGCGATAATAAATAACTGTTGCTGGGAACCAATGCAAAAGCTGAGAATTGAAAAGGCTCACCATTGTTCGACTGGTTATCGGTGGTGTTGATATCATCGGCACGATCGTCTGTCCAGAGTTGCGCCCCCTCTCCTACACAGTTCGAACTTCTTAAAGCCTGGTAAACACCATACACGCCGGTTGTAATATCTGTTTCCGTTTTGTAACCGTTGTCTACCGGTACAGCGTTGGGATTGGTTTGTTCCACAAACGATTTGCTGCAACCGCTTAACGCCGCCAGTGTTACCAGCATAGTTGCGATCAAAATAATCTTATTCATACTAAATAGTTTCATGTTTGAAAAAATTAAAACTGGACCTTAACGCCCAGGTTGAATGAACGCACCAATGGATATTTACCATAATCCACACCCGGTGTGAGATTGGCGCCATTGTCAAAATCCACTTCCGGGTTATAGCCTAAATATTTGGTGATTGTGAAAACATTATCCACTGAGGTATAGAACCGTAAGCCACTGATACCCAGTTTTTTTACAAATGAGAGGTTCGTCAGGTTATAGCCGAACGTTACGTTGGTACAACGAAGAAAAGAGCCATCCTGCAGGTAATAATCAGATAACCGCGTACTGTTACTTTGTGATCCTCCGCGGCTTGCCCTGTATTCATGGCCGTTACCCGGATCTGCTTCAGTTCTGTAACGCTGGTCTATCACTGCATACTGGTTGCCGGATCCTTCCATATTACGGATATAATAATCCTGTCCATCCAACACCTTATTACCCTGGGAACCATTGAAGGAAGTACTGAAATCAAATTGCCTGAAAGTCAGGTTCAGCCCGAATCCATAGGTGTATTTGGCATACGGAGAACCGATAACATCTTTATCTGCATCCGTAATAATGCCATCCCCATTCTTGTCAACGAAATAAAGATCACCCGGATTGAGCGGTGTTGTAGAGTAAGTTGAGATCGCGAAAGCCTGCAATTTATAGCCGGCCGGAAACTTGTTGCCATTTGCTTTATAAACAGCCTGGTCTGCATTCACTGCCGCCATATCTTTTTGCCTGACCATACCGGCAACCTTTAACCCATAGAAAGAACCGACCGGGTCACCTTCACGGGTAACATGGGTTATATAACTTCTTTCCGCACCGGCTACCTGTATCTCACTGGCGCCACCGAGGCTCACCACTTTATTCCTGTTCGCTGTGATATTACCGCTCAGGTTTAAGCTAAAATTCCTGTTCTGAATAATTTTTGCATCTACCTGTAGGTCAAATCCTTTATTGGTCAGGTTCGAATTACGCAGGTTGGTTAAAATAGTGGATGCCCCTGTTATAGCCGAGATATTCTGGTTATACAGCAGGTCTTTTGTTTTACTGGTGTAGTAATTAAAGATCACGGATACACGATTAGCGAGGAGTGTCGCATCCAGGCCGAAGTTGTATTGTTCGGTTGATTCCCATCCGAGCTTCGCGTCGGTTGTTCCACCGGCCCAGCTGGCATTGTATACGGTACTGCCCATCACTACGCCGCCTGATCCGGTAAGATCCTGTTCATAGCGGTAATTACCGATATTATTGTTACCCGTAAGTCCCCAGCTGGCTCTCAGTTTCATCGTTGATTTCTTTCCAAGCCAATCATTATAAAAGCGTTCATTGGAAAGGGCCCAGCCTGCTGATACCGAACCAAAATTTCCCCAGCGGTTTTCAGGGCCGAAGCGTGAGGAAGCATCCGCACGGAATGAACCTGTGAAGAAATAGCGGCTGTCGTAGTTGTAAACTGCCCTTCCTAAATAAGAGATCAGCGAGGTATTTGATTTTCCTGAATTGGCTAATCTCGAAAAGTCGCCTGCCACCGATCCGCCCGAGGTGATCTCAGGAACAAGGTCATTGGTGTAATTTTTAGATGCTACTGCCAGGACATCGGTTTTCGTTTCCTGTGCGGTATAACCGGCTAAGAAATCAAAGCTATGCTGCCCGAACCTCTTTTTATAGTCAAGGGTGAACTCTGCAAGCACATCCTGTGAATTCGTGGTTTGTGCAGAGGAATTCGCAGCAAGGATTGACTGTGATGAACCCGGTGCATTAATGCCGCTGCTTAAAGAAGTTGGATAATAATATTCATACTTCTCATTATAGGTACTTCCTCCTAAGTTTATTTTGGCTACCAGGTCCTTTATGATTTCGTAACTGGCGGTTCCGTTATAAGTGGCCCTTAATCCTTTCCTGGTAATGTTTACTCTTTGTGCAAGAGCCAGCGGGTTCTCGATACCCTGGAAGGCATATGCATAGCCATCAGTTTGTGCGCCTGCACCCTTGTCGGCTGTTGACAAAGAGCCATCCGCGTTATAAGCCGGGAAGATCGGCATGTAAACAAGGGCGCCCAGTATCGGCCCCTGGTTAAATCTTCCTTCCTGTACTTCCCTGTTCTCTGTATTGGTTACAAAAGTACTGGCAGAAACTTTTAGCCTGGGGCTTATATCCGCATCGATATTCGATCTGAAATTGATCCTTCGCTGGAAAGTACTGTTAAGGATACCCGGTTGATCAAGGTAACCTCCACTGATAAAATAGCGGACATTATTGGTTGCTCCGGAAAAAGAAAGGTTATGCCGTTGAGAGATGGCATTGTTATAGAGCACATCCTGCCAATCGGTGTTATACTTTGGCGCAACCTTGGTTTGCGTACTGAAGTTATACAGATCCTTTATAATACAAACCGAGCACCCGGTTGCGGTTTGACCTGCTTTTACAATACGCGTGGCATTGTCATCGGAATAAAAAGTATCGCTCCAGGCGATCCCTTTTGAAATAAGGATATCCTTATAGTTAGCATTCCTTCCGTCAACAAACAGATCGGTGAATTGGGTGGCATTGAGCAGATCTACTTTTTTGGCAAGCTGCTGGTTGCTGACCTGGTAATCGTATTCCAGTTTTCCTTTTCCCTGCTTACCTCTTTTGGTAGTGATGAGCACTACACCGGAAGCTGCTCTTGAACCATAGATGGCTGCAGAAGAGGCATCTTTTAATATTTCAATAGATTCAATATCTTCAGGATTAATGAAAATATCATTACCGGCTAAGGCAGGATTATAACCACCGGTTCCATTTCCTCCATTTCCCTGGCCCTGGCTTGCATTACCTCCCATGGCATAGCCATCGATAACATACAAAGGTTCAGAACTGGCATTGACAGAGCCAATACCCCTTACGCGTATTTTGGTGCCGGAGTAAGGCGCCCCGCTTACCTGCGATACCTGTACCCCTGCCACCTTACCAACCAGCCCCTGGCCCAGCGTAGGCGCCGACAGGTTTATCTCTTTTGCTTTAACACTGGTGATCGCACCGGTTACATCTGATTTGCGTAACCGCTGGTAACCCACTGCTACCACTTCTTCCAGCGTGTTAGCTTCAGATTTTAAAAAGATGCTGATTGATGCGGCATTGCCAACTTTGGTCTCCTGCCTGGTATAACCTGCAAAGGCAACAACAAGTACTTCTCCTTTTACTGCGGCAATTACATATTTGCCGCCTGCATCGGTAACCGTTGTTTTACCCGATCCTTTCACAGAAACGCTGGCGCCCTGTAATGGTTCATTGTTATCCCCTGTTACAATACCGCTCACGCGCGATGCCGTTTGTGCCTGCAGCAGGAAAACCGGCAGGCACATGCACAAAAAAAACATTTTGATAGCTTGTCTCATAATCATTGTATGGTTTGAAAAATTATTGGAACATTTATTACCAGCTCACATCCATCATCGTCACATTATTCTTACGGGACGAAGAAACTGCAATGCCTTTGTTAAGTGAACCCGAAAAAGTGTATCCCTCCAGCTCATCCGGCCTGTTGGTATCTACTACTTTGATCACTTCCGATTTGCCGGATTCGATCGATTTGGCAAGGTCAACATAAGTGAATCGCCATTTCCTTCCTTCCACCTGGTTCTGGATCAGGAGCAGCAGGTTTTTTTCAGGGATCCAGCATAGGTTTTGAACCCATGGCGTACAGGAGAATTTTTTATACAGCACCCCTTTTGCAGAAGTCTTTTGTGTTGTTTTTAATACAGCCGGGTCATACAACCGGACTTCGTTCGTCTTCTCACCATAATCAGCCGTAGCTACGTACCATTTATTTTTATACTGCACATATTCAGGGCGGCACCCCTGGATGCAGGTATCATCTTCAATCGTGTTAAAAAGATTGCCATCCAGTGTGCCTGTTTTCTGCAGGCCTTCCCAGTTAACACAATAGATAATGGCTTTCCATAAAGTGCCTTCCGGGTTTAAACGCACACTGTTACCGATAAACACAGGATCATTGCCGTGAACAGCCAGTCCTGTTGGGTGATTGATCACATCCTTGCCATCTACCGTAAGTTTTATTTCTTTATGCAGATAAACAAGGCTGTCATGATCCATTTTGAATTCCCTGATCATACCCACTTCCCTGTCTCCATACAAAAAGATCCTTCCCTTTTGATAAGACACACCCTGGCAGGCGCCAAGCGAATCCACTGTATAGGCTGTTTTTATCTCCATGTTGAGATCGGGAGATAAAAAAGCAAAGGATGCAACGACTAACAGTAATAAACCCAGTGTGTTCTTCATATATTTTTGATTTGATAATTGAATTCGTTATGGATCCATTGGTTCGGCTGGTGTGAGATGCAATGCCTGTATCAATGGATAAAATTCAATGGCTGTTTCACTTAAACGCTTCCCGTTCCTGTACGGCGCTTCTCCCAGTTCTTTGATACAGCGGTCGATCAGTGTAACACCTATCATCGTACTTTGCCCACGTGTGGTACAGGTAACACCGGGTTTGTTAAATGGCATACCGTATCGGTACATCATCCGAACCGTATTGCGCATGTTGGTGGTCGTATGCCTGGCATGCGGATCAATGATAATAGCGGAGGCCGGTATATGCAGTTCTTTTACCAGGAACTTTTTCATTTCTGTGGCTTCGCAAAATTTGGTTTTATAGGGATGCACTTTACCACCGGATACCACGATAAAGGGCGCGTCATGATTACGGTACTGTATAGCAGCGAGCCTGCAGCGTATCATACCTTCCGCGCTGAGCGCCATCTTCGGATCATCAGGACCCGCACCCGGTACCAGGATCACGGAATAAGGAAAGGATGACCAGTTAACGGTTTTAATTTTTGCGATGGCAGCTTTGTTCTCGCCCTGTGTCATCGGCTCAAAATCCGCCGCCCTGTTTCTTTCATTCATTTCCAGCAAATGCAGGGAAGCCGACATAGGCAGTTCAAAAAACAGGCGGCTTTTTTTATTTTCTGCTGTGAGAAGGGAACTGAGGTTATAAGTGAGTCCGGAATAGTTCTTTGCCCTTACATCAAAGCTGGTGGAATCGATCAACGGGTAATTGGCTTTCTTTCCTTCCGCATACACACCAATCACAAAATTAATCCCCTTGGCATCCTGCTCCCAGGCTTTTACCAGCATCTCTTTTGCCGGAAGATCCTGGAAAAGAACATATGCCCCGGAAGGGATCAGGTCTTTTGATACCAGGCGTCCCAATGCGTTGCCGTCCTGGTACAAGGCAGCCAAACGCTCTCCTGCCTGGCTGATGTCTGCATCAGAAAATTTCATCCGCTCAATAAAACAGGAAGCATCGCGTTCGCATTGGACCAGGCTTGCCGCAACGGTTTCATTTCTTGCACGGCCAAGTTGCACCAGTGCAGAATCGCTTTCCATCATTTTTTTTGCATCC
>JANXRX010000231.1 GCA_025352905.1 Bacteroidota bacterium | reverse complement strand
TATTTTATACGGCGATGGCGCTTCACCGGCGCTTGGATATTCTACCGGTACCGTAAACGGATAAATGGAGTCTGTTGTATTTAGCATCAGGTAACTCTTTACATTGCTGGCATCGATCTGCCAGTAAGCGATCTTTTTACTGTCGGGGCTCCAGCGAAAACCGTCGCGGCAATCAAATTCTTCCTCGTAGGCCCAGTCAAATGTGCCATTGATCAGTTTGCGTGTACCACCGGTTGTGAGTGCGGTTATTTTCCCGCCTGATACATCTTCCATATAAAGGTTATACTCACTTACGTACGCCACTTTGTTTCCATCAGGAGAAAGTTTAGCAAACATCAGCGAGGAGGCAGGTTTTGTTTGACCGATCTGATGCAGGCTATTGTCGGAGAGGTTCAGCACCCAGTAATCGCCGCGGGTATCCTGGCGCCACACTTTTTTGGAATTGGTATAGATGAGTATTTTTTGATCATCCGCCGAAAAGAAAAAATTCCGGACGGCAAGCGCCGACTGCCCGTTCTTTGGCGTTAATTGCTCTTTGGAAACGATCACGGTTTTGGTGAGTGAAGGCAGCGTATATTTTACAATATTACCCCCTTCCGCAGCAAAGTATCCGTTTCCGTCTTTGGTCCATTTATAACCTTGTGGGGGTTGTGCGATAATAGTAACGGAAATAAAAAGCGCAATAAGCAACAGGTAATTTTTCATCTTACAATATTTTGTAAAGATGAAAATAATTCATTGCATCCATCAAACCCTTATATTTTTTCGGTTACAAGGGCCGTTTTTTTAATCGCGCCTTTTTGTTCATTGTATTTTCTCGCTGCTCCTATAAAACTCACGAAGAGGGGAGCCGGTCTTTCCACCGTACTTTTTAACTCGGGGTGGTACTGAACGCCTATAAAGAAAGGATGCGAAGGTATTTCCATGATCTCAACCAGCCCTGTTTCAGGGTTACGGCCGCTGGCTATCATACCGTTGGATTCGAATTGTTCGAGGTATTGGTCGTTAAACTCGTAGCGGTGCCGGTGCCGTTCGCTAATGGTTGTTTCTCCATATATCCGGTGCGCCAGGCTGTTTTCCCTGATCTCGCAGGGATAAGCCCCGAGCCGCATAGTTCCACCCATCATTTTGATCTTTTTCTGCTCTTCCATCATATTGATCACCGCGTTGGTAGTGGAAGTATCCATTTCAGTGGAATGTGCATCTTTTAACCCCAATATATTCCTGGCATATTCTATCACGGCCATCTGCATACCGAGACAGATACCGAAGAAGGGCAATCCTTTTTCACGTGCATACTCAACCGCCACGATCTTTCCTTCAATACCCCGGTGTCCAAAGCCAGGCGCAACCAACAATCCGTCGAGCCCGTCTAATTTCTCCGCAACATTTTCTTTGGTGATAAATTCACTGTGCACATTTACTACCTGCACTTTTACTTCATTCATGGCGCCGGCGTGCACAAAACTTTCGAGGATGGATTTATAGGCATCCTGCAGTTCAATATACTTACCGATCAGGCCCACGGTAACTTTGCTACGCGGGTATTTCAGTTTATCGAGAAAGCCTTTCCATTTGTCGAGATTTGGTTCTTCGAATTGGGGGATCTTTAATTTCTTGAGGCAGATAACATCCAGTTTTTCACGCAGCATCAGCAAGGGCACTTCGTAAATAGTAGACGCATCCATCGCTTCTATCACCGCTTCCTGTTTTACATTGCAGAAAAGCGCAATCTTTCTTTTAATATCGTTGTTGAGCGGTTCTTCTGTACGGCAAACCAGTATATCAGGATGTACCCCCGTTTCGCTCAGCATTTTCACGCTATGCTGTGTTGGTTTGGTCTTTAATTCCTTGGCCGCTTTTAAATAAGGGATCAGGGTAAGATGTACCACCATCACATCTTCTTCCGGCAGCTCCCATTGCAGCTGGCGCACCGCTTCAATAAAAGGAAGGCTCTCAATATCGCCGACAGTACCGCCTATTTCAGTTAATATGATATCGTATTTGTCATCTTCACCCAGCAACAGCATCCTTCGTTTGATCTCGTCTGTGATATGCGGTACTACCTGCACGGTCTTACCCAAAAAATCACCTGCTCTTTCTTTGTTGATTACAGTTTGATAGATGCGGCCCGTGGTAACATTATTGGCCTGCGTGGTAAAGATGCTTAAGAAACGTTCATAATGCCCGAGGTCGAGATCTGTTTCGGCGCCGTCTTCCGTTACAAAACACTCACCGTGTTCGTAAGGGTTCAGCGTGCCCGGGTCAACATTGATATAGGGGTCAAATTTCTGGATGGTTACCCGCAATCCCCTTGCCTGTAACAGCTTCGCAAGTGAAGCAGCAATAATCCCTTTTCCGAGGCTGCTTGTTACGCCACCGGTAACAAATATAAATTTGGCCATAGTCTGTTTGTTCGTAAAATTGACCTTGGAAAAAAAGAATGGTGTGAGAAAATTTCAGAGGTCGTACAAACCTACAGCAAAAAACTATCCTAAAAAAAAATAGCTCCCCTTCTCCTGCAAATACTGGGTCAAAGTGTTAATTTGAGGTGTACATCTTTATTTAAAAATAACATCATATGAAAAAAATACTGTTTATCGCCCTGGCTGCATTTGCTACTGCTGCTTTCCTGGGCTACCGATACAAAACGCCTGAGCCGGAATTACTCACGCCTTCCTGCTATATCAGTTGTTTTAATGGCGATGTACGGGAACAGTTCAGGCAGGAAGCTGCCACCCCGGCATTTGCCATGTTACATGAAGCCCCCAATTACTATAAACTGGAGAACCCCACCGGTGAGCGGATCAGTTTTACAGCGGCTGATGGCTCAACAGCAATGGGTTACGAGATCAAAAGCAAAACAAAAAGCAATAAATGGATCTTCGTGATACAGGAATGGTGGGGACTGAATGATTATATTAAAAGAGAGTCGGAGACGCTTTCAAAAGAACTTGGCAACGTGAATGTGCTGGCGCTTGACCTGTATGATGGAAAAGTGGCCGCCACACCAGACAGCGCTATGAAGCTGATGCAGGGCGCCAAGACAGACAGGATTGAAAATATTGTGAAAGGAGGTCTTGCCCACGCAGGCGCCGATGCGAAGATCTATACGATTGGCTGGTGCTTTGGCGGTATGTGGAGCCTGCAAACCAGTTTACTGGCGGGCAAGCAGGCAATGGGTTGCGTGATGTATTACGGCAGACCGGAAACCAATTTAGACAAACTGAAAACGCTTAACTGTGATGTGATCGGTTTCTTTGGTAATAAGGACCAGAGCCCTGCACCTGCAGTTGTTAACAAGTTTGAGGCCGATATGCAGTTGCTCGGTAAAAAGATCACCGCTTATAAATACGATGCGGGTCATGGTTTTGCAAACCCCAGTAATCCCAGCTTTAATAAGGAAGCAACGGAAGATGCGCACACAAAGGCGGTTGCATTTTTGAAAGACCATTTGAATTAGCCTTACTAAAACACTTCTCCAAGGTTAACAAAAAAACCATTGGAACCATTCTGCCCGAAAGCATAATCCAGGCAAAGATTGGTACCTGAGTGTTTGTTTAGTTTGATACGTAAGCCTGCGCCGTAGCCGGGTAGTAAGTGGGTATACTGATCGGATAGCTCCCCGGAAAAATGTTGCAGGTTGCCAAATAGTACACCTCCCAACAGGCCGTTCCGGGATATTTTGTATCGATACTCGGCTTCAAAATAATTCATATTGTTGCCACGGAACCTTCCTTGTATATACCCCCTGCCTGTATTATACTGGTCGTCCCAACCCGTACTGGGTAGCAGGAGATATGGTGGGTTACCTGCCAGCGTTAACCAGTTCATACTCCAGAGAGCGAGCGTATTTTTTGAACGCCCCGGCAATGGAAAATATTTGCGTACATCTATCAATAAGGATTGCCAGTTGTTATCGCTTCCCAAAAAATTCCTGTTATCCCGGAATACCGTATTAAAATACCAACCATTCTGGGAATTGATCTGGTTGATCCGGTTATCGTATAAGAATCGCAATGTATAGCCTGATGCAATCTCAGTGGTGCCCAGTTCCCTGTTAATGATGGTATTGATGCGTCGTGTAGAAGAATCCGTTACCCGGATATTCCAGAATTTATCATAATAGAAGCCTACGCCCAGGTACAGGTTATTGGCAATGGATGTAAGTACTGTCTGGTGAAATTTTAAACCGGTAAAATTAATGGTATGCCCTTTATTGGGATCGATACGCCCGCCCAATCCGTAAATACTGGAAGGATACTCAATAAACCGGTTATCTGAAATGATATTGAATTTGTTGTCCTTTGTCCAGATATCGAGGATCAGCGGCACAATGGTCTGGTTATACTGAGAATAAGTGATGCTGGTGCTGATACTTGATATCTTGGCATTACTCGTTACATCGGTAAAATAGGCAATATTGGCAGATGCGATTCCGGCAAACCCGGTTTGCAAAGTATAGCCAAGCGCGGGTATAAGCGACAAATGATATTTCTCATTTTTGATTACCGGTGTGTAGGCGTGGGGGTGATCGTGCTTTTTGGAAAGATGGTGCATGAAATCGATCAGGTCCCGGTTACTGGAATTGTCCGGGTCAACATAGACGGTATCCTTTATAATCAATTTCGGGCTGGCATCCATCTGCGCCTGGATTACCACATGGAAAAACTGGAAAAAGCAAAAAAGAAAAAAGTACCTGATTTTCAAAAACTCAGTTTTAAGGCTCAAAAGTATATGTAAGCATACGATACTTATTTATTATGTATCCATATATAAGGCCAAAAAAAGGTCGCTAACCTATTTTCACATATCATTTACAATTTTTCGGTAGCTGGTAACCACCCCTTTGATCAGCGAGGAGCTGAAACCCTGGTGTTCCATTTCATTTAAACCGGCAATGGTGCAACCTTTGGGAGTAGTTACTTTATCAATTTCCTGTTCCGGATGTGTTTTTCGCTGAAGAAGTAATTCCGCTGCCCCTTTCACTGTTTGCGCCGCTATGAGAGAGGCCGTGGCAGCGCTAAAACCGATCTCGATGCCGCCTTGGATATTGGCGCGGATATAACGCATGGCAAATGCAGTTCCGCAGGCACCGAGCACCGTTGCGGCATCCATCAGCTTTTCTTCGATATAAACTGATCTTCCTAACTGGTTAAAAAGATCTGTTGCATAATTTACCTGTTCTGCTGATGTCTGGTGAGAGCAGATACATGTCATACTTTCCTGTATCGCAATGGCCGTATTAGGCATCGCACGGAAAACAGGAAAACCTTCCCCAACTATTTCCGCTATCTCTTTTATCCATACACCCGTAACTACGCTGATCAATACATGCCGGGCGGGATCGAGATAGGGTTGTATATTTTCCAGCACTTCTTTTACCTGGAAAGGTTTTACGGCCAGCACTATCCAATCGGCATAACGCACCGCTTCATTATTATCATTGCTTACCAACACGCCTTTTTCTTCAAGCAGGGTTAGTGTGCCGGTATTTCTTTTGGTAACGATGAGGTGCGCCGGTAAAATAAACCCGCTGCTTACAAGTCCCTCAGCCATGGCTGCGCCCAGGTTACCGCCTCCTATGATGGCTATTTTCTTACTCATGATTTTTTTTAATTTTGAAAATTGACTACAAATAAGTTAGGCCTGCAAGGTAATTGCGCACATAATCATCCACCCCTTCTTCCAATGAATAGAAAGTTGTGTGATAACCTGCGTCACGTAATTTGGTCATATTCGCTTCTGTAAAATACTGGTAGGTATCCCTGAGATCTTCGGGCATATCGATAAATTCAATATTAGGGGGAAGATCGAGACCGGTGAAAGTGGCTCTTACCAGGTCATTGAAACTCCTGGCGGTGCCGGTTCCAAGGTTATAGATCCCGTTCCTGGAATGGGGCCATGATCCATCTGTCATGGCATCCATCATCCAGCCCGTTACTTTCAACAGGTCTTTCACGTATACAAAATCGCGTAACTGCTCGCCGTCTTTGAAACCTTCTTTGTGGCTCCTGAACAGTTTTACGAACCCGTTCTTTTTAACCTGGTTGAACGCATGCCAGATCACACTGGCCATCCTGCCTTTATGGTACTCATTGGGACCATACACATTAAAAAATTTCAGACCGGTCCAGGATGGTGGCCCCGGTGGATTGTGAAGCGCCCATTTATCAAACTCATTCTTGCTAACGCCGTATGGATTGAGCGGTTGTAATTTTTCGATCACTGCATGGTCATCGTCATATCCCCATTCACCGGCCCCATACGTAGCCGCTGAAGAAGCATAGATCAGCGGAATGGATTGTGCCACGCAATAGGTCCAGATAGCTTTTGAATACTGCACATTCAATTCTTCATGCACAGCGTAATCAAATTCTGTAGTATCTGTTCTTGCGCCGAAATGTATTACGATATCAATTTTGGGGCGATGCATTTCCAGCCAGTCAAATAAATGGTAGCGCTCAATAATATGCGAATAGGTTTTACCCTGCCAGTTATTTCTTTTTGCTTCCACACCAAAATCATCTACCAGGATAAGTTTCTCATACCCTTTCTCATTCAGGTATTGAACCATACAGGAACCGATAAAACCTGCGGCGCCGGTGATGATAATGGAGCCGGAAAGTTTGGGGTTTGGCGTTTGGAGTTTGGCGTTTTCCATTATTGAATGAGTTTTTCGATCGCTGTATCATACTTTTCTTTCCATTCCTGGATACTTCCCCAATCCTCACCATTAACGGTAATATGTCCTTTGCTTACGGTTCCCAGTTCTGTAATAGTGATGCCGGCTTCTTTAGCAGTTAGTATTAATTTTTCAACCTCCTCTTCTGAAACAGATACAACGATCCTGCCCTGTGCTTCGCCAAACCAATAAGCATCTTTCCTGACCGCAGATTTCGCAGTTTGTATTGGATTTACAGATATATAAAAACCGAGATCGCTGTAAAAGCCACTTTCCAGCAAAGTCACTGCAAGACCGCCCTCGCTGATATCATGCGCACTTTTGATTCGTTTTTCTTTGATCAATCCTGCCACGAATTGCTGAACAGCCAGTTCCTCATCAAGATCAAAATACGGCGCAGGTGAATATTCTGTTTTTTTAAGCTTATGCAGGTATTCTGAAGAAGCAATATCGTTTTGCTGTTTACCCACGAGAAGGATCACATCACCGGCTTCCTTAAAATGAAGTGTCATTCGGTCAGAGAAATCATCAAGGATCCCCACCATCCCAATCGTAGGTGTTGGATACACCGGGCCATCGGGGTTTTGGTTGTAGAAACTCACGTTGCCGCCGGTAACAGGTGTTTTAAATTTACGGCATGCATCGCCCATACCCGTGACTGCTTTTACAAACTGGTAATATACTTCGGGGTCATAAGGGTTACCAAAGTTGAGGCAATTGGTAACACCGATGGGTTCGCCGCCACTGCAAACAATATTTCTTGCCGCTTCCGCAACGGCGATCATACCACCTTTGTAGGGATCGGCAAAAACATATTTACTGTTACAGTCAACCGTGATCGCCAATGCCTTACCTGTACCCTTTGCCAGTATAATGGAGGCATCACTGGGCGCATTCGTAGAAGCGTTTGCCGCGCCTACCATGCTGTCGTATTGTGTGTAGATCCATCGTTTGGATGCGATATTGGGTAATTGTATTAATGCTTCCGCAACCGGTTTCAGTTCCGTTACATCGGCAATGCTGTCCAATTCAAATGCATGGATCTTTGAAAAGTAGGCCGGCTCTTTGTATTCACGTGTGTACTGTGGTGCGCCGCCGCCCAATACCAGTTCCCAGGCAGGGATCTCTGCTTCCAGTTGACCGTGCATATAAAATTTCAGCAAACCATCATCCGTTACCTCTCCTATTTCACTGCAACTCAGGTCCCATTTATCAAACACTTTCAATACGGCTGCTTCTTTGCCGCGTTCCACTACCACCAGCATCCGCTCCTGGCTCTCGCTTAACAGGAGTTCCCATGCTTTCATATTTTTTTGTCGCGTGGGCACTTTATCCAGGTCGATACGCATACCCGCACCGCTTTTTGCACTCATTTCTGCGGTGGAGCAAATGATCCCGGCCGCGCCCATATCCTGCATACCTATTACAGCGCCTGTTTCAATCACTTCCAGGCAGGCTTCCAGTAATTTTTTTTCCTGGAATGGATCGCCCACCTGTACGGCGGGTAATTCTTCTGTACTTTCTGCAGTAATATCTGCGGAGGCAAAAGAAGCGCCGCCTATACCGTCTTTACCAGTGGCGCTGCCCACAAAAAATACGGGGTTCCCTTTTTTTACGCCGGCCGTGGCGCTTACCATTTTGCCGGCTTCCATGATACCTATACTCATCGCGTTCACCAATGGGTTGGTATGGTAGCAGTCTTCAAAATATACTTCACCCCCCACGGTAGGAACGCCAAAACAATTCCCGTAATGGCCAATACCATGCACCACACCACTTAATAAACGCTGTGTTTTTTTATCCGTAATATTTCCGAAACGCAAACTGTTGAGTGAGGCAATGGGCCGCGCACCCATGGTAAAAATATCCCTTTGAATTCCGCCCACACCGGTAGCGGCGCCCTGGAAAGGCTCAATGGCACTTGGGTGATTATGACTTTCTATTTTGAACACTACACCAAATCCATTACCCATATCCATCAATCCCGCATTCTCTTCACCTGCCGCTACAAGCATCCGGCCGCCGTCTCTTGGCAGGGTCTTTAACCATTTAATGGAGTTCTTGTAACTGCAATGCTCGCTCCACATGCCACTGAAAGCACATAGCTCTGTAAAATTGGGTGTGCGGCCGAGTTTCTGTTTTATCAATTCAAATTCATCTTCCGTCAGTCGGAGTTGCTGCGCGGTTTTGGCGGTAATTTCCATGGTGCGGCAAAGGTAAGAGATGGGAATGAAACCGGTGAAGCCTGAAATTCCCGGCTTCCCCGGTTTTACGCACAAAAAAGCCACACCCAATTACGGGTATGGCTAAACAAGCACTAATTGATAGAATAATCTTAAGAAATACGGGATACCCTGCCGCTACCCGCCCTGTGCGAACGGATATCTGTGGCTGCACCTCTATACTGAACATTACCACTGCCGCTGATGCTGGCGTCGATACTTTTATTAGCAAAGACCTTTACATTTCCGCTGCCGCTGATAGTGGCCATTACGTTGTCGGAGATCACATCCCCACAGTCGGCATTGCCACTGCCGCTGATATGTGCAGTAACCTCGTTCGCCGTACCACTTAAAGTGATATTGCCACTGCCAGAGATATGCGCTGCGAGCGACTGGTATTTATCGAACGACAGTTTTATACTCCCGGAACCGGATATTTTAAATTCGCCATCGCCATCGTTATAAAATTTACCATGCCCGATAATATCACCGCTGCCGGAAAGGGAGACACTTTTTAAACGGGTAACAGAAACATAGACCGTTATTTTATTCTTCGAACGCAGGTTCACATTTTTGTTGGTCTTGATGGTTAACCTGCCATCTTCCACTTTGGTTTCTATATAGGGTAACAGGTTCGCGTCTCCCTCCACCTGTATCGAACTGCTTTCGCCATAAGCGATCATCACATCCCAGCTACCGGAAGAGGAAATGGACGTATAGTTACTCACCTGGCGGGTTTCTTTTTTCAATTCCCCGTTGCCGTCTATTTTTTCCCATGGCCACTGGGCAAGGGCGGGTAAACTGCAGCAGACAAGGGCGATAATGGCTAGTTTTTTCATGTTGGGTTGTTTAAGTGAGGGTATAACGGGCCTGGGAGATTTTTGTTACAAAGTAATTTAGTGGCTAAATGGTTTGATTGTCTAATTGTTTGATTGCCGGTAAATAGCAATAAAACAATTAGACAATTAAACAATAGTCCTTCTAAATATTACAAATAATTCTATATTTATATTTTTCCACATTATCAGCCTAATTAACGGTATAAAATATTTAATACTTTATTTTTCGAAGATTTTGCGCGTAATTTGGCGTGACAAAAAAAATGAAACCATGTCTTTACGATTCAATGCTATCGGGAATATTTCCAGCGAAACCAGTCATGTCCCTATTCCGCCGAGTTTAAAGATCACGGGGATCTTTAACGAGAATGTCTTTACAGTTAAGACCGCACGCGAATACCTGAGCGATGAAGGATATAAGAGCCTGACAACCAGTATCAAAGGCGGAAAAAAGATTGATCGTATCGTAGCCAACCAGATCGCTAACGGCATCAGGGCCTGGGCAGAAAGTAAAGGCGTTACCCACTATACACACTGGTTCCAACCATTGACCGGCACAACGGCTGAAAAACATGACTCATTCTTTACACTTAAAAGTGATGGCACTGCGATAGAAGAATTTGATGGCGCAGCCCTTATTCAACAGGAGCCCGACGCTTCTTCTTTTCCGAGCGGTGGATTGAGAGCCACATTTGAAGCGCGTGGTTATACTGCATGGGATCCCTCCTCTCCTGCTTTTATCATTGAGATCGGCAAGGGAAAAACTTTGTGTATCCCTACCATATTTGTTTCCTATACAGGCGAGTCACTGGATTATAAAGCGCCCTTACTGAAAGCCCTGGAAGCATTGAATAAATCAGCCGTAGATGTTTGTAATTATTTTGATAAGAATGTGACCAAAGTAACGGCCACGCTTGGCTGGGAGCAGGAATATTTTGTGATAGATGCGGGGCTTGCCAATGCGCGCCCCGATCTTATCCAGTGCGGGCGTACCGTATTTGGCGCGGCTCCTGCAAAGGGACAGCAATTGGAGGATCATTATTTTGGTTCTATCCCTGAAAGGGTATATGCCTTTATGAGGGATTACGAACAGGAGGCCTATAAGCTCGGTATTCCTTTACGTACCCGCCATAATGAAGTGGCGCCCGCGCAGTTTGAGTGCGCGCCTATTTTTGAAGAAGTGAACATCGCGGTTGACCATAATACATTGTTGATGGATGTGATGAGCCGCGTGGCCAAGCGCCATAACCTGTTAGTATTGCTTCATGAAAAACCATTTGCCGGTATTAACGGCAGCGGTAAACATAATAACTGGAGCATGGCAACCGATACAGGCGTGAACCTGCTGGCTCCCGGCAAAACACCCAAGACAAACCTGATGTTCCTCACATTTTTTGTGAACATTATTAAAGCGGTTCATGATCATGCGGATATTATGCGTGCAGCTATTGCCTCTGCGCAGAATGACCACCGCCTGGGTGCCAACGAAGCGCCGCCGGCCATTATTTCTGTTTTTGTGGGTCAATACCTTGCTAAAGTATTATCGGATGTGGAAACCCGTGTAAGCACCAAGTTTGATGAGCAGGATGAAGCTATCCTGAAACTTGACCTGCACCGCAGTATCCCTGAATTAATGCTCGACAATACCGACAGGAACCGTACTTCTCCTTTCGCATTCACGGGTAATAAATTTGAGTTCCGCGCGGTGGGTTCTTCTGCCAACTGCGCCATCTCCATGACCGTTCTGAATACCATCATGGCCGATACGCTCAAGAAATTCAAGATTGATGTGGATGCACTGATTGAAAAAGGCGACAAAAAAGAGATCGCCATTATGCAGGTGATACAGCGCTATATCGTGGAAAGCAAAAAAGTATTGTTTGAAGGAGATGGCTATAGCGATGAGTGGCACCACGAAGCGGAACGCCGCGGTTTACCGAACGTAAAAACCACGCCGCTGGCGCTGGATGCGATGGTTACCGATAAAGCCAAGAAACTGTTTGAACACAATGGCGTTTACACCCATTCAGAACTGGAAGCAAGACATGAGATAGAGCTGGAGAAGTATATCAAAAAAGTACAGATCGAAGCCCGTATCATGGGTGATCTGGCCATCAACCATATCCTGCCTGCCGCTATCAAATACCAGAACACTTTACTAAAAAATGTGAACGGGTTAAAAGCGGCCGGTTTGCCGGAAAGCGCTTACAAGAGCCAACTCGGTATTTTGAAAGATGTTAGTGAGCACATACAGGTGATCCATACAAAAGTGCATGCGATGGTGGAAGAAAGAAAAATAGTGAACAATATCGAGAGCAGCCGCACAAAAGCTATCGCCTATGAGAGCCAGATCAAAGCTGTATACTTTGATGAGATCCGCTACCATGTTGATAAATTAGAACACCTGGTGGATGATGATATCTGGACACTGCCTAAGTACCGTGAAATGCTGTTTTTAAGATAATCATTTACCTAACTATTTAGCGGCCCTGTTCCCCATTTTGTGGAACAGGGCTTTTTTCGGGCCATTTGCGAAAAATTAACATCGAAATGCCGGGTTTCTAATGCCATTTACCGAAAAAAATACATGGCACGTGAGAAATCATTAATTTAACTGTTCTAAATTAAAAAAAATAAATATGAAAAAAGTATTTGCCCTATTAACGATCGTGCTTTGCTGCTCAATGACCAGCTTAATGGCACAAGGTGGCGGTCAGCGTCAAACGCCTGAAGAGCGCATGGCCGCATTAAAGGAACAATTAAAACCCTTGAACCTGAGTGCTGTACAGCAGGATTCAGCTGTTGCCATCCTGATGGACAGGTCAGCCATGGGCAATATGCGTGACATGACTCCTGAGCAACGCCAGGATGCCATGAAAACTTACACCGAAGCAAGAAACAAAAGATTAGAGAAAGCGCTTGGTGTTGATCTTGCTAAGAAAGTAGTTGAATCGATCCCTCAGCGCGGACCACGTCCGGGTGGCGGAGGTGGCGGTAAATAATCTTACCCCTTCTACAATAAAAAAACCTCATCAGCAATTTGATGAGGTTTTTTTATGCTGTTACTGCATTTATTTCATCTTGAAAGATTCCAAAAACTTAGTGGTGAAGTTCCCTTTACGGAAATCTTCGTTCTGCATCAGTTGCAGGTGAAAGGGGATGGTTGTTTTAACCCCCTCGATCACGTATTCGCTTAAGGCACGGTACATGGTATCAATAGCCTCTTCACGTGTTTGTGCCACGGTGATCAGTTTCCCTATCATGGAATCGTAATAAGGAGGGATAACATAACCGGCATAGACATGACTGTCTACACGAACGCCATGCCCGCCGGGTGTATGCAACACCGTAATCTTACCTGGCGATGGCCGGAAATCATTATAGGGATCTTCTGCATTGATACGGCACTCGATGGCGTGCATCTGTGGTTCGTAGTTTTTTCC
>JANXRX010000182.1 GCA_025352905.1 Bacteroidota bacterium | reverse complement strand
CTGCCGGGCTGATAATTGATGTCTTTGGGAATGATAAAAGAAAAAGAGAACTGTCCATTCGTTACGGAAGCATTGCCTTTGTATAAAACGTTTGCCTGCTGGCTGAAAGAGGTAACCGGGCTTGTCGGATCATTCCCCAATGTTTTTATTGCCTGCGCCTTATCAAAAACGGTGACCTGGAGAACGCCGGTAAAATTATTTACCCGGGTGCCTGCCGCATCTGTTACTATACCTGACAGCGTATATTTTCCCAGTGCCCGCAAAGTATCCGCTACGCTTACAGGCCTGTTATTTAGGGATACGATATTTAACCGCAAAGCAGGAAAGGACAAACGCAGGGCCGGATCTCCCAGCAGGGTGAATTTGCGGTTGTTGAGCGGATCGCCCGAATTGAGTGTGGTTGTGTTTTTGGCCAGTTTCACTGACTCGCCCAGGCTCAGGTATTGCCCGCTAACAGCGGGTGTAAGCGCAGTTTTCAGGTAATTATCGTTCATCAAACGGTTGCTATAGGAAAATACCAGCCGGGTGGTTGTCAGTAATGCAATAGCGCCGTTAACACTGCCTGTTAAAATACCTGCACCCAATGAGTTTTTAACAGGGTCGTCATGCGGTGCAAAATCACAGCTGGCTGTAATAAAAAGCGGCAGCTTATCCGCGTTATTGAACCGGTTGAGTTCATCCTGGGTAAGTACCGCTTCTTCGGCCAGCCGCTGGTAACTGCCATGGCCGCTGTAGTTAAAGATCAGCGTACCATTAAATACCTGGCTAACAATCGCGTCATTTACCGCCGGGTATCTCGCACCACTGCTGCTGCTCACCACCGGGTATGCATCGAGATAGATCTTATACTGGTTAAGATAGGCATCTGCCGCTGCAGCATCCGCAGAGATCGCTTCGGCATCGGAAAGATGGAGATCATAATCCTGGTCATCGGCAACATACACCGATTGGTTGCGCCAGGCTCCCTGGGCCGCAGCGCCCTGGTAACGGATGATCTTATCCACCATTGTTTTAGCCTCCGCCAGCGTACGGGCCGGAATCCTCCCTATCCCGATAGCCAGTAATGCGTTTTTGTTTGGGGCGTTGATATCATCCGCATCATTTAACATCCCAAAAAAATCATCGGATGTATAGGTAGCAAGCGGATCGAGTGAGTTAACGCTTTCGTAAACGGGTACCAGGTTGGCATTACCCGCTATCCGGTACCGGTAATCATAAGATCCGCTTCCGAATAAGAGCAGGTACCTGGGTCTTTTCGCCGTATCAATTCCTGCTTTGTCGTAATACATCTTTACAAAATCCCTTATCGCAACAGGATCCGGTACCCCTCCTGAAAATTCATTGTATACCTGGTTAGCCGTGACTACCACGGATGTATAATTGTCATGTTGTGCATGGTAAGCCGCCAGCCGGTTGGCTTCCGAAACCAGTAACTCGCTCGTAACAATGAGCATATTTACTGGTGCGGAATTATGAAGATCCTGGTTACCCATCTTACCCATTGGAAAAGGAGCGATTGCCTGGGCATTTGAAAAAGCCACGTATTCCTTTAATTGCGAAGCATCGTTACTGAAACTGATCTGCTGGCCACTAATAACCGTATTCATTTTTAAAGGCTGCAGCGGATCAGTGATCTCCCAGGCTTCTGTTGCAGCACCAGAATTACTGATCAGAAAGCCGGCCGTATTACCCGCACCGGCAGATCGCCAGTCGCGGAAAAATAAAGGGGCTGTTCCGGCTGCCAGGCTTCTGCGGCCATGCAATTCAAACCAGTTCAGCCATCCCCGGGCACCGGATACAACCGGGTTATAGGTGAATATGGCATTAAGCGTTGACTGGCTTACCAGGAAACTGTTCTGTTGTGTGGAAGAAGTGGCAAAGGGATCCAGGAAATCACCGGAGACACCGGGTAGCGTTACCGACTGTACGGGTTGTGAATTCATTTTTACGGAGAACCCTGCTGTTCCGCCTACGCTTCTTGCGGCGAGATCGGTTACCAATGTTACCGGTTCAGTCATGACCAGCCCCGTCCAGTCAACCGAAAAAGAACGGTTGGGATTGCTCCCGGGATCATTATTGAATTCTTCCCCGTACCATTCTTTACCGCTGTTGAGCAGGTTTACCAGGTTATTCTCATAAAAATATCTTTCGTTGAAACTGGTTACTGTTTGATTTGGCTGGCTGCCGGCAAGGGGCTTTGTATTGATGCGCTTACCCTGCCCTCCGATCGTAATAAAATAATACGCTGTATCTGAATAGAGATTCTTAGCATGACTAAAGCGCTGGTTCACACTATCTTTTGCCCATTGGTCGGGCCCCGGTGCATAGAAGATAAAATAGTCGGAACCATTGAATATCCCATCTCCCCCATCTGTTACTTCAATGGGATTTTCAACCAGATCGTCCGGCCTGGGCAAGGCATTATTTTCAGGCAGCATGGCACTGCCATTACCATATACCCTGATGGAAGCAGAGGAAAGGTTTGCCGTATTGATACCCAGGCCTGTTAGAAAAGCTACATCCACTTTATACAGTCCCTCCTGTTTTACCCCGATCTTATACCAATTGCCGGTTGCCAGTACCGAATGAGGGGCATATGACCGTTGTGCATACAGGGATGGCCCGTTAATGCTTGCGAGGCACAAGATCATAAATAAAACCCTTATATTCATGTAGTTAGTGATATCATAAAATTAATGAGACGGAGTGGTAATTACCTGTTTGGGAGGTTTAAAATTAGGCTTTTGCTAACACTCAGGGGGGTGGCGGAGATGCATCATTGACAGAAATCTTCTATATTCGCATATACGATTCTCTATCCAGGAAAAACCTTATTCAACATTCAATCTATTGAAAATGCGGCTATTGACATCAACCCGGAATTTAGTTTTGCTTCTGGCAATGGCAGGTTCTGTGGCATCTTGCAGTGTTTTTTCGAAAAAACACGATAAGTCTACGGCTACCGGTTGGAATTACAATGATAAAGACCAGGGCAACTTCACTGTTGCCAAGCCCCAGGATATTAAAACCGCCCCGGGTCTTGTTTTTGTACAGGGTGGTACCTTTACCATGGGGGCCACACAGGAAGACGTGATGAGCGACTGGAACAATATCCCGCGCCGTGTTACCGTGAACTCGTTCTTTATTGATAAAACAGAAGTAGCCAACGTGCATTACCGTGAATACCTGTATTGGTTGGAAAACGTTTTTGGCCAGGCGGGTATGGATTCTGTAGTGGACCAGGCAAAACCGGATACGCTGGTTTGGAGAAGTGAGCTGGCGTTTAATGAGCCTTATGTTGAGTATTATTTCCGTCACCCTTCCTATAATTACTATCCTGTGATCGGTGTGAACTGGAAACAGGCAAATGAATATTGTATCTGGCGCACAGACAGGGTTAACGAGATCACTTTGATCAATAAAGGTTTCCTCGACAAGAAGAGCCAGATTAAAAAAGAATTGACCGGTTCCGGTCAGGATAACTTTAACAGCAAGGCCTATATCATGGGCGAGTACCAGGCCACACCGGGTAAGCAGGCTACTGCCAAAAGCAATCCGTTGAAAGATGCACAGGGCCGGCCAAGAACAACCGTGAAATTTGAGGATGGGATCTTATTTGGCGATTACCGTTTACCTACAGAAGCCGAATGGGAATATGCCGCTTATGGTTATATCATGCAGAACCCACAAAGAAAGCAAAGAGGATCTGCCAACCGTGGTGAGGAAGTGATCTCGAATAAACAGGTTTATTCCTGGAAGAATGAAGGTTTTGACAATCTCAGGTATACACGTAAAAGCGCTTTCCAGGGTGCATTCCTCGCCAACTTTAAAAGGGGTGCGGGTGATAACATGGGTGTTGCCGGTGGCCTGAATGATAACGCCGCTATCCCTGCGGAAGTGACTTCGTTTATCCCGAATGGTTTTGGTATTTATAATATGAGTGGTAACGTAAGTGAGTGGGTACAGGATGTTTACCGCCCGATCATGAACGCGGGTAGTGATGATTTTAACCCTTTCCGTGGTAACGTATTCAAACAGGTTGATATGAGCGGTGGCGCCGGTAACCTGCGCGATGATAAGGGACGGATCAAAATGGTAAATGAATCAGATTCTGCGCTTCGTAACAGGCGGAACTACCAGAAAGCATATGCTACCAATTTCCTTGATGGCGACTCAACCAGTACCGCTTTGTATAATTATGGGATTACAACCCTGATCTCCGACAGGTCGAGGGTGTACAAAGGAGGCAGCTGGAACGACAGGGCCTATTGGTTAAGTCCGGGTGCCCGCCGTTTTCTTGAAGAGGACCTCAGCACCAATACCATTGGTTTCCGTTGTGCCATGACGCATTACGGCGCACCAGAAACAACTTCACAAAAATCGAAGACGGGTACTTTTTTCCCACCCCGCCGGAATAAAAGATAAGGAAAGGTTGATTTACAGCAAAAGAAAGCCATCCTCAAGCAGGGTGGTTTTTTTTTGCGGCCGATCTCCGGCCGGTTTCTTCTTAAAGATTGATAAGTTTACAAAAAAATACAGTTGACGATACCTGAGCTATACCAATTATTTCTACAATATCCTTCTGTGGTAACAGATACGCGGAAATTGAAAAAAGACGACCTGTATTTCGCCTTAAAGGGGCCTAATTTTAACGGGAATGTTTTTGCCAAAAAAGCGCTGGAAGCCGGCGCCGCTTATGCTGTGGTTGATGAGCAGCCCGAAAGCGATGATAAGCGGATACTATTGTTTGATGATGTATTACAAACGCTGCAGGATCTCGCCAAATACCATCGCGAACAATTTACCATCCCTTTTATCGGCATTACAGGCAGTAACGGCAAGACCACCAGCAAAGAACTGATCTTCGCCGTATTATCCTCCCATTTCATTACCTATACCACACAGGGTAACCTGAATAATCATATTGGCGTTCCGCTTACTTTATTAAGTGTACGGACCGATGCACAGATGGCAGTAATAGAAATGGGCGCCAATCACCAGAAAGAGATCGAAAGCTATTGCCGTTATGCCCAGCCAACACATGGTGTAATTACGAATGCCGGGAAAGCGCACCTGGAAGGTTTTGGGGGAATTGAGGGTGTTAAAAAAGGGAAAGGCGAACTCTATGATTTTTTGCGTACCCATGGGGGTACCGCGTTTGTGTATGCTGATTATGATTACCTGCAAAGCATGAGTGTGGGTATTACCCATATTGTACCTTATGGGCAGTCGGAAGGATTAGTGCAGGGACATATTCTTTCAAATGAACCTTTTCTCGAAGTGGGCATAACACAGGGGTTGCAGGTATCATCAATCAATACCCGGCTGGTGGGTGATTATAATTTACCTAATATTTTGTGTGCCGCAGCCATCGGTAAATATTTTGGTGTACCTGGTGAAAAGATCAAAGCAGCCATTGAAGGGTATACGCCCACGAACAGCCGTTCACAGTTACTGGAAAAAGAAAGCAACACTTTTATTTTAGACGCGTATAATGCCAACCCTTCCAGCATGAAAGCGGCGATCGAAAATTTTGC
>JANXRX010000230.1 GCA_025352905.1 Bacteroidota bacterium | reverse complement strand
TTTTAGCCATAATTTCCTTACTTTTGCCCTCCAAAAAATAAAACAATGAAAACAATTACAATCGAAGGTCACCTGAGGACCGAGCATGGCAAAAAAGCCGCCCGCCAGATTCGCTCTCAGGACAATGTGCCAGGTGTAATTTACGGGGGTGCTCAGGAGGTAAATTTTTACGCTTCTGCAAAGGCTTTCAAGTCTTTAGTGTACACTGGTGAATTCCAATTGGCCGAAGTAACAGTAGACGGCAAAACGTACAAATGTATTTTGAAGGATCTTCAGTTCGACAAGGTACAGGATTCACTGATCCATGTTGACCTGCTGGAACTGGTAGGCGAAAAGAAAGTGGTGGCTACTATTCCGCTGAAATTTACAGGTACATCTGTAGGTGTAAAGGGTGGTGGTAAACTGGTGATCAAGATCAAATCACTGAAAGTAAAAGCCCTTCCTAAAGACCTGGCAGAAAACATTACAGTTGATATTACAAACCTCGACCTGAATGGTAACATCCGCGTAGAAGACGTGAAAGTGGCCGGAATGGAGATCTTGAATTCTCCGCGTATCCCGATCGCTTCTGTTGTATTAACGCGTCTGTTAAAACAGGAAGAAGCAACAGCAACTCCTGCTGCTCCTGCTGCCGCTGCTGCTGCACCTGCCGAGAAAAAGAAATAAAACAATTCCTAAAAAAAGGCCCGGTATCTTACCGGGTTTTTTTATGATGTTATACGAATGGGATAGAAAAAGAATGGGTTCTTTGTACATCGCATATATCTGGTTACTTTTGGCAGAATATATGAACCGGTTCCTGATCATAGGTTTAGGCAATATTGGCGATGAATATCGGCATACCCGTCACAACATCGGTTTTGATGTGGTAAATGCATTTGTTTTAAAACATGGAGGGATGTTCCAGTCTGCCCGGCTCGCCGATATAGCAGAAGTAAAATGGAAGGGGAAACAGTTCGTATGTATCAAACCCACTACGTTCATGAACCTGAGCGGAAAAGCTTTTAAATACTGGATGGATAAAGAAAAGATCGGGTTAACTGAAACGTTAACGGTTGTGGATGACCTTGCGCTTCCGATGGATAAACTGCGTTTGCGAGGATCCGGATCCGATGCGGGGCATAATGGTTTAAAAGATATACAACTGACCTTAGGTACTGATCAATACGCCAAACTCCGGTTTGGTATCGGAAACGATTTTACCAAAGGCCGGCAGGTAAATTTTGTATTGGGCAAATGGGAGGCGGATGAACAGCCACTGGTAAACGAGAAGATCGCTAAATGCACCGAGATCATTGAATCCTTTGCAACAATGGGTTTGGAGAAAACAATGAATTTTGCGAACAGCCTGAAATTCACAAAGTGAGAAATATAAAACGATTGCCATGAAAATAATCTGTGTTGGACGCAACTACGCTGAGCATGCCAAAGAACTCGGCAACGAGATTCCGGAAGAACCCGTGTTATTCATGAAACCCAAATCGGCGCTGCTGCCGCCGAATACGCCTTTCTATTACCCTGCATTTACCAATGAACTTCACTACGAAGTAGAGATCGTTTTGCGGGTTTGTAAGAACGGGCGTTATGTAGACGATGCGCAGGCGGGAGAATATTACGATGCATTCACTATCGGTATCGATTTCACCGCAAGGGATATCCAGGCAGAACTGAAAAAGAAAGGCCTTCCCTGGGAAAAAGCAAAAGCATGGGATCATTCTGCGATCCTTGGTAACTGGGTGCCTTTTACAACTTCCATTCTCAGCAAAGCCATTCATTTTTCACTGGAGAAAAACGGAACAAAAGTGCAGAACGGCTCTTCAGAAGACATGATCTTCCCATTCAATTCTATTGTATCGCATATCTCGAAATATTTTTCGCTCAATATCGGCGACCTGATCTATACCGGTACGCCGGCTGGTGTTGGCGAATGTGTTACCGGCGACCTGCTCGAGGGGTTTTATGAAAAAGAAAAAATGTTTGCGATCGATATTAAATAAGCTGTAAGATTATTGCCGAGCCAGATGCCGACTTCTCCATTGTTATTAGAAGCATACCGATTAATGGTCACCGCCCGGGCCATGTCTGATATATATGAGGCCAACCGCCATCTTTGTAAATATGTTCATTCCTCATCCCGCGGGCATGAAGCCATACAGATCGCAACCGGCCTGCAACTGGAACCCTGCGACTGGGTGAGTCCTTATTACCGCGATGACAGCCTGCTGTTATCCATCGGCTTTACGCCGTATGAATTAATGCTGCAACTGCTCGCAAAAAAAGGCGACCCATTCTCCGGCGGGCGTTCCTATTATTGTCATCCGAGCAGCCGCGATCTGCGAAAACCATCAATCATACACCAAAGCAGCGCTACCGGTATGCAGGCCATACCTACAACGGGTATTGCGCAGGGAATTAAATTTGCAGCAGAAACGGGCGCTATCGCCCTGCGTAAAACAAAAGACGGGCAGTTGCCTGTTGTCGTTTGTTCGCTCGGTGATGGAAGTGTATCGGAAGGAGAAGTAAGTGAGGCATTGCAGTTTGCTGTGTTACAACAATTACCCATCGTTTACCTTGTACAGGATAATCAGTGGAGCATCAGCGCTACTGCGCCGGAGATCCGTACCATGAATGCATTTGAATATGCAGCGGGTTTTGTTGGGCTGGAACGGATGCAATGCGATGGCACCGATCTTGACCAGGCCTGTACAACCATGCAAAGAGCCATCGGCTATGCGCGGATGGAAAGAAAACCGGTATTGGTTCACGCGAAAGTTCCTTTACTGGGTCATCATACAAGCGGCGTGCGACGGGAGTTTTACCGGAGCCAGGAAGATCTTACCAAAGATGGGTCGCAGGATCCGCTTCCAAAATTAAAAACATTAGTACAGGCTGCAGGAATTCATGAAGAAGAAATAAAGCGTGTCGAAACAGAGGCGCTTACAAAAGTGCAACACGATTTTGACCGGGCACAAAATTCGGAGGACCCGGATATACATTCGGTAGGGGATCATGTATTTGCACCAACGCCTGTAAAAGAAGAAAAAGGCGAACGCTCGCCCAAAGATGGTGAGCGGGTGATGATGGTTGATGCGGCCCTGCATGCCATAGAAGAAATTATGGAAGCGCATCCCGAAGCCATTTTATATGGCCAGGACGTAGGCATCCGTTTGGGTGGTGTATTCAGGGAAGCGGCTACACTTGCCGAAAAATTTGGAACGAACCGGGTATTCAATACAGCCATACAGGAAGCCTACATCGTTGGCTCCACGGTTGGCCTGAGCGCATTGGGAATGAAGCCGGTAGTAGAGATCCAGTTTGCAGATTATATTTTCCCGGGACTGAACCAGCTGGTTACAGAAGTGGCAAAATCCTGTTATCTCTCTAACGGTAAATTTCCGGTACAGATGTTATTGCGTGTGCCCACCGGGGCGTATGGTGGCGGCGGTCCCTATCATAGCGGATGTATTGAAACCACGCTCTTATCCATCAAAGGGATCAAGGTGGTGTATCCTTCCAATGCAGCGGATATGAAAGGATTGATGAAAGCGGCTTTTTTGGATCCCAATCCGGTAGTCATGCTGGAACATAAAGGGCTATACTGGAGCAAAGTGCCGGGAACCGATGAGGCGCGTACCATAGAACCGGCAAAAGATTATATCATACCGTTGGGAAAGGCGAATACCGTACTACAGGCAGATAGTAAAAGAATAGCAGCCGGTGAAAGCGTTTGTATCATCACCTACGGAATGGGTGTGTACTGGGCAAAGGCTGCTGCGGCAGAACTAACCGGCCAGGTAGAGATCCTTGATCTGCGCAGTTTATTTCCATTGGATGAAGAGGCTGTTTTTAATACGGTAAAACGGCATGGCAAAGCGCTGGTACTGACCGAGGAACAGCAAAATAATTCATTTGCAGAAGCATTGGCGTACCGGGTATCGCATACCTGTTTTCAATGGCTGGACGCACCGGTAGAAGTAATGGGGGCAGTAAGCCTGCCCGCCGTACCGATAAATACGGGCCTGGAAGCCGCTATGCTGCCTACAGCCAGTAAACTGGCGGCCCGCTTACGCAAACTTTTAGCTGTTTAAGCGTTTCCTTTTTCCCTAAACCGCCTATATTTGCACCCCGTTCCCGAAAAATGAACAGTCGCCCGGCGAGGTAGCTCAGTTGGTTAGAGCACAGGATTCATAACCCTGAGGTCACGAGTTCAAATCTCGTTCTCGCTACACACTTTTAAAGAGCTTAAATGACTGATAGTAAGTTGTTTAAGCTTTTTTATTTGAAACCATCCCTGTAGCATTTTTCACATAGCTAACAAAAAA
>JANXRX010000167.1 GCA_025352905.1 Bacteroidota bacterium | reverse complement strand
GATAGGAGACGGCGGGTTTTTGTAATGCCCGGCCTTTCTCAATGGCCATCTGAACCAATTGGTAGGTCTTATGTGACAATTGTAAAGGCGTGGTAGCGGCTCCATTCAGCCATTGTATCACCTGCTGATCAAAAATACTATCGATCTCATCCACAACCACCACCCCAAATTCTTTCATAGCCGCTGCATTACACAGTTGTTCATACTGACCCCTGATGGGCAATGCCAATACCTTCTTTCCGAGATACAGGGCTTCCGCAGGCGTTTCAAATCCGGCACCGGTGATCACTCCGTGCGAGCGTATAAGGCTGTGTGTAAACCCATCATTGCTGATCGGGAACAGGGTAATATTCTGCAACACGGTTGGCTGCTGTACTTTTTTTGAGAACACTTCAAAACGAATACCCCTCACTTTCTGCAAAGCCTTTATGACCACATCATCACTGTAATGCGAAAGATAAACTGTTACATGACCCTCATCTGTGGGCTCCGAATCCAGTATCTCCTGTTTGATCACCGGCGAGTAAATAAAATCATCATACTGCTTAAAATGCAGCCCTATATAAGCCGTTGCCGTTGCGTATTGCTGTAAAATAAGATCGCCGGTAAGATCTTTTTTAGCGCTTCTTGGCGTGAGGCTGCTCCTGAAACTTGCCTGGTGACCAAAACCAATACTCGGTACTTTCTTAAGCCGGCAGGCAAGGGAGGTAATACTTTCAAAATCGTTCAGTACAATATCATATTTCTCTACCGGCAGATCTTTTGCTTCATTCCAGACCCTGCGCAGGTTCAGTTCTTTCCACATTCTCCAGTAATCCAATCCGCCGGTGTTCCCGTAAAACAAGCTGAGCCCCTTACTCCGGTAAGTAACCGGGAGGTTGGGTTGCAGGTGACTGTTACTGCCGCTTAAAAAAACATCTACCTGACCGTATTGCTGTAAATGCGGCATCAATTCCATGGCGCGGCTGATATGGCCGTTCCCCGTTGCCTGTATGGAATATAATATTTTCATGAGGGCATGGCTAAAGAGTGAAGAAATAAAGCGATCTGGTTGGTCTCTACATTCAGTTCGGGTAATTTCTTTTCCATCGCAACCACCGGTGTGGTTACAGCGGCAAACTGTTTATCATCATACTGATAAATAGTCCATTCATTATTGCTGTACTCGAGCGAAGTAAGGTTCTCTATCCAGTCGCCGCTATTGAGGTACATTACGCTGCCGTTTTTTGTTACCACTTCTCTTTTTTGCGGTTGATGAATATGCCCGCAGATCACATAATCGTATTTTTTTTCAATAGCCAGTTCCGCGGCGGTCTGTTCAAAATCGCCGATCCAGGCTACTGCTTTCTTTACGCTGTTCTTTACTTTTTTGCTGAAGCTCATTTTTTCTTTCCCCATTGCTTTCAGCGCCCAGTTGATAAAACTGTTGATATGTATCAGCAGGTCGTATCCATGACCACCCAGTTTCGCCAGCATTTTTGCGCCCCCTTTTGTGGTTGCATCAAATACATCCCCATGAAAGATCCAGGTCATCTTGCCATTGATCTCCATTACCACTTTATCTGTTAACTGGAAATTGCCCATTTCAATATCGCTGTAGCGGCGGAGGGCCTCATCGTGGTTCCCGGTAATATAGATCACACGCGTGCCTTTACTCAGCAGGCTCATGATCTCTTTGAACACCTGCATATGTGCCACCGGAAAATAACGTTTGTTGAATTGCCAGATGTCGATAACATCGCCATTCAGCACCAGGATCTGGGGTTGGATACTTTTCAGGTAGTTAACGATCTCCCTGGCATGACAGCCAAAAGTGCCCAAATGCAGGTCGCTCATCACTACAACATCTACCGGACGTCTTTCCATACAACTTAGGGTTTAGCAAAACTCTCCCATCTGTATTAAATAAACGTTACAACGGTATTATGGTAGTATGAACTGTGTGTGAAGAAATTGTTACCGATTGGGGGAAAGAGGCAAAATCCTCAAAGATCTCCTAGTTGCGGCCGCATCACAATGTCTTCCACATCTGCCGTGGGTGATAGCTGCGATGCTGCGAAGATCATTTTGGCAACGTCTTTTGCTTCCATAATGCGGTTGGCGGGTACCTCAACCCCGTCCCAGCTGGCGCTCATGGTTGCACCGGGGCAAACGGCAGTTACTTTGATTCCATGGGGTTTCATCTCATCGCGGAGGTTTTTGCTGAAACCCAGCAAAGCGAATTTGCTGATACTGTAACTGCCCCCGTATTTGTAGGCTTGTAAGGAAGCGATGGAGCAGATATTGAAAATATGGCCTTTTTTTGCGCTTACCATGGCGGGCAGAAACATGCGCGTCAAATGATAAGCGCTGTACAGGTTCACGTGGATCATTTTCTCCAGTATGCCATCATCCTCATCATGTACACTACCCTGCAGGAACTGGCCCGCGTTGTTTACCACGATATCCGGAACACAGGAATTCAATACCCATTCACCGAATTTTTGCGCCTCTTTCTTAACGGCCATATCTGCTGTATTCGCTTTTACGGTGCATTGCGGGTATTGTGTCTGGAGAATGGCAACCGTATCATACAATTGTTTTTCGCTGCGGCTGCAGAGATACAGCGCATGCCCGGCGGCAGCGAATTCTTCGGCAATGGCTTTTCCAATTCCTTTGGAGGCGCCTGTTATGATCACATTCATTGGGCGTAATTAATAATTAGTAATTAACAATTGGGGCATTTACTATCTGGGTCAAAGTTCGCCTTTTTATGACAGTAGTGGCGCCTGTTTTAAATCGTTCCGCAATTACTAATTACTAATTATTAATTACTAATTATCTTGCCTCATGAAGTACCGCCACCTGTTTTTTGATCTGGATCATACCTTATGGGATTTTGAGACCAATGCCCGCCAAACCCTTGCCGAACTATATGAACTGAATACATTACAGGCAAAGGGAATCCCCGATTTCGACCGTTTTTTTGAACGGTACAGCTACCATAATGAGCGCCTGTGGGACCGTTATACCAAAGGTTTTATCAAACAGGACGAGCTTCGCTGGAAAAGGATGTGGTTGGCGCTCCTGGATTTTAAGCTGGCAGATGAACCACTGTCGAAACAACTGGCTGTACAGTTCCTGGACTATTTACCTACCCGGAAAAGCCTGTTTCCCTATACCATCGAGATCCTCACATATCTCAAAGAAAAAAAATACCATATGCACCTGGTGACCAATGGTTTTGAAAATGTGCAGCATAGTAAGATACGCACCGCCAACCTGCATCATTTTTTTGAGCAGGTGATCACTTCCGAGGCCAGTAACAGCCTGAAACCCAATAAGGAGATCTTTGATTATGCTTTTACCAAAACAGGCGCCACGGCAGATGAAAGTATCATGATCGGTGATAACCTGGATGCAGATATACAGGGCGGCATCAATGCGGGCATGGATACTATTTTTGTGAATCACCTGAAGATAGAGCCGCATATAAAAGCCACTTATATGATAACCCACCTGAAAGAATTGGAAGATATCCTCTAAGCCGGGCATAAAAAAACCTCCCGGTATTATCGGGAGGCCCATTCTTAATAAAAAAATTATGCTTTTTTTATCGCTTTCGTAGCTGTTTTTGTTTCTGTTTTGTCAGTTGTTTTTTTGCAGCATGTTTTGCTGCTGCAGGTTTTTGAGCACTCTTCTTTTCCTTTAACCGGTTTTTTACCGCCGTCGCCTGCAAATGCACCTGTAAAGAGGAAAGCGGCTGTGGCTAATACTACTAATTTTTTCATATTTTTTGTTTTGAGGTTTTGAATTGTTTTCCGAAAATAACGTTTTCAGGGGTTATTTACATTGTTTGGCTGTTAAATTTGGTTTACCAGCTTGCCAGAACGGTTACACCCCCTTTAACCACCTGCTTAAGGGCTACTTCTATTTTGGCATTCAATGGCAGCAGCACATCCACCCGGCTGCCGAATTTGATAAAACCATACTCATCGCCCTGGTGCACCTGCTGGCCTACTGCGGTATAATTACAGATCCGTTTGGCCAGTGCGCCGGCTATCTGTTTGTATAAGATCTCGCCGTGCCCGTTACGGGTAACCACGCTCCATCTTTCATTTTCTGTGGAGGATTTAGGATGCCAGGCTACCAGGTATTTGCCTTTATGGTAAGCATTGTACACTACTTCGCCTGATATGGGATTGCGGTTAACATGCACATTGGCGGGGCTCATGAATATACTTACCTGTATGCGTTTGTCTTTAAAATATTCTGTCTCGGTAACTTCTTCTATCACTACCACTTTCCCGTCTGCCGGGCAAATGACCTGGTTTTCATGGATCGTATGCACACGGGCAGGGATACGGAAGAAGGAAATGATGAACAGGAAAAGGAAAAGCGTAACCAGGAAAAGACCGATGGCCAGTTCAGGTAACGATGCGCTTAAAAAGGTAAACGAAGCCAGGTTAAATAGCCCGAATAGTAAAGCAGTGATCGCGATCGTTTTATATCCCTCTCTATGGATTGTCATGGCAAAGATTGAAGGGCAAATGTAAAACGGATTGTTGAGAATCAGCACAAAGGCTGCATTAATAGAGGACCCTGAAAACAATCCAGGTAACCGTGATAGCCACCAGCAGCGAATCGAACCTGTCGAGAAAGCCCCCATGACCCGGCATGATCCGGCCGCTGTCTTTTACGCCGGCAAGGCGTTTCAGCTTACTTTCCAGCAGATCGCCCATGGTGCCTGCAATGGCTGCCGTACTACTGATCAGCAGCAAGGGCTTTGCTGCAAAATGAAGCAGATAAATACCGCCGAATGTAACTACTAATACAGCCAGTATGGCGCCGCCGATAGTTCCTTCCCATGTTTTTTTAGGGGATACGGGCGAAAAAGGCGTCCTCCCTATCAATGAACCTACCAGGTACGCCATCGTATCGTTTACCCAGATAGAAGCGATCAGTATAACCGGCATCATCCAGTCTGCAGATCCTGTAAATACGGTCTGACCGAGGTTGCCCCATAATTTCATCATCAGCCCCAAACTCAACGATATATATACGAACCCAAATAAAGCGTGTGCAGTTAACTGGTATAGTATTTTTTTATTAATAAAATATTCGTTGATAATATATACGATCAAACTCACCATCAATAGCCACCAGCCCGTATCCGCCAGCAACCAGTTACCGATGCGGTAAGTATCATTCGTCATCCAGAGCAGAAACCCCCATCCCACAAATAGAATACTGTATTGATGTACCGTACTTACTTCCTTATAATCGGGATCGATCTTTTTGATCAGTTTCTGGTATTCTATCCAGCATCCAAAATGAATGATTGTGAATAATACTAAAAAACTCCATTGGTTCCACAACAATCCACTCAACATCACCACCACAAAAACAATAGCGGTAAGTGTGCGGGTTTTGAAAGACTGGAAGTTGAAAGGCATGGCAGATGTTTGTATAAAGATAGGGGTCCTCTAATTCAACAAATTCTTATCAACCAATTGCTTCGCCGTTTCTATCAGCACTGCGGGAACATATAGTTCTATCTCGCCTATCAGATAGCTGCTGTCCTGCTTATTCATGGTTTGTACGGGAATATTATTTTCTTCCAGCATGCCCTGGATAATACTTGCTTCGGCATGATTACGGGTTGTATATACTTTTGTCCAGCTGTCCATTAAGAAATATTATTTTCAAATGAGTCTATGACCGGATTTTCCGGTGGTACGATTCTGCTGCTTTCTTTTTTTAGATAACGCAGTAATACAACCAATAGTACAAGTGCAAATATACCCCACCACATCGGCATGTTTTCATCCATTGTTTTGGACATAGACCTGCCATGCCGGGCAGCATTGTATAACGAAGTAACCACAAGTGCATTATTCAGGAAATGTAAAAAAATATTCAGCCAGATATTTTTGCTGTAGTAGAAGATCAATCCTAATACGATCCCCAGTTCGGCCCTCGGCAAGAACCCGAAATAAGAAAAATGTATGGCACTGAACAAGACACTGGTAAGAATAATACCTGCCCATTTGCTTTTGGTCCAACCGATCAATACCTGCTGAAACCCACCCCTGAATAATACTTCTTCAAACAGGGCCGGCGCTGCTGCTATTACAAGAAGCGATACGAGGTATTCGCTTTTTGTTCTCATTTGTATCATCACCATCATGGCTTCCCGGTACCGGTCTTCCATGGTTTTGGCGGCTGCAAACCATTTGGCGGGCAGTGGTATCTTCTCATTCAGTTCGCCCAAAGCGCCGCCAAGAATTATACTGGCAAAAGTGATCAATACAACCAGCATCACTTGTTTACTGCTGATCCTGCAGTTAAACCCCAGTTGCTGAAACGGGTGCCGCCTGTTCACGAGTATCGCAAGTACCAGTGCCGGTAAAAAGAAGGCAAGCAAAGAAGCGATCGTATTTAGTAAGCGGGCAATATTGGCATTTTCGGGTCGGTTAATCTGGTCAACAACCTGGGCCATAGGTACATGCAGCATCAGGCCAGCTATACACATAATCACTACCGCACTCAGAATCATAAACAGGCCCACCAATCCTATCAAAATGGCAAAACGCGAGGGGTAATTCAAGAGATTCTTTTCATTCATGCTATTGAAAAATAAGATTGTAAATTTGCAGCTTCTTTACAGTAAAGCAGCCGGCGAAAGGATAAAAGGCAATATACCTCCTCTGATCTCACCGCTGCAGGCACAATATGGTTAAAATAGATCAAATAGAATTACCTGATTTCCCGTTATTACTGGCGCCCATGGAAGATGTGAGCGATCCGCCTTTTCGTGCCGTTTGTAAAGACAATGGCGCGGACCTCATGTACACCGAGTTTATCAGCAGTGAAGGGCTGATACGCGATGCGATTAAAAGTCGCCAGAAATTAGACATTTTCGATTATGAGCGCCCCATCGGTATCCAGATCTTCGGCGGCGATGAGGAGGCCATGGCCATGAGCGCCCGGATAGTGGAAGCGGTGAACCCAGACCTGGTGGATATCAATTTTGGCTGCCCGGTAAAAAAGGTAGTGAGCAAAGGGGCCGGGGCAGGGGTGCTGAAAGATATTGACCTGATGGTACGATTGACCGAATCAGTTGTAAAAAGCACCAAACTGCCCGTAACGGTAAAAACACGGCTGGGCTGGGATGATAATACGAAGAACATCGAAGAAGTAGCCGAGCGTTTACAGGATGCCGGTATCAAAGCGCTTGCGATACATGGCCGCACGCGCTCGCAGATGTATAAAGGCGAAGCTGACTGGACGCTGATCGCCAAAGTAAAAAATAATCCAAGGATCCAAATCCCCATCTTCGGCAATGGAGATATCGACAGCCCGCAAAAAGCCGCTGATTATAAAAACCGTTTTGGTATAGATGGCATTATGATAGGTCGTGCCGCTATCGGGTATCCCTGGATCTTTCGGGAGATCAAACATTATCTCGCTACCGGCGAAGTGTTAGCGCCGCCTACACTGGAAGAAAGAGTGGAAGTATGCCGCAAACATTTACGCAAATCGCTCGACTGGAAAGGGCCGATCGCGGGTATCAATGAAATGAGAAGGCATTATGCCAATTACCTGAAGGGCTTGCCTAATATCAAGGAGTACCGTAACCGCCTGGTTACTTTGAAAATGATGGAAGAGGTGGAAGAAGTGCTGGATGAGGTGAAGGCAAATTACAGTGGATTTACGATTGAGCGTACCCCTATCGAGTTGATCAACTACCATGAAAAGTGCCCTGTATAAATTAACTCACTCCCTAACTCACCCCGACTTCGCTGCGCTTGTCACCCCTCTCTACTTGTAGAGAGGGGGAATTACTCATCCCGACGGCTTCTCTACAAGTAAAGAAGGGAATTGGACCTCTCTCCCCTTCTCTACTTGTAGAGAAGGGGTCGGGGGATGAGTAAATTACCGGAGGGCCGAAATAACCGTCGTGCTCAAAGGAGAAACCGTCATCGAAAAAAAATTTGTCAGTACGCCATCCTCATTAATTAAATATTTGCTGAAGTTCCACACGGGCTGTTGATCGCACCAGCCGTTCTGTTTGGCGTTGGTGAGCCAGGCAAATACCGGGTTCTGTTCCGGGCCCTTTACCACATGGCTCTTCTCCATTAACGGGAATGTGATCCCGAAATTTACTTTACAGAATTCGGCGATAGCCGCGTTGTCTTTCTTTTCCTGTTGTTTAAAATCATTGGCGGGGAAACCGAGAATCACCAGGTCTTTGTATTGCTGGTGCAATTTTTCCAATTCATCATACTGAGCCGTGTAACCGCAATTGCTGGCAGTGTTTACGATCAGTACTTTCTTTCCTTTAAAGGCGCTGAAATCTATGGGTTCCCCATTATTGGCAATGGCGCGTAGTGTATAGAATGAGATGACCGGCTGCGTTTTTGCCGTATTTACCTGTATGGCTTTTTTATCGGGAAACATTTTGCCTTTCAGCATTACCAGCGGGTAAACTGTTTTTAAGAACGATTGGCGCCAGGTCATGTCTTTTCGTTTTACGAGGAAGAGAACAAGGAAGATGATCAGGATGAGGATGAGTAATTTTTTCATAAAGTTGTTTTACTCACCCCGGCTCGCTGCGCTGCCACCCCTCTCTACAAGTAGAGAGGGATCTTCTTCCTCTTTACAAGTAAAGAGGGTGCTCTTCTTCTCTACAAGTAGAGAAGTGCTCCCCCCTTCTTACTTGTAGAGAAGGGGCCGGGGGATGAGTTATTTTATAAGCCATTTAAACAACCCCAATCTACCATTAAAAGGCGGATACTTTATCCACGGATCAAACCAGGTAGGTGTTTTCATCACTGCTTTCCTGTGACTGAATGTTTCAAACGAATATTTTCCGTGATAATCGCCCGTACCGCTAAACCCCCTGCCGCCGAAGGGCAGGCTGGGGTTGGTGAGGTGCCAGCTGGCATTGTTAACACAGGCGCCGCCTGAAGGAACTGCCCCCAGCCATTGTTTTTCCTTTTCTGTGTTAGAAGTGAATATATAAAAAGCAAGCGGGTTAGGATTTAGCGCAATAATGGCCAGCGCTTCCTCCATCGTGTTGAAACTGATGATGGGTAATACCGGGCCAAAGATCTCTTCTTTCATTACGGCGCTATCCATTTTAGTCACTTCTAATAAAGTGGGTTCGATGAACAGTGTTTCCTTATGATAACGGCCGCCGTGTAAAATAGTTCCATCTGTTACATATTTTATCACCCTGTCAAATTGTTTTTCGTTGATCATCTTTCCATAATTCTCGCTGGTTGCCGGGTTATCGCCAAAGAATTGCTGTATCTTATTTACAAGCGCGGAAACCAATGCCGTTTTTTGTGATGCGTGTACGAGTACATAATCCGGCGCCACGCACATCTGGCCCGCATTGGAAAAAGTGGTCATGGTAATTCGCTTTGCGGCGATAGAGATACTGGCATCGCTTTCAACAACACAGGGGCTCTTGCCACCTAGTTCGAGCGTAACGGGAACCAACCGTTCGGCGGCCATTTTATAAATGATCCTGCCTACCGCGGTGCTTCCTGTATAGAATACATGATCAAAACTGAATGTCTGCATCATGGCAGGAATAACCGTTGCGCCATCGCCGGTCACATACAGGATATATTCTTTCGGGAAAGCGCTTTCAATAATTTGCTGCATAACCAATGATGTAGCCGGTGCAAACTCGCTGGGCTTTAATACCACGCAGTTTCCCGCCGCGATTGCTCCCACCATGGGCGTGAATAATAATTGAAGCGGATAATTCCATGGGCCGATGGCCAACACTACACCGAGCGGTTCACGAAGTACGCGGCTGCTGGAAGGCATATTCAGTAAATTGGTCGCAACACTTTCAGGTTCCATCCATCGCTGGAGATGATTCAATGTATCATTCAACTCTGCCAGTAAAAAACCATTTTCGGTAACCCAGCATTCTTCCTTGCTTTTTTTCAGGTCGGCATACAGCGCATCATAGATTTGTTGTTCATGGGCGATAACTGCCTTTTTTAAAGCAAGCAATTGTTGTTTGCGGAAAGCGTATGGTTTGGTAATGCCACTTTCAAAATAGCGGCGCAGCGCGATCAATCGATCCGGTAGTTCGGTATGCATAGGAAAGCTTTATGTCTTTATACAAGATACCATTTTTGTTAAAACTCTGCAATAACATGGATATTCTGTGCAGGTTGCCTATCTTAACCAAAACCAACTGCATGAGGATATTCCCGGCCGCGTTACTTATTACGGCTATCCTGCCCATCCTGTCCCTTGCACAATCCAACAATATTACGGGCACGGTGGTAGATTCTCTCACCAGGCAACCCATGGCGTTTGTAAGTGTTACTATTAAAGAAACGAAGCGGGGCGGTTTAACCGATATCGATGGGCATTTCAGTTTAAAAAATGTACCCGCAAACAGTACGATCGTTATTAATTATATCGGCTACCGGGTAAAGTTGTTATCCCTCAATAAAAAAACAGAAGATCCTTTTGTGATTCTTATCAGTCGCAGAACCGATACATTGGAAGATGTGGTGGTAAGATCGGATCTTAATCCTGCGCACCGTATCATACGACTGATGCAGCAGAATAAGAAACGGAACGATCCTGTTAATCTTCCTTCTTATGCTTACAATGCGTATACCATGGCTGCGCTGGGTGCAACGCCTTATATGTTTAGCATGCAGGGCAGGTTGAGAAAACCGCCGCCACCACCAAAAACAGAAAAAGATTCCATAGAGCGTTTGCAGAGAAGATCGATGGCGAGGCAGCTCAGGGATAATTATCTTTTTATAACAGAGTCGTACACAGAACGTATTTACAAGTATCCCAAGCTCTCTAAAGAAACGGTATTGGCCACCCGGGTATCCGGCATCAACGATCCTTTATTTGCTGTTACCAGCGCCAATTTTCAACCCTTTGGTTTTTACCTCGATTACCTGCGTATGCCCGGCAAGGTGTACACCAGCCCGGTGGTGAACGGGAGCATTAATATGTATAAGTTTAACCTGCGCGAAGTATTGCCGCATGAGAAGGATACAACGTACGTGATCAGTTTTGAGCCGCTAAAAGGAAAAAACTTTGATGGGCTCAGGGGTATTTTGTATATCAATTCAGACGGATGGGCGATTGAAAATGTGACTGCTGCACCCGCAGATGATAAAGGGATCATACTCGGGTTTCGCCTCCAGCAAAAATATGAGCAGGTAGATGGTCATTGGTTTCCCGTGCAGCTGAATACCTATTTATCACAAAAAGATGTAGCGAAAGATTCTGTTTTACTTTACTGGGATACGCGTAGTTATATTAAGAACATTGCCATCAACAAACCTTTTACCAGCGCCGATTTCTCAGATATCGCTTTCGAGTTTGCACCCGGGGCGGGTATACAAACAGAAGCTAAATGGCAGGGATTCAGGGTAGATAGCCTGCAGCCGAAAGAGAAAGCCACTTACAGCGCCTATGATTCCATGCCCAAAAGCATGCAGAAGCGGTTAAACAGTATCAACACTTTTACTGAGGTCATCGCATTACAGGCCATCCCTTCGGGTGTGATAGATATCCCGATCAGGTACCTGATCTCGGGTGTTAACCAATACGAGAAAATAAGGCTTGGATTCGGCCTGCAAACAAATACTAAATTCAGCAAATGGTTTTCTGTAGGAGGGTATGGCGGATATGGATTTGGTGATAAGGCCTGGAAGTATGGCAGCAACGTACAGCTTAGTTTTAACCGCCGTACCAATACTTTCCTTCGCGTATCTTTTAGCCAGGATCTGCAGGAGCCCGGCAATATTGAATATTTTAAGGATAACGGCGCCATTCTTTCTAACCAGTCGCTGCGTAATATTTATACCAGTCGTTTAGACAGTGTCCGCGAATGGAAGGCTCTCTTTAGTACCAGGCCCTGGCACTGGTTACAGACTGATGGCTGGTTATTGACCCAGCAACGCAACCCGGCAGGATTTCCTTACCGGTTCGATATTGCCAATAACGGCAATTTTGTAGACGGTTATAACAATACGGAGATAGGTATCGGCTTACGTTACACAAGGGGAGAAACCTATGCCCGTATAGGCCGCGCTAAAATGATCAACACGCCGGCCAGAACGCAGATCATGTTACAGCTATCTAAAGGATTGAATGGCACATTGGGCGGCCAACTGGATTATACCAAGCTGGCGCTACAGGTAAATCACTCATTCAGAACCAAACATTTTGGCAATACGGCATTCCAGGCAGAGCTGGGGCAGGTATGGGGCAATGTGCCGTATGCATATCTATTTAATACCAAGGGCAGTGTAAATGAGACCGGCAGACAAAGAAGTTCGGGGCTGTTTATTAATAACAGTTTTCAGACAGCGGGTGTTTATGAGTTTACCTCAAACAGAACCGCTTCTCTTTTTATCGAGCAGAATTTTGGCAGCCTGCTTTTTAAACCCGAAACCATCAAATCAAGACCTGAGTTTGTGCTGGTACAGAATATCGGTTATGGAACGATCAGCAATCTTGCTGCGCACCAGGGTGTGGTTTTACAGGCGCCCGAAAAGGGCTTATATGAAAGCGGTTTGCTGGTAAGAAATATTTTACGGACCAACATGAAATTCTTTTACTATGGTTTTGGTATCGGTGTGTTCCGCCGCTATGGTTATTATACATTGGAGGATAATAAAAAGAACTGGGCTTTGAAGTTTGGGGTAACGATTTCGTTTTAAAAATATAGATGCCAAACTTACCTGCCTTCATTTTAACAACCCTTTTTGCAGCAATTCCCCCCTTCCCCTTGCCTCAGCCATTACAAACTAACATCATGAGAAAACTTCTCCTCTTTTCATTGGTCTTCTTCACTCTTCCATCTGCTCATTCGCAATCCACCAGTCTTTTCAAACCCATTAAAGTGGATATCGGTATGGGCATCGCCACGCAATCTTCACAACAGTCGGGTATAGCCGTTTACCTGGAACCCAGCTATAATTTTAAGGACTATAAAACTGGGCTGCGGATAGAAACTGCTTCTGTATATATGAAATATATTGGCTCTACCGTGCTAACTGCAGACAGGTATCTAAGCCGGAAATATGATTTTCGCCCGTTTGTTGGCGGCGGTATTGGGTCTTATTCTGTAGATGAAACCGCTGGTTGCGGTGGCGGCCTATTAACGGGTTCTACCGGTCGCAGCACAAACCCATTGGGTGGCATGTTACGAACCGGGTTTGAAACATCACATCTGCGTTTATCATTCGAATACAATATGGTTGCCAATACCTATGTACACGATTATGATGATGCGGGCAAATTATTAGGTACGACTATTTACAAGAACGCGTATTTCGGGTTAAATCTGGGGTTGTGTATTGGCGGAGGGAAGAAAAAAATAAAGCCTGGCCAGCGAGAATAATAATTTTACCGCTCAAATCTATACCCCCCACATCCTTCGATACACATAGTTGTTCCATCAGGGACCCGTATATAAAAGAAAAACGCTTTTGCCACCGTATCCAGCTTATAATTGAAAAGATAAAAACCGGCCGGCTGCGATGGGGCTATAAATTTAATCGTAACAGAATCTACCACCTGGTAACCGGTAACATCCGTGAATGTATTGCCACCCACCTGCCCTGTATTATCAATGGTCATGTATTGCCCGGCCGGTGCCGCTGACCATATGCCAAACCCACCTATACCGGGCGACTGTTTGGCAACCATATTCCACCTGCCCAGGTAATTAGTATTCGTAAACGGTACGGGCGCAAATCCATTACCCGTTCTGGTGCAGGCAGCGAGGATAATCATCAGCAGTATATATAAACCGTTTTTCATTTGGTGTGTTGTAGGTTGACAGGTTTTAAAAAGAATCCGCTGCACGGCGGGTGCTTTTCAAACGATCTTCTCATCCGGTATCGCATCATTATAATGAAACAGCAGGGCCCCCGACGGACATAAAGCCACCTGCTCTTTGATCCGTTCCGCCGTAGCGCCATCTATATTGATCCATTTTTTGATGCGTGGGTCAAATACCTGGAGCAACTGCGTCCAGCAGCGGGTACTATGCTGGCAGAGTTCGGGTTTCCAGTCTACCGTTATGACATCATTGCTGTAGTGCACCGTTTTAGCTTCGGGATTATCCTTATATACAAAAGTCCTGATCTTGGTCTCGCCTTCCAGCAGTTTGGATATTGGGCACTGGCTGGCTATTTCCTGCAGCTTCACTTTCTGTTCATCCGTAACCGGGCTGTAGAAGATAAGGTCGCGGTCTATGATGTTTAGGGTTTTCCCTTCCTTTACTTCCTGGTACATATTGGTGCTTACGGCGATACTGTTTACTTCCCATCCCTTCCGGTCTATATACATACGCAGGGTTACCAGCGTACAGCTGGTGAGCGACGATAGCAGGAGCGTAAACGGATCCGGCCCCTCATCTTTACCGCCATTGCTCTCCGGTTCATCGGCAATGAACTGCCCATTGCGCCATTCGATTTTACATTGATACTTCGCCTGGCCGATGCTGCCGTGGATAGGTTTCTCAAATTTATATTTCATATCGTTCGTTTTGGTCTCTCGGTGGGTTGATTTAAAATTAATGAATCTCCCTTCGTCAATCGACGAATTATGCACAAAATGTAATAAATTCATCTTTCCATTTTGTCCCCTCACCACCAATCGATTGCATGAAAAAGAAAACAGATCAAAACACAGTTCCCTCCAACTCACGCCGCGGCTTTATACGCAACGCAGCCCTGGCCGCCGCCGGTTTTTACATTGTACCCCGCCATGTACTGGGCCGCGGGTTCACTGCCCCCAGCGATAAATTAACCGTTGCCGGCATCGGCGCAGGTGGTAAAGGCGAAAGCGATCTCTGGAACTTTTACCAGAGCGGCAAAGCCGATATCGCTTTTCTCTGCGATGTAGACAGCCGCCAGATGAAAAAAAGTGTTGAGCGTTATCCTAAGGCCAAGATCTACAAAGACTACCGCCAGATGCTCGATAAAGAACATAAGAATTTTGATGCCTGCTCTGTTTCCACACCCGACCATATGCATGCCGTTATTGGTATGGCCGCCATGCAGCTGAACAAACACGTATACATTCAAAAACCGCTTACCCACGATATTTACGAGGCGCGTATGCTTACTGAGGCTGCGCACCGCTACAAAGTGGTTACCCAAATGGGCAACCAGGGTGCATCGGGTGATGGTGTGCGGCAATTACAGGATTGGTATGATGCCGGCCTGATCGGCGATGTGCATACCATTTACTGCTATACCGACAGGCCCGTTTGGCCACAGGGCATTCCCTGGTCGGCCAACAAACCAGCTATTCCGGAAGGGCTCGACTGGAACTTATGGTTAGGCACTGCCACATACCGCGATTATGTTGAGAAACTAATCCCTTTTAACTGGCGCGGCTGGTGGGATTTTGGTACCGGCGCCCTTGGCGATATGGCCTGTCATATCATGGCCCCCGCTTTCGCCGTATTAAATCTTGGCTATCCTGTTTCTGCAGAATGCAGTGTGGCTACACCTTATGTTGAAAACTGGACCCGTGGTAATTATCCCGATTCCGGTCCTGTTTCTTCCTCTATTACCCTAACATTTAAAGGAGATCATCTTAACAAGCATAAAAAACAGAAAGGCCACGACAGGCCGGATGTAAAACTGCATTGGATGGACGGCGGTATCCAACCCGACCGCCCCGAAGAACTGGGCGCCAATGAACTCATGGGCGATGGCGGTAACGGCGCGATCTTCCTCGGTACAAAAGGCAAAATGATCTGCGGCACTTACGGCAAGTTCCCTAACCTGCTGCCAACATCAAGAAGTGCAGAGAATGTGGTGCCACAAACCGTAGCCCGTGTACCCAATGGCGATAATGGTCACTATGCTGCCTGGGTTGAGGGCGCTATCGCAGGCTATGGCAGCGAAAAAGCGAATAACCTTAGTTCCCGTTTTGATATTGCCGGCCCGCTTACCGAAAGCGTACTCATGGGCAACCTCGCTATCCGCAGTTACAATATCGCACAGGCGGGTAAAGATAAATCAGGTAAAGACATCACTACCTATCCCGGTCGTAACATCAAGTTATTATGGGATGGCCCGAATATGAAGATCACGAATTTTGATGAGGCCAACCAGTTTGTGAAAAGAACTTACCGTGAAGGCTGGTCACTTGGGGTGTAGTATTTACCCCCTTTACCCCCTGCCCCCTGGGAGGGGGTAACTTATAAAAAAACTGCGGCCCAAAATGAGCCGCAGTTTTTTTATAACAAGTAACGAAGTTACGCCCCCTTGCAAAAATCACTTCCCCCTCCCAGGGGGAACACAAGGGGGTCCCGCCCTACATATTAAAGCTACCCATATACTTAGCATCCGCCGCTGCACTCTCCAATGGATTCGTTCCGGTAAATGCCTCCTGTTCCACTATATAATATTTTAATCCTTTTGAGGTCCCTGCTTTCAGGATCGATGCGAAGTCGATCGTTCCTGTTCCTATCTGAACGGATTCGTGACCCTTGGCTGTTTTGGCGAGGTCCTTTACATGGCAGAGTTTGAAACGGCCCGGGTGTTTATCAAACCATACTTTTGGATCCTGGCCGGCGGCTACTACCCAATAGATATCCATTTCAAAATCAACCAGGTCCTTATCGGTATTATCCATCATTACCGTTTGCGGTATCTGGTTGTCTACCGGTTTAAAAGAATAATCGTGGTTATGATAGGCAAAACGGATGCCGTTCTTTTTACAGATCTCGCCAGATTTATTAAACTCATCAGCGAACCTCTTAAAATCTTCAATTGATTTCTGCGGGCCTTTATACGGGCAGATCAGGTATTTCATCCCGATCTCGGCCGCTTCAGCAGCTTTGCGTTCAAAGTCTACTGTATTGGCGCAGTGTGAGGAGATAATGGTAGTGCCGAGATCATCCATGTATTTTTTAAACTCCTTGTTGGTCCATCCCCAGAACATGCCCTTGGGACCCTCAAAACTTTCTATCTGTTTGTACCCGTAAGAGGCCACTTTGGCTAAAGTGTCTTTGGCATTGGCTGTCATGTCTTCCTTCACGGTCCATAACTGCAGACCGTAAGCCGGTAGTTTCTTAAACCGGAAAAATTCTTCCCCCGGTGCAGACTTCCCCCTGAAGGGTAATGTTAAACCCAGTGCGGCAAAGGCACTGCTTCGCAGAAATGTTCTCCGGTTAGTGGACATGGCAATCGGGGTTAAGGGTAATTAATAATTTATTGGTACACAAACCGTGCCTTTATTTAAGAAGTAGCCCATGCTTTATCTCCTTTCTTATAAGGGATACAGCCTTCATACTTCCCGGGAACGGCCACATAGCGAAGTGCTTTGGTTGCGCCTGGTTCTGATGTGAAATAGCCCCAAAGGGTCAGTTCTTTCATCATACGGAAGTAATGGGTAGGGTCTTCTTTCTTTTTGTTTTTCTGGTAATCTTTTTGCTCCTTATCAAGATCCACTAAAAGATCATGCCGCTGGGCAGGCGTGCTTTCGAGGAAAACTTTGCCATTCTTCTTTTTGCTGGCTTCATCCAGTTTTTTTATGCCTTCCATGAAAATAGCCTGCTCTTTTGGTTCATAACAATCCTTCACGATCACGGTCATGAACTCACCTACCTTGGCCTCTTTGGCGCCGGGTGTGGATGTTGCCGGTAAAATGGTTTCCGCTACTTCATTCAGAAAGCTGGTATCATCGGCTGAAAAACTGACAACGGTTGCGTCTGTCTTAGGTTTACATCCTGATAAAAAAGCTTCTGCTCCCAAAATGGTTCCACCGAGCAGTAAGGCTACGCTGGATATGGCTTCTCTTCTATTCATAACTTCAGTTTATAAGTTTTGTTTTTTAAGTTCCGATACCGCATGATCCACTGCCCTTGCCGTGAAGGCCATATAACTAAGCGATGGATTTACACAGGCCGCCGAGGTCATGAACGATCCGTCTGTTACAAATACATTCGGCGCATCCCATACCTGGTTGAATTTATTTACCACCGATGTTTTCGGATCAGCGCCCATACGTGCCGTACCCATTTCATGGATACCGCGGCCCTGGATCCCATTGGCATCATGTCCCTTAACATCTTTCACACCAATATTGGTAAGCATTTCAATGGCATCGGCCTGCATATCCTTGCGCATCTTCAGCTCATTATCTTTCAACTCTGCATCAAAGGCAAGCACATTCAGTCCCCATTTATCTTTCTTCGTTTTGTCTAAGGTTATTTTATTTGCATGGTCAGGAATGATCTCTCCAAAACCACCAATACTCATGTTCCATCCACCGGGTTCTGAAATAGCATCTTTATATGCCCCACCAATACTCAGTTCAGGAACTTCGTGGCCATAGCCTTGTCTTCCGGCACTTCCCTGGTAACCGAAGCCACGCAGGTAATCGCGCTTATCGCCAAACAGGTTACGGTAACGTGGGATATAAATACCATTAGCGCGACGACCGAAATAGTATTTGTCTTCATAACCTTCTACTCTTCCGCCAGCGCCAACGCCTAAGTGGTGGTCCATTACATTATGACCCAGCTCGCCGCTGCTGCTGCCCAATCCGTCGGGCCATACATCCGTTGCTGAATTCATCATGATCCAGGCAGAGTTAAATGTAGAGGCATTCAGGAAAACGATCTTTGAATTGAACACATAGGTTTTATTCGTTTCCGCATCCAGTACTTCCACACCGGTGGCGCGTTTCTTATCCTTATCATATAAAATTTTGGTAACGATGGCCCATGGACGGAGGGTGAGGTTGCCGGTTTTCATCGCCGCAGGCAAAGTACTCGATTGGGTACTGAAGTAGGCGCCGAACGGGCAACCGAGCCAGCATTTATTTCTAAACTGGCAAGCCGTTCTTCCTTCATGCGCTACGGTAATATTGGCGGTACGGCCAATGATCATTGCACGCGCTCCTTTATAATATTCTTTTAAACGGGCAGATACATCTTTCTCTACGCAGTTCATATCCATCGGCGGCAGGAACTGCCCGTCGGGCAATTGCGCCAGTCCGTCACGGTTACCACTGATGCCCGCAAACTTTTCTACATAATCATACCAGGGCTCTATTTCTTTATACCGAACAGGCCAGTCGATGGCGATACCGTCTTTTTTATTGGCGTTAAAATCCAGGTCGCTCCAGCGATAACTCTGGCGCCCCCACATCAGTGAACGTCCGCCTACATGGTAGCCGCGGAACCAGTCATACCGTTTTACTTCGGTGTATGGACTTTCGTGTTCATCTACCCAGTAATCAAGGTTGGTTTCATTCAAGGGATAATCCCTGTTCAGCACAGGATAATCCTTGATCATCTGCTGGGTCTTCCGGCCGCGGTGCGGGTAATCCCATGCTTCCTTGTTCGCATTCACATAATCCTTTACGTGCTCAATATTGCGCCCTCTTTCAAGCATCAATACCTTCAGCCCTTTTTCTGCCAACTCTTTGGCGGCCCAGCCTCCACTGATACCGGAGCCAACAACAATTGCGTCGTACGTTTGATCAGCCATTTCTGTTTGTTTATAAGTTTACTTTAAACATCACATATCATCACCCCTTTCTTCAACGATCCTAATTTGTCTGCTGAAGCGGGTATGAATTCCTGTGCGGTATAACCTTTGAATCCTGTAGCTACGATTGCCTTCATGATAGCCGGGTAATATAGTTCCTGTGTTTCGTCTATTTCATGCCTTCCGGGAACACCGCCGGTATGGTAATGGCCTAGATAAACGTGATGATCGCGGATGGTCCTGATCACATCGCCTTCATCTATCTGCATATGATAGATATCATAGAGGAGTTTAAAATTATTTGAACCGATACGTTTGCACAGTTCCACACCCCATGGCGTTCTGTCGCACATATTATCCTTGTGATCGATCTTACTGTTCAGCAGTTCCATCTGTATGGTAACGCCATTCTTTTCTGCCAGGCCCATGATCTGTTTTAATCCTTCGGTGCAGTTCTTCAGGCCCGTTTCATCATCCATGCCATTGCGACTGCCACTGAAACAGATCAGGTTGGTATAACCTGCCTTTGCTACCCATTCAATATGATCGGTATAATTTTTTATCAGTGTGGGATGATATTGCTTATCGTTCCATCCCTTGGTTAAACTGATCTCAGCGCCATTGCACATGGTGGAGATAAGGTTATATTTTTTAAGTGTGTCCCAGTCTTTGGGGCCTACCAGGTCAATTCCAACCAAACCTATTTCATTTGCTGTGGTGCAGAGTTTTTCGAGTGGAACATCGCCATAGCACCAGCGGCAAACAGAATGATGGATATTACCTTTCAGCATGTCGCTTTTTTTATTGCGGGAATAGGCCGGAAGCATAACACTACCTGTAGCCAGTGCGGCGGAACCCGCAATGATATTCTTTATGGCAGATCTCCTATTGGAATTACTATTCATTGTTTGGACGTTAAATATACTGCATCCGGCTTATCAGGTCGTTACCGTAACCACTTTTATGTTTCTTTTATTACGCATGTAAAAAAACAGTATCGTGAAAGCGACGATCAGTATCAGTGGTATGACTAAAGTGGCATTCAATACTTCGGGGCCTGCCAGTTTCTTGGCATCATTCAGAGCGGCATCGGTTACAGGCACGCCTGAGGGAAGTTTATCCGCAACGAGTTTATCGTAATAACCGCCCATAAAAAAAGTATAAACAGATACGGCAAACATACCCGCACCACCCATAAGGTTCATACCTACTGCGCCGGTTCTGGGCAGATTCTCTGATACAAAGCCCAGCATAGTGGGCCAGAAATAACAGACACCCATACCAAATACGATAGCGCCAACAAATAACATATTGCCTGAACTATGACCCAGCAGGTAAAGACCCGCGGCCGAAAGAATAGCCGATATCAATAATACGCCTGTTGGAGAGAACCTGTGTACCACCGGCCCTGCAAATCCGCGCCCGATGACCATGATACCTGTTTCTATTGTAAGCAGCAGGATTGCATTATCGGATACGTTCTTAAGCAATACATCTATCCATTGGCCGGTAAAAAGTTCTGTGATGGCTGTGCCAAGCATAAGAATAAGCATGAATATAAACAGGGGATTGAGTAATGCCTTATACATATCACCCATTGATACCCCGCTGGCCACCCGCTCGGTAACCGGGAAGCTGAGTTTGCTGAAAAGAAAACCATAGATAAGTGTAGGGATGACCATTAAACCCACCTGCACCTGCCAGCCAATGCCCGCTTTATCCAGGAAGTAAACAATTAATGTCCCTATCACGATCCCGCCTGGGAACCAGAGGTGGAAGTGGTTGAGTTTAGTGGTTTTATCATCCGAATAAATGGTGGCCACCAATGGATTACAGGCGGCTTCCACCGTACCGTTGGCAAGGCCAACACAGAGTGTTGAGATGAACAGTGTCCAGTATCCGCCGGCAAAAATGGTTAACACGATCCCCGCGAGATGCAGTATAAATGCTAACAGCAGCAGGCGTTTCATGCCAATAATATCTACGACAATACCGCCAACAACCACTGCCAGTGGAAAACCCCAGAAAGCTGTGGCAGCAATACTACCCAGCTCCGCAGTACTTAGATTGAACTGTACTCCCAGGCGACCTAAGATGCCTGCGCGGATTCCGAAAGAAAGGGATGTAACGAGTAGGGCTAAACAGCTTGCTACGAATAATTGGCTACGCTGGGGAGTAGTAGTCTGCATGTCGTTAGAAGTTATATATGAAAAAGCAATCTCGGGATAAATGTAATTTTTTATTTTTAAACCATGATGTAAAAAATACACGAGTCAATCGGTTTATTTACCAGCTTTACCGATATTTATGAACTTCTTACCGTAGCATACGGGATCACACTAACGAATAAACTGTTTCCTTATGAATCGTAAACTCAGAATGGGTATGGTGGGTGGCGGGAAAGACGCTTTTATCGGCGCCATACACCGTATTGCCGCCAACATGGATGGCCTGATCGAACTCGCCTGCGGCGCATTAAGCATTAACCCCGAAGTAGCCAAAGCATCCGGCGAAATGCTGTTCCTGCCGGCCGACAGAACCTATCTTACGTATGATGAGATGATCTTGAAAGAAAGTAAACTGCCCGCGGATAAGCGGATGGATTTTGTAACGATTGTTACACCCAACTTCGCCCACTTTGCCCCCGCCATGATGGCGCTGGAACATGGGTTTCATGTGGTGATAGAAAAACCGATGACCTTTACGCTCGATGAGGCCAAACAGTTAAAACAGAAAGTGGAAGAGACCGGTCTCACACTTTGTCTTACCCATACCTATTCAGGATACCCGATGGTAAAACAGGCAAAAGCAATGGTGAGTGAAGGCGTGTTTGGCAAGATCAGGAAGGTCTGGGTAGAATACCCACAGGGCTGGCTGAGCAAACTGAGCGAGAGGGAAGGAAATGCGCAAGCCGCCTGGAGAACGGATCCGAAAAAATCAGGCAAAAGCGGCTGTATGGGCGATATCGGCACACACGCCGCGCATCTTGCTGAATATATCACCGGCGCAAAGATCACACATCTCTGTGCCGACCTGAACATCATGGTGGAGGGCCGCGCACTTGATGACGATGGCAACGTATTATTAAAGTTCGACAATGGCGCCGCCGGTGTACTGATGGCATCGCAGGTAGC
>JANXRX010000105.1 GCA_025352905.1 Bacteroidota bacterium | reverse complement strand
CCTTCAACTTTTTGTGCTTGATATATATCTATGTTATCTACCTCAGTTGGTTTGTGATGGAGCCCGGCAACAATAACATCAAAAGTATGGGCATAAGGGGTATTTGTTACAAGCCAATGAACATTATCCTTATTATCGGAAATTGACGAGAAACTTCCCGCACTTGCAGTTTCTTCAACTGTTTTCTTAATAATCATATAATCATCCTCATCTCTAATTCTATCGTATTGTTTTAATAAAACTTCACCATTTAAAATCCGATGGCAAGATGACATATTTGTATGCCCGTGAGGAATAATTGCCCTTTCCCTTTTCATGCCAAAAATTCTACCAGAGAAGGAATAGTTTTCAGAAATTCCTTCGACTTTTGGGAAAATGGGATCTTTAGTAACTACGCCCTTGTCTGGATATTTTAAACTTTTAACCGCATTTTCATAATCAATAAGTTTAAGCAAATCTGATAGGGGTAATTTGTTGTGGAATTCAGCAATTTGCTTTTGCCATTCAAATTGGGTGATTTTTGAAGTTCTGAGATCCTTACACATGGTGTGCAATTCACTAAGCCACCTTGTTGATATTGTTTTCACAGGTGAGGCAAACAAATTATTTGTAAATAATAAGTCTAAGAATGCAATGCTTGTAAGAGTCATTAATGTTTCTTTCGTAAATTCTCTTCGATTCATGTTCTAAAAATTGTGAAGTTTGTAGGGTTTTCAAACATTGCCGCCTACACTTAAAAATACGCACCACCCCTCTCTTCTCCAAATACATAAACCATTCATACACAAGCATCGCGATGTTCGTTATCTGAGGAATGACTTATGCGCCAGGCTTTCACCTATTTTAAAAGCGAATGTTTTCGTTATCCAACGGACTTACAACGTTATGGTTCCGGGTTTTTATGTTTGCAAGAGAATCAATCCTCAATAAACGAAAGACGGGCCCGCTGGTAAGCCGGCTTTTGTACCTGCAGCCGAAGTTTTTTAAATGTTTCAAAAGGGCCCCGGGTAGAAAAAAGATTAATGAGCCAGGCGGGGATATTACCACCGGGATCTACCTGTAAAACATATTCTACGCTAACAAGATTTTTTGCCAGGGGAAGAATGGTCCACCTGCCAACCGATTGCGATATCCGAACAATACCGGGTTTTGGCGGAACCTGCTCCGATACATTTTCAGCATCTATCACAACCGCCTTGCTGCGGGGGTCCTGCACTACTTTTATATGCGCCACAAAATCACGGTTGGCTGCGGGCCAGGGAAAACCGATCTCTGAATAATAATATACTTCTGTTGGCGAAACCTGTTTTAGCAATACGCACGACCGGGTGTTGTAGATCCATTCGGCCGAAGAATTGATATCAAGTATCACCGCAACCAGCTGTGAAAGCGAGGAAGAAAGCGGGGCCTCTATTTTAATGGCGTTTATCCTGGATCCCGCAACGCGTGCCGTAAATATTTTAATACTGTCTTTCTCAGACCTTAATTTCCATTCGGTCTGCGCGCGGCAAAAGGAAATACCCAGGCAGCAGATCAGGAAAAGAAGGAGTTTCGGCATACGGTTGTCTGAATCGGGCCCCAAAATACAAACCGACGCCGAAACGGGGTTAAAAAACCCGCGAAAAAGGGTATTAATACGCTTTCCGGCCCCCTCAAGACCCTATAGTTTTGCTTCCGGTAACCCGAAATGTGAAAACTAAAAGCATTAGTCAAAAAAATACTAAAAAAATTAGTGTGCATAAGTAAAATCCCTTACTTTTATGTCTCCATTAATTTTGACCCTAAATTCTAAACACAATGAGTAACGCAGAAAAACTGAAGGCGCTTAAGCTGACGATAGACAAGATCGATAAAGACTACGGCAAGGGTAGTGTGATGATGATGAATGAAAGAAACCAGGACCCGATGGAGGTGATCTCCACAGGCTCGATTGGCCTGGATACGGCACTGGGTGTGGGCGGATTGCCCAAAGGAAGGATTGTTGAGATATACGGCCCCGAATCATCCGGTAAAACCACGATCGCGATACACGTAATAGCGGAGGCGCAGAAAAAAGGCGGTATGTGTGCCTTTATAGATGCGGAACATGCATTTGATAGTTCTTACGCCCAGAAGCTGGGTGTGGATGTAGATAACCTGCTTATCTCCCAGCCCGATTACGGGGAGCAGGCTTTGGAAATTGCAGACCGGCTGATCTTATCCGGCGCACTGGATGTGGTGGTGATCGATTCTGTAGCCGCGCTGGTTCCGAAAAGCGAACTGGAAGGCGAAATGGGAGATAGCAAAATGGGCTTGCATGCCCGTTTAATGAGCCAGGCAT
>JANXRX010000013.1 GCA_025352905.1 Bacteroidota bacterium | reverse complement strand
GGTTAGCCTGCCGGTTCCTTTATCAAAGGATCCCTTAATGGGCGTTTTTACCAGGCTATCCTTGAAATAATATAATAACTCGCCCCAGATGGTTTTTCCTTTCTGGCGCAGAACCAGTTCCGTTAAATAACTGTTTGATTGCCGCGCTTCCTGTATCAGGCCGATACCATACCAGTGGCCATTCACATTCTGGGAAAATGAATGACTGCCCACGCATAACATGGCTGACACTAACAAAATCGCTATAACGCTACGCATACTTACTAATAGATCAAATTTTACAGCTTTGGTGCAAAAAAATCATACAATAAACTATCTGCACCAGGGTGAATCGGGGTATGGAAAAATAATAATAAATGGTTGATAAATAGCGCCGGACAGCCTGTTATCCCCCGAACGGGTATAAAAATTTTTGTAACCGGAAATAGTTCACATTTTCCCCTAAAATCACATCAATCCAAACAGTTGTACCTTTGCATAAATAACCCGTAGTAAAATGGACCCGATCCAGGTTGGCCAGTACAATACCTTGAAAGTGAACCGAAAAGTAGATTTTGGTTTTTACCTTGATGATGGCGCTGAAGGCATTCTCTTACCCAAAAGATTTGCACCCCGCACCCTGCGGATCGGGGATGAGCTAAAAGTTTTTGTATACCACGATTCCGATAACCGGCTTATTGCCACTACCCAAACCCCTAAGGCATTGGTGGGAGAGATCGTAAAAATGAAAGCAGTATCAGTAACCGGGTTGGGCGCTTTTCTCGACTGGGGTTTGATGAAAGATCTTTTCGTTCCCAAATCCAAACAACTCGGCGGTATGCGTGAAGGTGCAGAGTATCTCGTGAAACTGTATATAGATGACATGACCGGAAGGGTAGCCGCTACGGAAAAGATCGAATCGCTTTTAAGCAATGAGGAACTGAGTGTACAGGAAAAGGATATTGTTGAACTGCTGGCTTACCGCACATCGGAACTCGGTTATGTTATGATCATTAATAACCGGCATACCGGGATCCTGCATACCAATGAAGTGTATACCACGATCCAGATCGGCCAGCGGTACGAAGGTTTTATCAAGACCATACGCCCCGATAATAAAATAGATGTAGTGCTGGGTAAACCCGGGTTTCAGAAAGTGGAAGATGAGGCGGGTAAGATCTTACGCCTGCTGCAGGAAAACGATGGATACCTCCCTTACAATGATAAATCGGATCCACAGGAGATCTATGATTTTTTCGGGATGAGCAAGAAGACTTTTAAAATGACCACCGGTGGATTGTATAAGCAACAAAAGATCGCTTTTGCGAAAACGGGCATACAATTGACTGAAAGCTAAATTGATTAGAGTTTCGAGCTGAATAAAGTATATAAAGCATCAATCTTCGCCACCACTCCCGCAGCAGCCAGGTCGTTAGTGCTGAACGTTAACAGGTAATCTCCCTTTCTGAATTTGAATACGAACGCTTCGGGGCTAAAATCATCTTTTGGCCCCGTCATATAAAAGGCGTTTGCACCTCCTCTTGCATAGGCGAAGAATTTGGTAAACTTGCCGGTTGCTTTGCCACCCTGCGCAATGGCTTTCTGGTTATTGTCAAAATCTGTTTTCAGCATGTCGTACCCATAGGCAATCTTTGATTCAAGCAGGCCGACAGATATATATTTACCAGGTGTTTTAGGATCCATGTACATACATTCAAATTTACCGGTTTTATTGATCGCGCTGTTTGCGTCGTATGCTAATGAACTGCCCAGTATGGCATTGATCGCGGCCACATCAACCAATTCGCAGGCTTTTTTAGCTTGTGCGTTCGTCAAAACGACAAACACTAACAAAGAGAATACCAACATCCTGGCAGGTAATCGTTTCATACAGTATCATTTAAAATGTGGTAAAGAAAGTGTCACTGCTAAACACGAATCCGCAAATACACATTTTTTGTTTTGTTCTTCCCTGTTTCCCGTTCATCAATATCAAATTTATTCATGCTCTTGATCAGGGGAAGCAGTTTGGAATAACCATAGTTCCGCGCGTCAAAATCGGGTTTCTTTTTAAGGACGGTACTGCCCAGTGTACCCAGGTGCGCCCAGCCTTCCTCGTCTGCAATATCGGTGATACTGTCGCTTAATAATCGGGTAAGATCGTTGTCAATCTTATTTAAAGGGGTTACTGTTTTCTTCTCTGTTTTTTTGAACCGGTTAACGTCATTTCTTCCCTGCGCAACAGGCTCCTCTACTTTCAGGATCTCGAGGTAAATAAATTTATCACAGGCCGTAATAAACGGTTTAAGCGTTTTCTTCTCGCCAAACCCGATCACTTTCATTCCCGCCTCCCGCAACCGGATTGCCAGGCGTGTAAAATCGCTGTCGCTCGATACAATACAAAACCCATCCACTTTGCCCGAATACAGGATATCCATCGCATCAATGATCATCGCACTGTCGCTCGAATTCTTGCCGCTCGAATAACTGTATTGCTGGATAGGGGTAATGGCATTCTCTAAAAGAACGGTTTTCCATCCGGAGACAGTGGGTTTTGTCCAGTCGGCATAGATCCTTTTAAAAGTAGGCGTACCATACTTGGTGATCTCTTCCAGCATTTCTTTGATGTTCGCATAAGGAACATTATCGGCATCGATCAAAACAGCGAGCCGGAGGTCGGTTATGGTTTCCATCACCCTAAATTAGAATTTTCTTTACAATAACGAGTTGAGAATATACTTGCTTCCATAACTGCCCCAGTCGCTTAAACTTTTCTGCAGGGTAAGATAGAGCGATTTGTAATCTGTCTTTTTCAACTTTCCGGCAGGTGGAACTAATTTTTCCGGTTTGGGTTCGGCCAGTTCTACCTTGGTGGCAAAAATGGTTAGGTTGGTACGCGGAATAGCAATGCCCAGTATCATTCCAGGAAGATTACAATAGGAGAGCGGGCCGCCGCTTACCGTGATCTGGTCCGTATAAAAAGCGATCACATATACGGAATCCAATATTTTTCCAACGGCTTTATGACATTCAAACCCGGCTATATCCCGCAGGTCGTTCGTCATCTGCCATTTGATATGCCTAATAGAATCGCTTACTAGAAACGTCTCATCAAAAACAGCCTGCTTCTTGGAAAACACACCCGCTTTCAAATCGGAGTAGATCACATCATCCACACTTCGGTCGTCGCTGAAAAAAGGGATCTTCACATATACATCCGTACCCTTCTCAAACAGGGTCTTCCCATCTTTAAAATACAGGTTATGCAGGGAGGTACGGAATTGGGGGATCTTATCTTTATACTGATCGAGCCAGTGATCATCCTGCATTTCCTTATGCAGGTTGGTCTTTTTTTCATACTCGATCTTGCCTGCGGTGATGAACTGTGATTGTGATAGGGCCGGAATGGCCGAACACAATAAAAGGATACACAGAATATTTTTCATACGGTCTTTTTAGTTTTAATCATCATCGTCTTCCGATGGTTTCCGGTTCTTGTTAAATTTCCACCTGAGTGAAAGTAGCGCATACCGCTGCACCGTATTGTACGTTGTTTCGGTAATATAGTTACTGGTGATGTTCCGGTTAAAGCCTATCCGCTGGTTAAGAAGGTCATTAACGGAAACGATGGCCGTAATATCCTGTTTTTTGAATATTTTCTTTTCCAGCGACATATCCCAGATCACCGAATTGGTATTTCTGTCTGTAGGCGATAATTTCTGGCGGTAATTGGCATTTATATTCGTGCTTACGTTCCATCCCTTTTTTAATTTATAATCGCCGGATAAATACACCTGGTGCGACCAGTATTCTGTAACTGCCCCGGTATTGATCGAAGATTTTGAAAAACTGTAACTGGGTCTGTAGGAAATATAAACAGAACCTTTTTTCTCCACATACCGCCTGAAACTGACAGCCGGCCCAACAGTGATACTGTTTGTGATGTTTTCGAGTCCGTTTACAAAACTCAGGTTCCGGCTGCCGTTGAAAGAGGGGTCAAAACTAACATCCAGTTTCAGAAACTTGATCTTTTTTCCAAAGCTCATCCCCATATAATAATTGTAATTGCCATTTACATTTACCGTTTGTGTGGTCCTTCTTCCCAGGCTGTCTACCACGCTCTTATTGCTGAAGGCATTTTCTACTACACTGAGATTTCCATACACGTAGATCTCTCTCCTGGTTAACACCTTGTAATCACTCATATTCAAAGAGAAATTATGATTGAACGCAGGTTTCAGGTCAGGATTACCCAAGGTGATATTCAACGGATCCGTATTATTCAGTATCGGCTGGATCTGCATCAGCGAAGGCTGCTGGGTACTGCCATTGTAATTGAAATAAAAGCTTCCCGAGCCGGAATATTTCAGCCGGATATTAGCATTGGGGAAGAAGTTGGTGAAATTGCGCGCGTAAGACGAGTCTTTATACAGGTTAGTCTGCTTTAACTGCAGATCCTGCACGGCCATCCCCACTTTGGCAGTAATTATTTTGGTTGTATAGTTCCATCCAAAACCGGCACGGTGGGAGAGATTCACGAACCGGTAATTATTGCTGTATAAAAGATTCAGCGAATCATACTTACCATTCAGTTTTTCATAGGAACGCGTATCCTGCTCACTGTTACTGCTGTTGAAAGTGTAATTCAGGTTTAACGACATCGTCTTGCCAAGCGGCTCAATATAACTGCCCAGCGCCTGTACCGTTTTTGCCGCATTGCTTCCCGTTTTACGCTGATCAATGATCTGCGTGGTAGAAGGAGAACCGTTGGTATAAAAATTGGTTTGGTTAAACAGGAAACCGTCGCTGGTGCTGTTTACGACCGACATACCCGTACTCACAGTAAAACTCCGGGTACCTGCTTTATTTAATTTTCTTTTCAGGAATATATCCGCTTTCTGGTTATTGTTATCGCCGGTTGAGCTGTTGGTCCGGTTACTGGTATTTACCGGAACCAGGCTGCCGGTGAGATAAGAGGTGTTCGTAGCGGAATAACTGCTTGATTTTCCAAAACTCCCTTTTGCATTGATCGTGATAGTGGTGAGTGAATCGATATTCAGATCATTCTCGGTACTGAAGGTCTGGCGCCATTTGCTGCTGCTGCTGGTGTTGTTCTGGTTATTATAGTAAACAGTATCCGGCAGGATATACTTGGTATTGGTACTTCCTTCACCCGCCATATTCAGGTGATTATAGGTATAATTATTAGCGGTACTGCTTTTAAGCGGGCCAAACTTTTTGTTCAGCATAAAAGCGGTCTGCAGGTTTTCAGGGATGCCCTGTTTGTTATAGGTATCAAATTCATTGTCGCCATCCCAGCTAAAATTTACGTTCCCGTTATCTACCGTACTCGAAATGGAACCATAGTCCTGCAATTCTTCCCAGCTCATGCCGCCGCGGCCGGTTCTGTCGGCTGTGATGAGTGCACCTGCTTTAAGCGTACTCGTAAAACGGCTGGCCGATATTTTAGCCTGGTAATATTTATTAAAATCCGTACCCGCTTCCACTTTTCCAAAATATCCTTTCTTGGCATCTTCTTTCAGAACCAGGTTCACCGTTTTCTGTTTAGTGCCATCATCTATACCCGTAAGTGTGGCCTGGTCGCTTTTCCTGTCGAACACCTGCACCTTGGCCACATCTTTGGCATTCAGGTTCTGCGTGGCCATGGTAGGGTCATCGCCAAAAAATTCATCTCCATCCACCAATACTTTCTGTACTTTCTGGCCCTGCGTGGTGATCTCGCCTTTACTGTTGACCGAGATCCCGGGCATGATCTTTAAAAGATCCTCAACAGTTGCCCCTGCTCGAACATGAAAACTGTCGGCCAGGTATTCCGTAGTATCTCCCTTAATGCGTATCGGCGCAATGGTCTGCTTTACGATCACTTCCTGCAGAAGATGCGCTTTGGTGGTCAGGAAAACATCTACGGCTGTGGCAACCGATTCTTTTACCTGGATGGTATCAATCCAGTCAACATAATTGGGATAGGTTACCACCATAATATACTTACCTGATGGTACACCTGCCAGTGAAAACCCGCCTTTTGTATCGGCACGTGCATATTTTATTAGCGAGGAATCGCGGGTATCTTTAAGATAGATAACGGCATTCTGTAAATTCAGCTTACTAAGGGTATCGGAAACGGTACCGGTAACATGCGAAGGGGGCGACTGGGCGCTGACGGAGAAAGAAAAAAACGAAATGCAAACGATCAAACAGGCTAAGAAATTACACAGTTGTTTCGGTAGTAGGGTCATTTTGCAGTGTTGGTAATGCCAAAATATAATATATGTGACAAAACATATGATTCAAAATCATAAAGTTTCCATAAAGGAAGGTTACTGATCGTAGGTTCTAATAAGAGGTTCATAGATCATGGATCATAGTTCATAGATGTTTCGTCTTTGCCATGACTATGATCCATGAACCACGATCTGGCTAACTAACACCTGTTAGCGCAATTTCCTATCTTTGCAGCAAATCAGAAGAATGGATAACAGAACCGTATATATAATATCTGCTGTACGTACCCCAATTGGAAGTTTTGGGGGTAGTTTAAAGGATTTTACCGCGCCGCAGTTAGGCGCGATCGCGATAAAAGCAGCGGTTACGAGGGCAGGGATCCGGCCGGAAGATGTGCAGGAAGTGTTGATGGGTTGTGTGATACAGGCTAATACGGGACAGGCGCCCGCGCGACAGGCATCGAAATTTGCCGGTTTACCGGATAGCGTGATAGCGACTACGGTTAATAAAGTATGCGCCAGCGGGATGAAAGCGATTGCCCAGGGTGCGCAAAGTATTTTATTGGGTGATGCAGATATTGTAGTAGCTGGAGGGATGGAAAGTATGAGCAATGTGCCTTTCTATAATGCCAGTATGCGTTGGGGCAATAAATATGGTAATACAACCCTGATCGATGGCCTGGCAAAAGACGGGCTTACGGATGTGTATCATAATTATGCGATGGGCAATGCGGCGGAACTCTGTGCGAAGGAATGTAATATCAGCAGGGAGGCGCAGGATGCATTTGCGGTGGAAAGCTACCAACGCAGCCAGCGTGCATGGGCAAGTGGTCATTTTGCAGATGAAGTGGTTCCGGTTGAAATTCCGCAACGTAAGGGAGAGCCTATCCTTTTTTCAAAAGACGAGGAAGCGTTCAATGTAAAATTTGATAAGATCCCCGAACTGAAACCCGCCTTTACAAAAGACGGAACCGTTACTGCGGCCAATGCCTCAACAATGAACGATGGCGCTGCGGCTGTGATGTTAATGAGTAAGGCAAAAGCGGATGCGATGGGCATCAAACCCCTTGCTATCATACGCAGTTATGCGGATGCGGAACAGGCGCCGGAATGGTTTACCACAACACCTTCGCTGGCCCTGCCAAAAGCGGTGGCCAAGGCCGGTTTACAAATGAGCGATATTGATTTTACAGAACTCAATGAAGCGTTTTCAGTGGTGGGTATCGCCAATACCCAAAAAATGGGACTCGATCCTGCTAAAGTAAATGTGCATGGCGGTGCGGTATCCCTTGGTCACCCGCTTGGTTGCAGCGGCGCCCGGATCATTGTTACCCTGATCAACGTATTAAAACAGCATGGCGGCAAAATAGGCGCCGCCGGTATCTGTAACGGTGGAGGAGGAGCGAGCGCCATGGTGATTGAATTAATTAATAATTAGTAGTGACTAATTAATAATTCTTTATACACCTGCCTTTTGTGCTTCAGTGGCAAAAAAATATGATACATCTCCGACCAGCCACCCCTGATGATGCCTCACTGATAGCCGATATCAGCCACGAAACTTTTTCAGAAACTTTTGCTGCCCATAATACAAAAGCCGATATGGATAAGTTCTTCTCCATTCAGTTCAGCAAAGCGCAACTGATTGCAGAAGTAGGCGCTCCCGGTAATACGTTTATCCTGGCCTATGCAGGTGATGAACCCGCAGGCTATCTATTCTTGAAAGAGAACAGCCTGCATAATGCACCCGCCATTGAGATCTCCCGCCTGTATGCGCGCAGCGCCTTTATTGGAAAAAAAGTGGGCAAGACATTGATGGAAGCGGCAATTGACTTTGCGCGCCTGCAAAACAAAGACTGGCTATGGCTCGGCGTTTGGGAGCATAACCACCGGGCAATTGATTTCTATAAAACTTTCGGCTTCGAGAAATTCGGAACCCATGATTTTTTATTAGGGGATGATCTGCAGGTTGATTGGGAGATGAGGCGTAAGGCGTAAGGCGTAAGGCGTAAGGCGTAAGGCGTAAGGCGTAAGGCGTA
>JANXRX010000326.1 GCA_025352905.1 Bacteroidota bacterium | reverse complement strand
GCATTGTATTCAAGCATCCCCAGTTTTTTTAGGGTATCCACACTTAACACGAAATCAACCTTGTCGCCAACCGCGCACTCAGATAATATTTCAAGAAAACTGTGTTTGCTTTTATTGGCTGTATCTACAACCAGGTAGCCTGGAATATGTCCGAAAGACGTATTGAATATAGAATCCTTTGGTGGTATCTTATACTCAACATTGAATTTTACGAACTGTCCGTTCTTTAACTTTTCGGAGCCACTGCCCCTTGTGATCTTATACGCAACGCCCGAAGGTGTTTTTTTGTATTGGTTACAGCTTGCAAGCAATACGATCGCCAGTAACAGCGTGGTAGTTGTTCTTATCATTATTGTAGTTGATTTTGATATTCTTTAATAACTTCTTTAAATTTTTTTATGGTTGTTTCCAGTCCGTCGCTGCTTCTGCCGCCTGCTGCATTTTTATGTCCGCCGCCCTCAAAATGGTTTCGGGCAAAGGTATTTACATCAAAATCGCCTTTGCTGCGGAAACTCCATTTTCGCTCTTCATCCCTGTCTATCACCAATGCGCCGAACTTAATTCCCTGTATAGATAATAAATAATTCACTAATCCTTCTGTATCGCCCGTTTTTATATCGTGTTTTTGCAGATCAGCCCTTGTAATATACATCAGCGCCGTATTATATTCATACAATACCTCCATCCTGTTCACCAGCGCATAGCCAATAAAACGCAGGCGGTTCTCCAGGAAGTTATCGTAGATATTATCATGCACCTTCGTGTGGTCCATTCCCGTTTCTTTTAACTGTGCCACCATCCGGTGAACAGAAGCTGTTGTGGCGGGAAACCGGAAAGAACCGGTATCTGTCATCACCCCGGTGTACAGGCATTCCGCAATAACGGTGTTAAGCAGGGCCATGTGACCGGAACCAACGATCAGGTCGTACACCATTTCGCAGGTAGAGCTTTTGCCGGTATCGCTGATACCGTACGTAAATGCTTCTTCCTGGGGTTGCTGGTGATGGTCTATCAGCACCTTGGTACAGGTTGCCGCTGTAAGGGGCAGTTCCATATGTTTGGTGCGGTGCAGGATATTAAAATCAAGACAGAAAATGATGTTGGTTTCCGCGATCAGGGTTTTGGATCTTTCTTTATTCTTTTCAAAATCCACCACTTTATCGATCCCCGGCATCCAGTTAAGGAAATCGGCCCAGTTGGTGGGTGAGATCACCGTGGCGTCATGCCCCATTGCCACCAGGAAATGATACAGGCCAAGCGCAGAGCCCATCGCATCGCCATCCGGCTTCTGGTGCATGGTGATCACTACCCTTGCGGGGGTATTAAGCTGGGGATAAAATAAATCGATCGGCTGCATACAATGGCGGCAAAATTGCGGTTTCCATGCTATTCTATCAAATCAATTTGTGGTCAGTTGATAAATTTAAACGGATTATGTCCTGAAAAGAGGCGCGAATGCTTACTTTTGCCGCCGAAATTCTATCAATTATTATGAGTAACAGAACATTTACAATGATCAAACCGGATGCTACCGGTAAAGCCTATACAGGCGCTATCCTGGACCAGATCCTCAAAGCAGGATTTAGTATAAAAGCCATGAAATGGACCCGTCTTACAAAAGAACAGGCCGGTTTATTCTACGATATTCACAGGGAACGGCCGTTTTACGGTGAGCTGGTGGAGTTTATGTGCAGCGGTCCGATCGTGGCCGCTATCCTTGAAAAAGACAATGCAGTAGCTGATTTCAGGAAACTGATCGGCGCCACCAACCCGGCCCAGGCCGAAGAAGGCACTATCCGCAAACTGTTTGCAGCCTCCCTGGGCGAAAATGCCGTTCACGGCAGCGACAGCGATGAAAATGCCGCAGTAGAAGGATCGTTCTTCTTTTCAGGACTGGAAAGGTTTTAGAGAAAGGTAAAGCAAGGCGTAAGCCGTAAGGCATAAGTCGAAGGATTTTCTTACGCCTTACGGCTTATGCCTTACGCCTATTCTTGTTTAACCGCGTCAGGTACCGCGTTGCCGTGGAACTTAACCTGGTATGTCATCCCACCCCTGAAAACAATATCTGCAAATTTGGTGAACTCGCCGGTGGCGCTGCCATTGAAACCGAGGGTGATAAAAGTGGACTTGCCCGGGGCGATCTTATCGGCTGTTTTAAATTTTGGCGTGGTACAGCCACAGGCCACCCGCACATCCTGTATCACCAGCGTATCCATACTGATGTTTTTAATGTACACATTGTATTCAAGGGGCTTGCCGGCGCTGATCTTTCCCATATCATAATCCCCGTTCGTTACCTCAATAATCTTAGTCATGTCTTTTTTGGCGGCAGAATCGGTCTGTGCCCGGCCCTGGATACAAAGTGTTGCCGCGAAGATGAACAGGAGTATTTTCTTCATATGATCATTATTTTGTGGCGATGCCTGCACGTATGTTTTATTTTTCAAAACTACTCAAAGACAGTGGAAGTTTTATTTAGCTGTTTTACAAGAATAGCATAATTTTATTGAGTAATTCGCTTTACGGTTTCACAAAAAAGCTATTTATCAATTGTGTATGAAGAAAATTTTAATGACCATAGTGCTGGGTTGTATCGTGTGTGCTTCTTTTTCGCAATCCAATAAGATCTTCCTGGTTTCATCCAATAAAATTGCGTCACAGAATTATACGCATATCAGTTCCGTTGATCTCAGCGCGGGTAAAAAGATCGCTGATCTGTATGAGCCCCAAAAAAAATATGCTGTCAGAACCAATGGCTTCCGCTCTTATCTTTCTTTACAGCAAAATGCCTTCGTGAATGATAAAGAAGGCAATGTAGATACTTTACGCAGCCCGATGGGCGGCGCTGTTGCCTGTATGGCCTATGATGCCAAAACAAACCGCTTATTTTATGTTCCCCAGCACCTGTCTGAATTAAGGTATATGGATCTTAACCAGTCAGATCCCTCTTTTACTTACCTCGATAATCAATCCCTTAACCTCCTGCACAGTAAAGACGATGTGGCCAACCAGATCACCCGTATGACGATCGGTGCAGATGGTTTTGGTTATGCGTTGAGCAATGACGGTGAACACCTGATCAAATTCAGCACTGCGGGAACACCGGTGATCCAGGACCTGGGCGTATTGGTTGATAAACCTACCAACGGCATTTTTGTTCGCTCGAGTTGTACCTCATGGGGCGGCGATATGGTAGCCGATGCATCGGGTAACCTGATCCTGATCACCCAATCCAACTATGTATTCAGGATCTCGCTGCCGGGTAAAGTAGCCGAATATGTTGGCCTGATCAGCGGCGTGCCGCAGGGGTTTACCTCTAATGGCGCTGCGGTTGATGAGAACGGCGACTTAATACTTAGCTGTGGCAGTTGTTTGGGTAATGGCGGTTTTGTGCCTTTCTATAAAATAACCAACTGGACCAACCTTGTTGCGTCGGCTGTTCCGGACAATATCCCCGGGATCGGAAATATCTCGGATATGGCCAGCAGCAATTTATTGTTCCAGAAAAATGCGGGAACGACGCCTGCTGCATTGGCGCCTGCTTTTTCGCAGACGCAGGAACCTGAAAAACTGGCTTTGCCTACTTATACCATTTACCCGAACCCTGTAACCAGTCTGAAGTTCCGCATCAAAACAAATAATATCACTGATAAAGGCGAATACAGGATGATAGTGGTTGATGTAAGCGGCAGGGCGGTGATGGAAGAGAAAATGACCCTGGGCAGCAAATCGAACCTGAGCAGTTTCACCTTCCCCACCAATGAGGCAAGGGGTATCTATACTGTATTGATCGTGGATATTTTTAACCGTACGGTCTATTCACAACAGCTGATCGTGCAATAAATTTCTTAGCCAATCATTCGGCCGATTCTAATATCTTTGTTTCTTAGTTAGCCATCTGTCTGTATGCGCAGCAAAAGAAAAAATAAATATTTTCATCTATTGTCCAGGGCTGGGCTGCTGGTGCTTTATTTCTTCCTGCTCACGCCCCAATGCTACAGCCGCTTTTATTCCATTGCTAATTTTTATCTGTTCGCACCGGCAAAACAGACTATTTCTGCCTGCAATAATAAGGTGTTCACGAACAGCGCCAACCCGGTAAGAAAGATCCACTTGAGCCTCGACAAACGTTTCCGGAATACACGGCCATATACAAACTACAAGATCGATACCCAGGTTCTTTATCCGTATTCTTTTACTGGTAGGCAGGAAACTGTTCTGAAGCATCGGTTCCATTTATTCAGGGTATACTGTACTGAGGTATTTATTCACTCTGCTTCTTTTCGCGGGCCCCCGTGTGCCTGATCCACTCCTATCGTTACCTTAGACAGTCTTTTTCATTTTAAATTATTGCTTTTTATGGTTGTTCTGATCAAAAGAACGGCTGGTATGGTTATAAGGATCTGGTTTTTGATCGTATTCGCCATACCTGCATCTGCACAAAGGAATACAACCTATTCCCTACAGGACCTGGTTGACTCATTACAACATTTTATGCCGATGCTTCTGCAGCAGCAGGCGCTGGTAAACAGTGCCCGGGCAGGTATTACGGAAGCAAAGCATACATTTTTACCAAAACTCATCATCAGCGATCAGCTATCACTCTATTCTTCCAACGGTTTAGAGGGGGCGTACCTGCCGCTGGGAATGATCCCTTCGGTTTCGGGAAGTATCCGCGCTGCCGGTAACCTGCAACCAGCTACGGGCAATATTGCTTCTTTGTACGGCGAATACGAACTGGTGAATTTTGGTTTACGCAAAGCAAAACTGGATAATGCGGAAGCCTATGCCGGTTTAGCACAGGCGGATTATAATAAACAGTTGTACCTGCTTAAGCTCCAGGCGGGCCGCTTGTATTTTGCTATGCTGAAAAGCCGGTCCCAGCTAAGTGTTGACGAACAGAATATCAGCCGTTTGGAATCGGTTTATTCCGTGATCAGTGCCTTAACACGCAGCGGCATCAGGGCGGGGGTTGATTCATCGCTCGCAAAAGCGGAGTTATCACGGTCGCGGGTAAGCTATAATGAAAAACTCGGCAATCTTAACCAGTTAGCGCTCCAGTTGTCGTATCTCACGGGCATCCCTGCAGCAAACATCCATATTGATACAACGGAGAAAAAATATCCTTTGCAGGGCGCAGGTATTTTCCGTTCACCTGATAACCCCGACAATCCTTTAGTAGCCTATTATAACAGCCAGAATTTATTGTACCAATCCGCTGAAGCGCTGGTTAAAAAAAGTTACCTCCCAAAAATTATCCTGGCGGCTGGCAGTTGGGGCCGTGGTTCGAGTATTCAGTATAACGATGACTATACTTCCCTGGCAAACGGTTTTGGATACCAGCGTTTTAACTATGCGGCAGGGATCGCTTTTACGTATGACCTGTTCAATGGCACCCGTAAAAATGATAAACTGGTGCAGAGCCGTTACCAGTTGCAGGCCAGTGAGTATGCGCTGGAACAGGAACGATTGTGGCTACGCAATACTTTATCACAATCAGACGAAAGTATCCGCATAGCGGAAAAGAACCTGGCAGAACTTCCCAACCAGTTACAGGCGGCTACAGAAAGTTATGACCAGAAACTGGCGCAATACAAGGCCGGGATGATCAACCTTGTTGACCTGAACAATGCCGCCTTCCTTTTATACGCAGCGCAAAGTTCCTATATCGAAACGTTAAACGGTTGGTTCCTTTCCAACCTGGAAAGATCAGCAGCCATGGGTAACCTGGATTCATTTATTCAAACAATTAAAAGATAATTACATGGTACGGACAGCCTTGCAAAGACCCATCACTATCATAGTGCTGTTCATCGGGCTTTTGTTGTTCTCTGTCATGGCTGTAAGAACCATTTCCATCGATATTTTTCCCAGGCTCAACCTGCCTACGATATATGTGATACAACAATACGGGGGCATGTCGGCTAAACAGATGGAAGGGTTTTTCTCGACCCGGATGCAGGACCAGTTTCTTTACATTAATGGTGTAAAGAGTATCGAAAGCAAAAATATTCAGGGTCTTACCCTGATCAAACTCAGTTTTTATGAAGGAACGGATATGGCCGAGGTTTCCGGCGAAGTGGCCATTGAAGTGAACCGTTGTATGTCGTTTTTTCCACCCGGCGCTTTGCCACCCAATGTTGTCCGTTTCGATGCGTCTTCCCTTCCTGTAGGCGAACTGGTCTTTACAAGCGATACCCGTTCGCTGAACGATATTTTTGATATGGCCAATACATTGATCCGGCCACTATTTGGCAGGGTGCCCGGGCTATCGGCCCCCCCTCCTTTCGGCTCCAATGCAAAGTCGGTTATCATTAAAGTGGATCCGGAAAAATTACGGGCGCTGAACCTTACACCCGAACAGGTGGCCGAGGCATTGGCAAAAAATAATTCGATGACCCCTTCGGGTAATGTGCGGATAGACAGCACCCTTTATATCGCTTCCCCCAATTCGCAGGAAGAAAAAATAAAAGACTTTGGTGATATACCGATCGTTAGTGACGGCGTGAATACCATTACGGCAAAAGATATAGCCCGGGTGGAAGCTTCTTCTGATATCGTGGTGGATTATGCATTGGTAAATGGAAAACGTTCCGTGTATTTCCCGGTTGTAAAAACAGCCAGCGCGTCTACCTGGGATGCCGTACAGGACCTGCGTAAAGAGATCCCTGAAATGCAGAGCCTGTTACCGGATGATGTACATATCAGTTATGAATTTGACCAGAGTGTTTTTGTGATGAATGCGGCTAAAAGCCTGATGACAGAAGGGATACTCGGCGCGATACTTACCGGGTTGATGGTATTGCTGTTCCTGCGCGACTGGCGCAGCAGCCTGGTGGTGATCATTACCATACCGGTTGCAGTGCTGGGTACGGTTCTGTGCCTGAAACTGATGGACCAGACCATCAATATCATGACATTAAGCGGTCTCGCACTGGCCATTGGTATTCTTGTTGACCAGGCAACGGTTACTATCGAAAATATTCACCAGCACCTCGAAATGGGAAAACCCAAGCGGCAGGCCATACTGGATGCCTGTACGGAGATAACCGCTCCCCTGCTGCTGATCCTGTTATGTATACTGGCTGTATTTGCCCCTTCGTTTGTAATGAGCGGAGTGCCAAAAGCCATGTTCCTTCCCTTGTCGTTATCCATTGCGTTTGCAATGATCATTTCTTATGCTGCCGCGCAAACCCTGGTGCCGGTAATCGCCAACTGGCTATTAAAAGCGGAGATGTATCTCTACCATCATGAAAAAAAACATGCACATGCGGGCCTGGCGCTTGATGGAAATGAGATCAGTGAAATAAAAAAGCACGATGCCGGGGATAAGGAGCATCCCGAAGAGAATAATTTCTTTCAAAGACTGAAAATAAAACTAACTGCCACACTCGACAGCTGGATGCCTAAACGGAAATGGATCGTGGTGATCTATCTGCTGGTTGCACTGGGCGCCACGGGTGTTTGCTTTGTAATGATCGGCAAGGATATGCTGCCTATATCAAACGCAGGGCAGATACAATTGCGTGTACGGGAGCCGGTGGGTACCCGGCTTGAAATTACGGAAAGCGCTGTTAAGGATATACTGGCCATTATTGATTCGATCGTAGACAGGCATATTGAGATTAGTTCAGCCTTTATAGGGCCGGTATCGCCCAATTACGGGCACAGCGCCCTGTATGTTTTTAACAGCGGCTCGCACGAAGCGGTGATTCAGGTTCAGATGAGCGAAAAATACAAAACGAATATTGATGAATTAAAAGATAAGATCCGGGAAAGCGTCCATAAAAAATTCCCGCGGATCCAATTGTCTTTCGAACCCATTGAACTTACAGAAAAACTGATGGCCCAGGGAGCGTTAACACCTGTGGAAGTACGGATCGCTTCAAAGAATATGGCGGACATTGAAAATTTTTCCTCGCTGCTTGTAAAAAAGATCAGCGCTATCCCCTACCTGCGTGATGTGCAGGTTGCACAGCCATTGAAGTCGCCTACCCTGGCGATAAAAATGGACAGGCTGAAACTGGCGCAAATGGGGCTGACTATCGACAATGTGGCCAGAACAGTATCCGACGTAACTGCTTCGAGCCGGTATACGCTTAAAAATCTCTGGTTAGACGAGACCAAACAGTACACGTATAATGTACAGGTGCAGGTGCCTGAATATATTATGAATTCTCTGCAGCAACTGGGTTCGATACCACTGGTTCCCGGTAAGATGCACCCCTTGTTATCGGATGTAGCGGATATTACTATCGATTCAATTCCCGGCGAGTACGACAGGGCCGGGCCGCGGAGGTTTGTTACGCTGAGCGCTAATATTTATAAAAAAGACCTTGGCACTGCCACTGCGGCCGTGCAGCGGGCCATTGATGAAATGGGGCCACCGCCTAAGGGATTGGTTGCTGAAATAAAAGGAATGTCGTCATTGCTTACAGAAACATTAGGCTCTTTACAGGGCGGCCTGCTCGCTGCCATCGTGATCATTCTGTTGGTGCTTGCGGCCAACTATCAATCGTTTGGGCTGGCGATTGCTGTATTGTCGACCATACCCGCTGTATTGCTCGGCTCCCTGTTATTGTTACTGGCAACAGGCGCTACACTTAACCTGCAATCGTATATGGGTATTATCATGTCGGTGGGCGTATCCGTAGCCAATGCCATCCTGATCGTAACCAATGCCGAGGCGCTGCGTTTAGAATACCGCAATCCTTTTAAAGCGGCTTCTGTGGCGGCCGGTGTGCGTATGCGGCCGATATTAATGACAAGTATTGCCATGATTGCGGGTATGTTACCTATGGCGAGCGGCTTGGGAGAAGCAGGCGATCAATCCGCCCCGTTGGGAAGAGCCGTGATTGGCGGGCTGGCCGCTTCTACATTCGCAGCACTTTATATCGTGCCATTGGTGTATGGCTGGATACAACAAAAAAAATCTTACCGGTCGGTTTCTTTATTACCTGAATAAGTAAAAATATAAATTGAATGTATGAATATAAAAAAACGATCGATCATCTCTTTTATTATCGCCATTACCTGCTGTGCATGTGGGGGTTCGGGAGAACAGCCGAAAAAAGAAACTGCTGCGGCCGTAGTGCAATACCAGACAGGCAGGGTAGAAAGAACGCCTGTTGAGCAGGTAGTGAAACTGCCGGCACAGCTTGCCGCTTTTGAAGAGGTAAGCATTTTTCCGAAAGTGAACGGGTATGTGAAGACCGTTAAAGTGGATATTGGCTCAGCTGTACGAAAGGGGCAATTATTAATGGAACTGGAGGCCCCGGAAATGGAGCAGGCAAATATACAGGCCAAAGAAAAATATGCACGTTCTGTTTCTGACTATACCATCAGCAAAGAAAATTATGAACGGCTGCTGCAGGCTTCCCGCACAAAAGGCGCTGTATCACCGATGGACCTGGCTTCGGCAAGGGCAAAAGTAAATGCTGACAGCACCGTAAGCAATGCTGAAAAAGCCAGCTGGCAAATGCAGCAAACGATCCTTTCCTATTTACAGGTCATCGCTCCTTTCGATGGTATAATCACGGAAAGGAATGTGCATCCTGGCGCATTGGTAAGCGCTGAAGGGAAATCGAATAAACCGATGCTTGAACTGCGACAGGTAAGTCATTTGCGATTACAGGTGGATATCCCGGAAAGAATGGCGGCCACTATCAGCAACCAACAGGAACTGTCTTTTTACCTGAGCGCTTTCCCGGGAAAAAAATGGACCTCACGTATCAGCCGGAGATCCAATACGGTGAACATGCAATACCAGACAGAACGCGTGGAACTGGATGTAAATAATGAAAACGGGCGCTTGTCGCCCGGTATGTATGCAGACGTAATACTGAACTCCAAGGGAAATGCAGACGCGCTCACCGTTCCCCGCTCTGCCGTAGTTACTTCGACCCAAAGAAAATATATACTCTGTATACGCAGGGGGAAGACAGTGAAGGTGGATGTGACAACGGGTAACGAATCGGCCGACCGGGTAGAGATCATGGGAGATCTGCAGGCGGGCGAGGATATACTGCTGAATGCAAACGAGGAAATAAAAGAAGGGGTGAGTATTGTTATTAAATAATGGCGTTACTTTGAACCGGTATGTCACTATTTATCGCATCACTTAATTCGGGCAGTAACGGCAATTGCTATTATATCGGCAATGAACACGATGCCATACTCATAGATGCGGGTATTTCGTGCAGGGAAACCGTAAAACGGATGAAACGCATCGGCCTGTCTATTGATAAAGTCAGGGCCATCTTTATCTCGCATGAACATGGCGATCATATCTCCGGCGTTACCGTACTTTCTAAAAGATACCAGTTACCCGTTTATATTACGCAGCAAACGCGTATTCACGGTAACCTGCGGCTGGAAGATAACCTGGTTGCTTCTTTCAAGGCTTTTGAACCGATAGTGATCGGTGCGCTTTCCATTACACCGTTTCCTAAATTCCATGATGCGGTTGATCCGCATAGTTTTATTGTACAACACGCAGGTATAACTGTAGGAATTTTTACAGATATCGGCACGATCTGTAACAACCTGACTGTTCATTTTAAACAGTGTCACGCTGCTTTTTTAGAAGCTAACTATGATACGGAGATGCTGGAAAACGGCGGTTATCCCTATCATCTTAAAAAACGGATCCGCGGTGGCGAAGGACATTTGTCGAACAGCGAGGCGCTGTCGCTTTTCAGGCAGCACAAGCCTGGCTTTATGAGCCATCTTTTTCTTTCCCATCTTTCTAAAAATAACAATACCCCTGAACTGGCCCTGGATCTTTTTAAAGAACATTCGGGCGATACAGAGATTATTGTTGCTTCGCGGTATACGGAAACACCGGTTTACCAGATAGATACAACAGGACAAGCTTTACCGGTGCGTGTACGATTACTCAAACCCAAACAAAGAAAACATGAGTTACAGTTGTCTTTGTTTGGATTATGAGTATTTTTTACCTCAATCAACCGGGAACAGTTTAATCTTCCGAAACGGTAGTACTGGTGGTATGTCTAACATCCCCGTTCCTGTCCCTGACAACAGTTGTCTTGCTGCTGCGGCTGCGGCTGCCACTGAAGAGAATGATCAGTATCAGCAAAGCGATCAGGCCGGATACCCATAACCAGTTACGGCCAAACCATGATCCTACATCATTCCCATTGATCTCTACCTGTGCGCCCTGGGCCAGCACAAACGATTGGAAACTGATAAGCATCATCACGAATGCGATAGCCTTGTATTTGAGGCTGTTTACGGTTTGTTTCATAATATATTCATTTTAGAATAAGAAGATATTAAAAAACTATGCCGGGTATTTATTTCAAAAAAACAGTTTGTCCCGTTTTGGCTGATTCCCTCGCCGCAGAGAGGATCTCCACTACCCTTTCATTTACAGGAAAGGAAGACAGGTCTTTTCCCGGATCGATACTGCCATTGAGTACGGCAGCGAAGTAGGCAAATACATTGGACCGTTCGTGCGGAAGCGGCGACAGATCAAGCCAGGTTTCTTTACCCGCCCTGTCGCCCGTAGTATATTTCATCCGGTTCTCTTTATTAGCCACGAGGATACCCTTTGTGCCATACACTTCAGTATCCTTTCTATCGAAGGGCCAGTTCCATGATGCCTGTATGATCAGTTGGCAGGTTGGATAGGCAACAATCACACTTGCTTCATCTTCCACTTTGGGATAGAGTTCCGGTTTAAAATGCTGCGTGACTGCTGTTACGGAAACCGGTTTTTCTCCATCCATTAACCAGCTCATGATATCTGCTCCATAGCAACCAAAATCGATCAGCGCACCTCCCCCATTCAGCACCGGGTCTGTGAGCCAGTTAGTAAATTCCGGTGTGCACCCGATCTCTATGGGGCCCTTATGCCCGTCCATGATCACTACTTTGCGTATGGTGCCCAGGCTCTTTTCTGTTTTCACCATATCCCAGAGTTTTGCGTGTGAGGGATACCAGGTGGTTTCATAATTGGTTAAGAGGTGGATCTTATATTTTTTTACCAGTACGCGCATCTGGTTCAGGTGATCCATGTTAACAGCAAGCGGTTTTTCAACCATCACATGAATGCCTTTGGGTGCGCATATTTTTACAACCGCTAAATGTTCATATATCGAATTGAAAGCACAGACCGCATCGGGTTTTGTTTTGCGGATCAGATCCTCAAGGGTCGGGAACCAGAGTGAATCGGGTAAATGATGCTGTTTTAATAAACGCATGGCCAACTCGCGGTCAGGTTCGGCAAACCCTACAATAACCACTTCTTCCGGTTTATCCATATAACCAAACACCTGCCCCACATGGTTATGCGTCATCCCCGCAATTCCGATACGGATCGGTTTTGCATACAGTAAGGAACAAACGCAGCATGCGAAAAGAAATAGCGTGCTATGTTTCATATGGCAATTTTCAAATTTTCAACTCCCACATTTTCAAATTATTTTCCGGGTGTGATCACAATATTCCTGAATTCAACAGGACCATGATCGCCCTGTATCAGTATGGGGCCGGGTTCGCCTTCTTTGCTGTTGATGGCGCCACCGGTAATGCCAGGGATCTCCTGGCTGCAGATCACGGTTTTTCCATTCGCAACAACCGTTACGGTTCTGCCGATCAATGTGATATCATAGGATTGCCATTCGCCGGGAGCTTTCGCTACCATTTCATTCGGCGGCAGGAAACCGTAGATGGCGCTGAACCTGTCTACCAACGGTTCCAATCCCCAACTGTCTTCTATCTGCACTTCATAACGGCCGCGCAGGTAAACACCACTGTTGCTGCCTTTGGGATAACGAAACTCGATATGCAGTTTAAAATCTGTAAAGGTTTGATCAGTTACCAGGTTAGATCCTGATTTGGGGCTCCGCAATACGCCCGCGTCTGCGAGCCATTGGTTATCGCCCATTGCATGCCAGCCATCCAGGTTCTTACCATTAAAAAGTGTAACGGGTTTGCCCCAGGCAGGTTCCCCTGAGCGACGGAGAGAGGGTGCGCGGACGGCCGACCATTCATATTTTTTTCCGTCGGTGTATACCATGGTGCCGGTTAGGTTATCGCCTGTAAGAGTGGCCTCAAATTCCATATAACTGGTACCTGGTTCCCATTGCGGCGGAATGGCGAAACTGTATTTGCCATTAGAAAATTTTACCTGTGCAACCGGGCGGGCGCTTCCGAATGCATATACAAACCGGCCGATCAATGTACTCCTGCCAGAGTGCATCACTTCTAACCAGGAAGGAACATCTTTTCCGTTCACGTTATGAATAGTGATATCCCACCTGCCCTCGATAGGGGCGGCTTCCTGTTTTTTTACAGTGGATATATTTGCGTGGATGGATGATACGGTGATAGAAAATATACCTGCGAGCAGAAATGGGTGGAGGTATTGAATAAAAGATACTTTTTTCATATGGATAAGCTTTAGCTATAAATGTAACTATTCTTTTGCCACAGAAGCAAAGAAGCACAGAGGATTTCTTCTGTGCTTCAGTGGCAATAAAAAACAATTATAAAGGCTTCTCCGGCCAGAAATCCTTAGGGGAACATTTAAAGAGTTTGGCGAGATCGTTTAAATGGAGTGTTTTATATTTTGCCCGGTAATTCGGGCTCTCTACCTGGCCGATAAAACCGGTAGACAGGTTCAGATGAACCGCAATATCCACCTGTGAAATGCCTTTCTGAACACGCATCTCCCTCACTTTGTTCACAATGAACCAATCAATGGTATTTTTCTGATTTTTTTTCGCCATTCTGTTGCACAAGGACGACAAACAAAAAAAAATTTCCACTTATACAGGTATAAGTAAATTTTTCGTATATTTGGTTTGTTCTTGATTCAATAGTTTTTTTGCGATACTTCAATAAATCATTTGAAGCATTCGCTTTGAGTCTTGCTTTAGAAATCTTGGAAATTTTAAAGCACGCAAGACGATAAGTAGAATGCCCACGTTACGGCGTGGGCTCTCTTATTTGCGTGCGGGCTTCCAAGGGCCTCTAAAGCGGTAAGTAGAGTTCCACGTCCGTTTTTTTCTCTACCTACACAAGGCTCAGGATGGTAATTTGAAAAACCGGTAAACCGGTCAGATCAAAATGTATGTCGGCCAACACCGCAACATATCAACCTTTGGGCCTCGCGTTCATCCCTAAAGCGGCAATGAACAGGGTTTTGCACTACCTGGTAAAACAGTGGATAGCGGAGCTGCGTTGCGGTTTTATCCGCAAGCGCGACAGGCATCCTTCCTATGTATACTCCTGCTATAAGAGCTTCCAGATGAAAAACCGGATGATCATTATCTCACCAAAGGGTAAGGCACTGAGCCTGCTAAAATCCCAGTTCGCTAAAAAGCCAAAGAACCCGGTGTAAGCAATGGGTGTTTTCCTTCCTTCCCATTGTTAACCATAAACCTAACTGCAAATGATCCGCATATTTTGCTTACTGGCACTACTGTGCCCTGCTGTAAGCTTTTCCCAAACAAATTCTACTACCCTCCCGGTTTACGGGAAAGTAGTATCAACAGATAATACCCCCCTCGCCGGAGTGGACCTGGTTTTACAAAAAAGTAAACACCGGGCCACCACCGGTGTTGACGGTAATTTCCGGTTCGAATCGGTTGACCTTAACGATACGCTGATTGTGCGTTTAGTTGGGTACCAGGCAAAACACATCCCTGTCGCTTTTTCAAAAGGGATGCCCGTTCAAATCATACTCGAAGCCAATACGAATGCACTTGAAGAAGTTACCGTTAGTACGGGCTACCAGGATATTCCCAAAGAAAGAGCCACCGGCTCGTTTGTAAAAATAACCCATGAACTCGTAAATCGCAGCGTTACTACCGGTATTATTGACCGGCTGGAAAATATTACACCCGGTCTCTCCTTTAACAGGCAACAGGTAGCGGGCGCCGCTGCACCCGATCCCCTGCTGATACGCGGAAGGGGAACCATATATGCCAATGCTGCACCGCTGATCGTGTTGGATAATTTTCCTTACGATGGCGACCTGAACAATATCAATCCCAATGATGTGGAAACCGTGACCATTTTAAAAGATGCTGCCGCGGCTTCCATCTGGGGAGCGAGGGCCGGTAACGGCGTGATCGTGATCACCACTAAAAAAGGACATAGCGCCAGGCCCACGATCGAATTTACCAGTAACACGACCTTCCAGCAAAGACCGCAGATAAATAATATTTCAAAGATCAGCGCCCCCGATTATATTGAACTGGAGAAATTCCTGTATGGCAAAGGATTTTATAACAGTGATATCGCCAATACCACTTCGCATCCGCCACTCACGCCTGTTGTGGAACTGTTAGCTGCCAAGGCAAACGGATCCATTGCCGCCGCCACCGCAGATGCGCAGATAGAATCTTATAAGAGTGCAGACGCACGCAACGACATCAGCAAATACCTGTACCGCCCCGGTCTGAACCAGCAGTATGCGCTGGCTGTGAGCGGAAACACAGGATCAAATAATTATTATTTGTCGGGCGGCTACGACCGGAACCTGTCTACACTGGTTGGCCAGCTCAACCAGCGCGTAAGTCTACGCTCGCAAAACAGTTTCCGCATCAGTAAAAAATTACAGGTAGACGCGGGTTTGCTCTATACACAGTCCATCGCAAGTAGTGGAAATAATCCCGGTTACAGTTTGAGCAATGGCGCCGGTAAAGCGCTGTACCCGTATGCAAGGCTGGTAGATAATAACAATACACCGGTTACCATTACCGAAAACTACCGGGATGCTTTTGCACAGGGTGCAACGGCAAAGGGGCTGGCTGACTGGAGTTATAATCCCATCACGGATATTGGCAATGAAGATAACACGACCAAAACCAGTGACTTCCTTATCAATACGGCGCTTCGTTACCAGCTGAACAATTCTTTTTCGGCGGAGATCAAATACCAGTTTGAAAATTCGCTTGGGTCAACGATCGATATGCGTAACCCTTCTTCCTTTTTTGCGAGGAACCTGCTGAACCAGTTTACACAGGTTAATGCCACTACCGGCGTACTTAGCTTTCCGCTGCCTGCGGGAGGCATACAGGATATCAGCAACAGCAGCACTATTTCTAACCAGGGAAGGGTACAATTCAACTACCAGCATACCTGGCGCGGTATCCATGATCTCACAGCGATAGCGGGTTCGGAGGTAAGGGAACTGGATATCATTGGTAACCAGTCGCGGCAGTTCGGTTATCAACCAGACAGGGCAACGATCATTCCGAATATCGATTATGTTACGCAGTTTCCCCTGTATAATAACCTGACGCAAAAATCTCAAATCCCTTTGAAGCAAAGTTATTCGTCTAAAACGGACCGGTTCGTTTCCTATTATGCAAATGCCGCTTATAGCTTCCGGAAAAAATATATCCTGAGCGGAAGCGCCAGGCGGGATGAAGCGAATCTTTTTGGGGTGAGTGCGAACCAGAAAGGAACGCCGTTAATGTCGGTGGGTGCGGGATGGTTATTGAGTGATGAAAGTTTTTATCATTCTTCCCTGTTCCCAAAACTGAAATTGAGGGCAACGTATGGAAGTAATGGAAATGTATCGCGACTTACCTCGGCATACACCACAGCTAAGTTTTCAACCGCCTTCTCCACTCCTGCCATCGATGCTACGATCAGCAGCCCGCCGAATGAAAAGCTGCGCTGGGAAAAAGTGAAGATCTGGAACTTCGGGCTGGATGCGGCTTCGAAGAACAATACGGTAACGGCTTCCATTGAATACTATCATAAGAATGCAACGGACCTGATGGGCCAGGCGCCCGTGGACCCCAGTTCCGGGCTGATCGTCAATGGAGGAGTTACTTCTCTCTACTATGGAAATGTTGCTGCTATGACGGGCAATGGATGGGATATGGAGATCAGCAGCCACAATCTTCGTGGGAAACTGGGCTGGACAACCACTTTGATAGGCAGTTATGCTTCTTCCTTAGTAACGAATTATTTACTTCCGGCTACAGGGGCCGCCAGTACCTATATGGCTATTTCCGGCAGTACGATCAACCCCGTAATCGGAAAACCTGTTTATGCGGTGTTTAGCTATGCATGGGCGGGGCTTGACCCGGTTACCGGCGACCCGATGGGGTTCCTTGCAGGGAGCGCCAGCAAGAATTATACAGGTATTGCTAATAATAAACTGGACAGTGTAAAATATAATGGCAACGTGTTACCGCTGTACACTGCATCCCTAAGAAATACATTTAACTGGAAACATATATCCCTCTCATTTATCATTTCGTATAAAGGAGGGTATTATTTCCGCAGGCCATCCATTATTTATGGAAGCCTGTTTTCTAACTGGACGGGCACGGCGGATTACAGCAAGCGCTGGCAGCAGGCGGGTGATGAAAATCATACTTCGGTTCCTTCCTTAGTATACCCCGCCGTTTCTGCAAGAGATAATTTTTACCAGTATGCAGAAGTGCTGGTTGAAAAAGCCGATAATATACGGCTGGAAGATATTAACCTGGCCTATGACCTGGATAAAAGCAACTGGTCGCGGCTTCCTTTCCCGCACCTGCGTGTGTACCTCTACGTATCCAATGCCGGTTTACTCTGGACAGCCAATAAACAGGGGATCGATCCCAATTATATCGGGGTACCTAAAGAATCGCCAAGGGTATCGCTGGGTGTGAATATCAATTTCTAACCATTAAATAAACTACGATGAAAAAATATATGATACAATACAGTATGGCCCTCCTTGCTATGGTAGCGTTTGGCGGCTGTACCAAATCGGATTTCCTGAATGCCAAGCCCGATCAGTCTTTAGTTGTTCCTACCAGCTTAAAAGATCTGCAGGCTTTGCTTGACAATGATGCTATAATGAACGGGGCTACCTCATTCGGTATCGTGCCGCAATTGGGCGAGACGGGAGCGGATGATTATTTTCTCCCTGATGCTTTTTATGTACAACTGAAACCTTTATACCAGAATTGCTATACCTGGGCCAGTCAGCCTTATACAGGTACGGATATTTACGACTGGGATTATCCTTACCGGTGTGTGTTTTATTCAAATGTAGTTTTAGAAGGGCTTTCAAAGATCACCCCTGCGGCAGCGGATCAAAACACATGGAATATAGAAAGAGCAAGTGCACTCTTTTACCGGGCACATATATATTACCAGTTGGCACAGGTTTTTGCTGCTCCTTATAATCCAACCACGGCCCAAACCGATCCCGGCATCCCACTCCGGATGGTTGCAGATGTAAATGCGCCATCTGTAAGGGCAACTGTACAACAAACCTATGACCAGGTTATCAATGACCTTACAGAAGCAGCAAAATGGTTACCCTCACTCGTAACCTACAAAACCAGGCCCTCCAAACAGGCAGCCTATGCGCTGCTGTCAAGAACCTATCTCTCGATGAAAGATTATGACAACGCGCAATTATATGCCGATTCAAGCCTGAAATTACAAAGCACTTTACTCGATTATAATACATTCAGCACAACGGCAACATTCCCTTTCTCAAATGGAAATGCCGAGGTGATTTTTACCTGTAATATACTGGGAGTCGATGCAGTACCGATAAGCGCGGGCGTTGGTCTTGTGGACAGTATTTTGTATAGCTCGTACCTGGCGAACGACCTCAGACAAAAATTGTTTTACAAAGCCATTGTTGCTGGCGGTTATAGTTTCCTGGGTAGCTATGACGGCAGTTCAATGTTTTTTGCAGGGCTTGCTACTGATGAAATGTATCTTATCCGTGCAGAATGCTATGCGCGTAAAAACAATTCCACAGCGGCGCTTGCCGACCTGAACACACTATTAAAGACGAGGTGGAAGACCGGAACCTATACAGCTTTTACTGCGGCCGATGCGACAACAGCCTTGAAACTCATTCTGAGTGAGCGAAGAAAAGAACTGGTCATGCGCGCACTTCGCTGGACAGACCTGCGACGTTTGAATACGGACCCATCATATGCCAAAACACTTATACATACGATACAGGGCAAGCAATATACGCTTGCTCCCAATGATCCTAAATATGTTTACCCAATACCTGATAACGTAATCAGCTTCAACCCGGGTATGGTGCAGAATCCAAGGTAATTTTTTAAAAATAAAAAAAGGCATTATGAAAAAAATTCTAATCATACTATTTTTTATCGCTTTTGTAACCGGCAATTGTAAAGCAACCGGAAACAGTTTTCAAACCATATATGATTCAGTTATAATCGGTCAACTTGTTCCGGATATAAATATCGGCGCCATCAGAAATTATGAAAAATCAACTGCTAAAATTTCAGATTTCAAGGGCAAGTTACTGATACTGGATTTTTGGAATACCACCTGTACCAGTTGCATTGCGGCTATGCCTGAAATGGAAAGGCTTCAAAACAAATTCAATGATAAAATACAGATCATTTTAGTAACACAGAGCAAAGATGCTGATATAAATAAATTAAAAACGAATATTGTCCGCAATAACCATCTTCCTTCGATTACGGAAGACACCCTGTTGTCAAGAATATTTACCTATTGTACAGTGCCAACGCATATATGGATTGATGAAAAAGGCCTGTTTAACCAGAAAACAATTGGATTTAATACATCCGCAAGAAATATCCAGGCCCATCTTGATGGGAAAGACGTGAAACTGTCGTTGAAGGAGGACAAAATGGATTTTGATTTTTCCGTACCTACCTGGCTGGAGGGTAATGGGAGACAGTTGCAGCATCTGAAGTATTATTCCTTTATCATGGAGCGCGTCACAGATGCATATAAGGGCGGCTTTCGCTGGGAGAGGGACCCTGTTACCCACAGACCATACCGGATAGAAATATTGAATCAGCCTATTCTTGAGATGTATAAATATGCTTTTAATGGGGATACATCTGAAACGTTTTCGCCAGATAACCGGCTTGTTATGGAAGTAAAGAATCCCGGACAATATTTGATACCGGATGAGCCGGATCTGGTAGACAGTTGGTCGACAGAAAATGCCTATGTTTATGATATAAAAGTACCCCTGGAAAGAGCTCCCCATATATTTGATATGATGAAGCAGGACCTGGACCGGTTTTTCTCTTTACACGGACGTATAGAAAAGCGTAAAATCAAATGCCTTGTGCTAAAGCGTATTTCAAACTTAGATTTACTCCATACAAAAGGCGGCCGCGGTAGTTTTAGAAGAGCTGACCCATTAGGCACAGATCTTTCCATTCACAATATGCCGCTTGAAACGTCTATATTTCATTCACTTGTCTGGACCAATGGTAAAAACCCTTTACCAATCATAAACGATACACACTATACAGCTAATATTGATATGGAAATCCATTCAGAATTTTCAGATATTCCTTCCATACGGAAAGAGCTGCAGGCATATGGATTAGACCTGGTGGAAGAATACCGGGTTATTGATATGTTGGTAATCAGGGACGATGTAAAAGCGATTGATAAAAACAGGCTAACTAAAATAAAATGAAACAAATAAAAATAATATTGTTCAGCTTTCTGGTATTTAGTCTGAAAGTATTTGCGCAGAACCCGGTAGCCTGGGCATATTCCCTAATAAAAAAAACGGGTAGCGGCTATGACATACACCTGACAGCCAGGGTTCAACCAGGATGGCATGTCTATGCACAAAGGCAACCCAGGAATGCTATACCCTTACCTACCAGGGTTATGTTTTCCCATAATCCCCTGGTAATTCTTGAGGGTAAGACAAAAGAGATCGGCAACAAAGAAATTCATACAGATGAGATTATCGGTTCTACCGACTGGCGTTATGCCAACAAACTTGATCTCGTTCAGACAATAACGCTTAGAGCAAAAGTAAGTACCGGTATTTCCGGGTCTATTACTTACCAGGCCTGTACTGATGAAAAATGTCTCGCGCCAAAGACAGTAAATTTTGATCTGAAAATCGAATAAATTCCAAATAAAAGCCAGGCAAATATTGCCTGGCTTTTATAAAAACTTATGGCTTCTTGTGCGTTATTTCCAGCGCACCCGTCGGGCTATACACCCCTCCTGAAAGCTCTGATCCGTCAAACGCTTTAGAACAACCTGTAAGCCCTGAATTAGGGCATCCATTGGGATCTTCTGCCTGGAAAGGCGGCTCATCTGTAGGTTCGATAACATTGCCCGCCCCATCCGTCTGAAACCAGGCAAAGCTCGTTTCTTTCGCCTGCGCAGCCGGTTTTGTAAACGCCATTGTACCCGCTGCGAGTAAAACGACCAATAATCCGAGATGTAACTTTTTCATGGTAAATTTTTTAAAATGATAAATGCCCGTTTTTTTGCGGGGACAAGCGTTAACCCCGCTTAATTGCAATAAAGCATATGGATCAAAGGATCTTTTCCGGTCCGGTACCCTCCCACTGGCTAAAGGCATATCCTGTTAGCACGATAAAAAAACCGTTGAACAGGATATGCTGCCGCCAGCTCATCTTACGCATCACCCCGCCACAGGAACAGGGCAGGTGAACACCCGCCAGCACCATGGCGCCTAAATAAGCCGTAAACACCAGCAATAGAAACAGGGAAACATACAACCCGATCCGCACCGTTGCCGGGAACAGCAGCAGGCATACCACCCCCAACTCCGTTAAGGGAAGCGCCCAGCTTAAAAAAACATGTATGTGTTTTATATAAGGGTACAAACCCAGTTGGGAACTGAAAAAACTACGGTCGCCCAGCTTACTCAGCGAAGTATACGCAAACAAAAACATCAGCAGGTAAGGAACGGCTATGATAATGATTTTCCGGAGCATGGATCGTAATTAAATGCTCCTGCAAGCTATCAAGGGAAAATTATGAGGGATGAAATAGATAGTATGCGCCCACAACTTTCTTACTCACCCCCTTCCCCTCTCTACGAGTAGAGAGGGGAAGGGGGTGAGTTACTTTTTCCTGAACGCCCCCGGCGTTTCCCCGAACTTTTTCTTAAACGCGATACTGAAATTACTGGTGCTATGGTAGCCGGCATTCTTTGCGATCTCTTTGATGGGCTTTCTTGATGCCGCCAATTGTTTTTTGGCGCCCTGTAATCTTTCTTCCAGCAGGTAGGCATACAGTCCCATGCCAAACAAATCCTTGAACCCCGTGCCCAGTTTGCGCCGGTTCAAGCCTACTTCCCTCGCTATTTCTTCGATGGTATAATGCCGGTCGATATGCGCGTCTATCCACAATTTGGCGCCATACAGGGCATTGATCTCTTCGGATGAATACCGTAAGGAAGGCGCGAGGTTCTTAGCCGCCAGGTCCAGCACATTCAAAAGCAGCTGGTTGATATAATGATCGTGAAAATTCTGCGATACGGGATAAAAAGATGAATGTACCAACTGCAATACATGCTCCATGATCAGCGCGCCTGCGGGCGGGCTCTGTTCAAACAATAGCCAGGAAATCTTTTTGAACACGAATGCGGCCGTTTCTTCGAGGGAAGGGAACAGCAGAAACTTTTCGGAAAGGTTATTTTTAGCATAGGTTAATAAGACCAGTTCATACTTTTTTTTCATCCTGAACACGCCCGTTACCTGTAACCCACGGGTAACCAGCAGGTTAAAATGGCCTTCCCGGATCTCTTTCTGGCCAAACTGGGGCGAATTCAGTTGCCAGTTCCCCTGCAGGCTGATCAATACCATGGAAAGTTCACGGCCGGTATCAAGTTCAAACCGGGCGGGTTCCTGTGTACTGAGCTTGATATCGTACAGGGTGCTGGCCCCGATCTCCACTTCCTGTACAAATACCACTTTTCCGGAAGCGGCAAAGCCTTTTACAGTGGCGCCGGGGATCAGGTAGTTCTCATAACCAGCAGGCACTACTGCAGACAATAGTAAGGGTCGTTTATTAACGGTAATCTTCATAGATGGATATAAAAATACATTTCTGATACATGCGCGGATAGTCGAAACCCCCCATTTGCGCAAAATAGAGTGGTAGCCGTAACAAATAGAGTGCTAGCACTCTGTCTAAGGGGGCCGCAGCCATATAAGTTGCCGTCCTAAAACCAATTTTATGCGCACATTCATCCCACACCAGATCAGTTTGGCAGAAGCCATCGAATTAACAACCCGCTACAGGAACGATCCCGGCCCCGATCTATTCCTGAGCGAAACATTTACTATAGAATCTGTCCTTAAACTATGCAACCAGCCCGGAGCCCGTTCTTTCCGTATATATTTAGGAAGAAAGGAAGACAACAGTATTCACAGCGTTCTGGTGGCTGCAGATGCAGGCGGTCATGACATCCTCCCCCCCGTTCAATTGCAACAAAGCGGTACAGAAACAGACGATGACGATGACGACGATGATGGTATCATCCTCGAAAACGCCTTCCACTGTCCCCCGGTTTGTCCGCCAGACTCCCCGTTAAATGGATAGCAATGAATTATTTCCAGGTAGCGATCGTTTCCGCTTTTTCCATAGCACTGCCGGCCCTGGTTATCCTGGCCCGTTTACCGGTATTATATAAACGGTACTTCCCATTGCTGATCCTGTTCTGGACAGGGTTACTCAATGAGATCACCAGCTATTTCGTGATCGTATACCATAGGAACAATATGCTGAATTCAAATCTGTACACACTGATTGAGTTCCTGTTGTTTCTATGGTTTTTTTACCGGCTCAATGAGTGCAGGAAAACCGCTTACCTGGTTCCTGCTGTTGCTGGCATCGTTATCTGGATAGCCGATAACCGGATCCTGCATTCCCTGTCGCAGGACAATACCCTGTTCCGGATGGTTTCCTTTGTGTTTATCGTTTATATCAGCATGGATAAGTTCACACAACTGCTACTAAGCGGCACAAATGTTCCTTATAGAAAGACCGACCTGATGCTTTGCGTCAGCTTTCTTGTTTACTATACTTACCAGGCCTTTATTCTCATCTTTAATATTTTTCCCATGGCGGTCTCAGGGGAATTCTATCAAAGATTGTGGGTTATTCTAAGCCTGCTCAACATTGTAACCAATATTACTTACACGATAGCCATCTTATGGATACCCAAACGAATGCCGTATACTTTACCCTGATCACCAGCCTGGGGTTTCTGACTTTTTTAATGGCCCTCTTCATCGTGTCGCTCTTCAAACACCAGCGTCAGCGTTTGCGGGATTACCAGAAACAGGTTTTTCGCGAGATAGAACTGATAGACGGTGAAAGGGAAAGGATCTCTGCCGATCTGCATGATGAACTCGGTACCGGCTTATCTGCCATTGGCTTATTATTGCAGCAGGTGGATACGGGTAAAACGAATCCGATACTGGAAAAAGTAAGCACGCAGGTAAGAAAACAACAAGAAAAGATCAAAGAGATCACGCACGACCTGGTACCACGTATACTGGAATCGCATGGATTGAAACCCGCTTTACTGGATCTTTTTGAAGAGATACGGGCAGCGGGTAATATCAAAGTAACGGTTGACCTATCGTTTAAAGATGCGCATTATCAACCGGCAAAAAGTATCCATGTTTACCGGGTGATCAGGGAGATCATGACCAATTCGATCAAACATTCGGGCGCCAGTGAGATCTGGATCAATTGCCGGCAGGATGCAAAAAAAATCCGCATTGATATCAGGGATAATGGAACCGGGTTTGGTTAC
>JANXRX010000315.1 GCA_025352905.1 Bacteroidota bacterium | reverse complement strand
TTTAGCTACACCACAATCAAAGACTATCATAAAGCATTACAGAACGGCCAAACCACCTGTGTGGAGGCCGTTCTTTGTTATATAGAAGCTATCCGTTCGAGAAAATCACTCAACGCTTTTCTGGAAGTATATACAGACGAAGCCCTGGAGCGCGCGGCTTTACTTGATTTGCAGAGACCCACACAAAAAATACTTCAGCCCTTACACGGTGTGGTGGTGGGGTTAAAAGATGTGATCAGTTATAAAGATCACACCCTTACAGCAGGCTCAAAGATCCTAGAAAATTTTACAGCTATTTACAACGCCACCGTGGTGGAAAAACTCCTCGCCGCAGGTGCGATCATTATCGGCAGGCAGAACTGCGATGAGTTTGCCATGGGTAGCAGTAATGAAAATTCAGCCTATGGCGTGGTTAAGAATGGCGCTGATGAGACCCGTGTACCGGGCGGATCCTCCGGCGGATCTGCGGTAAGTGTGCAGGCAGGTTTATGTATGGTTAGCCTGGGTAGTGACACGGGCGGTTCGGTGAGGCAACCCGCCGATTTTTGTGGTGTGGTCGGCCTCAAGCCTACTTATGGACGGGTTTCAAGGTATGGACTGATCGCTTATGCCTCTTCCTTTGACCAGGTCGGCATTTTTGCCCATTCGGTAGAAGATGCGGCCCGGGTACTGGAAGTGATCGCGGGCGAAGACGCATTTGATAGTACCGTTTCGCAGAAACAGGTTCCGCATTTTTCCGAAGAACTGGAAAAAGCGGGGAACCCCTTCCGGATAGCGTATTTCAAAGAAGCGCTGGAACATCCCGGCCTGGACCCTGCCATCAAACTGGAAATACAGGCATTTATCAAAAAAGCAGCCGCTTCCGGATATAGTATAGAGCCTGTTGATTTTGATTTACTTGATTATATTGTTCCTGCCTATTATGTTTTGACCACCGCAGAAGCCTCCAGTAATCTTTCCCGCTACGACGGGGTTAAATTCGGTTACCGCGTACCTGGTGAGGCCCTTGATCTTACCGAATTATATAAGGCCTCCCGAAGCATTGGTTTTGGCAAAGAAGTTCAACGCAGGATTCTGTTAGGCACTTTTGTATTAAGCGCCGGGTATTTTGATGCTTATTACACCAAAGCCCAACAGGTAAGAAGGATATTAAGCGACCGTACGCGGGAAATATTTTCAAAGTTTGATGCCATTATTTTACCCACAGTACCCGCACCCGCTTTTAAGATCGGGGAGAAGACACAGGATCCTGTTGAAATGTTCCTGGCAGATATTTATACGGTATTCGCCAACCTGGTGGGGATCCCGGGTATTTCAATTCCAATCTTCAAACATCCCAACGGAATGCCCTTTGGCCTGCAGGTAATGACTGCTCATTTTGATGAGGTATCCCTGCTCCGCCTGTCTAAACAGCTTATGGAAATGTAGAGAATTTCAAATGGCAGTTAAAACCCGGTTTATCGCTTCCGCTTTTAACAGGCATTCTTCATATTCTTTTTCTGGGTCGCTGTAAAAAGTGATACCGCCGCCCACGAGGTAAGAAAGATATTGATCCTGCGCGTTGTAAAGAATACTCCTGATCACTACATTAAAATCAAAATCTTTACCGGGACTGATGTAACCTACGGCGCCGGAATAGATCCCGCGTTTTGTTTTTTCATATTTCTCTATCAGTTCCATCACCCTTTGTTTGGGCGCACCGGTCATACTACCCATGGGGAAAGTTGCGCGTAGTATGTCTGTAAAGGGGGTATTTTTTTGTAAGGTTCCGGAAATGGTAGAGATCATCTGGTGCACCTGCGGGAAAGTATAGATACCAAACAATTCATCAACCCTCACCGTTCCCTCTTCGCAAACCCTGCTAAGATCGTTACGCACCAGGTCCACTACCATTACATTTTCGCTTTTATCCTTCTCGCTGTTCTGTAAAGCCGTTTTTAATATTTCATCCGAGTAGGCATTAGTAAGGTCTCTTTTAAAAGTACCCTTGATGGGTTGCGAAATAAGTGTATTCCCTTTTTTTTGAAGGTAACGTTCGGGACTGGCACACAAAACATATGTATCCTCCAGTTTATAAAAGCAGGAAAAAGGGTTGGGTGAAAGCGCCGTGAGCTGCTCATATACAGATACAGGATCGATCCTTGCGCCAGTTGCAAAAAACTCCTGGCAAAAATTGAGTTCATAACAGTCGCCGCGCAATATTTGTTGCTGTATCTGCCTGACAGAATCAATGTATTCTTCACGCAACATGCGCGGTTGTATAGAAAGGGTCAACGGTTCATGATCCATAGCCTGCGGGCAGGCAAGGATTTCTGCATAAATAACCTGCGGATCTTTAAAAGTGGCGATTGTAAGCTCATTCTCTTTCAGCTGTAAGACTGTTTCGGGCCGGAAGAAAAAAAGATCAGGGAAGCCGATATGATCGGGATGTGCAGACCGCAAATGCGCAATCTGGTTCTTTATATCGTAATTGAGATGCCCGAAGAGCCAGTCGTTACTGCTTTCTATAAACGGATCAAGTTCTGTAAGGGAGGCGGTAAATGTTTCTACTGCCCCTGCAGCGGCAAGGCATTCTACGGTCTGGTAACCGGAAGAATAATGGTGATTATCCAGGAAAGAGCAAATATTAAACCGGTTGGCCCAGTTCAACATTTGTTTTTTGAATGTATCAATACCTGTGATCGGGAAAGTTGCCGTTATTCTTTTCACATCAGTTAAAGATGATCTTAGAAATCATCGTCTTCATCATCATCAAATCCGCCGCTTTTATCATTAAAGAGATCAAATTCTTTGAAATCTTCATCCAACTTAAAATCTTCCTCTTCTTCTCCCTTCTTTTTAGCAGGGCTGGCCGATTTGTTCCCTTTACTCTTGGGGATATCAAATTCATCAAAGTCCGGATCCCAGTCATCCTCTTCTTCTGGTTTTTCCCAATCGTCTTCGGTTTCTTCTACGGTATCATCATCGGCATCGTCGTCGTCATCTTTTGATTTTTTGCCGGATGCTTTTGGGGCTGATTTTTTGGCAGGTGATTTGGTTTCCGCCTCATCATCATCGTCGTCAATATCATCATCATCTTCTAATTGTTTCTTGCTTTTAGAAGACGGTTTCGCATCAGCATTTTTAGGCGCCGTGGTTTTCGGAGTTTCGGATTTAATATCCTTATCAGATTTCGCTGCCATATTTCTAATAAGATTGGTTGCGTAAATTTTCAACGCAATTGATTACTAACCAAAAAAATTTTTTCTTTAACAAACCAAGTGCCAATTATTGTCAGATATGAACGATCTGGTCCCGGCCGGGTCCATTGGAAACATAAGTAACAGGCGCCCCGATATAGTTATTAATAAAGTCAATATACGTTTTCATTGTGGCCGGCAAAACCGAAGCTTCCCTGATCTGGGTCGTATCCAGGTTCCAGCCTTTAAATGCTTCCAGAACAGGATCAATTTTTATGCCGGACATCTGGAAAGGAACTTCCCTGGTTTCTTTTCCATTGATAGAATAGGCCGTACAAACTTTCAATTCGTCAAAAGCATCCAGTACATCAGCCTTGGTCATGATTACCTGGGTAACGCCATTGAGCATACAGGCATATTTTAATGCAACCAGGTCTATCCACCCGCAACGGCGCGGCCGGCCGGTAGTGGCGCCGAATTCGCTGCCAATTTTCCTCAGTTCTTCGCCGGTGGCATCTTCCAGTTCAGTAGGAAAGGGCCCACCGCCAACACGGGTACAATACGCTTTGGTAACACCCATCACTTCATTGATCTGCTTGGGGGATACGCCAAGACCTGTACAGACACCTGCCGAAATGGTATTGGAGGAAGTAACAAAAGGAAAAGTGCCGAAATCAATATCCAGCATACTTCCCTGCGCACCCTCGGCCAGTACTTTTTTGCCGGCGCTGATCTGGTTATTGATAAAATATTCACAATTCACCACATTAAGCGTTTTCAGGAATTCAAGCGCTTCAAAAAATTCTTCTTCCCATGCTGAGATATCTTCAATAAAATGAAAGTTGTCTAACAGTTTCTGGTGCTTTAAACGAAGTTTGATGTACTGTGAAGTAAAATTTTTATGTAACAGGTCGCCTACACGCAAAGCGTTCCTGCCGGTTTTATCCATATACGCAGGACCGATCCCTTTTAAAGTAGATCCGATCTTACTGTCGCCTTTAGACAATTCAGAAGCTTTATCAAGCGCACGGTGTGTAGGAACGATGATATTGGTTCTTTCAGAAATAAACAGGTTCTTTTTTACGTCAATACCAAAAGCGGATACCGCATCACATTCTCTTTTCAGGGTAACCGGGTCAAGTACTACGCCATTGCCGATCACATTCACGGTATTCTGGTGAAAGATGCCGGAGGGTATCTGGTGCAGCACCATTTTCTTTCCTTCAACATATAAAGTATGGCCTGCATTGGGGCCTCCCTGGAAACGGGCAATGATATCATACCTGGGCGCAAAATAATCAACGATCTTACCCTTGCCCTCATCACCCCATTGTAAACCCAGAATTACATCAACCATAACAATTTTTTGAATCGCGACAAAAGTAAGGTTAGTTTGTGGTTTGTCGTTTATGGCTTGGTTTTATTTTTTAGCTCACCGATTCCGCATCAAAACGGTCAACGGTTTGTATCCCGTTCAGGGATTTTAGCCTGGTCACCAGTTCTTCCAGTTCTTCTTTATCGTGTACAAATACTTTGATGGTTCCTTCAAACAGACCTTCTTTTGATTCGATGGTAAGACCGGCAATATTGATACGAAGATCGCCACTGATCACATTAGTGATCTTGTTGATCACACCCACATCATCCAGCCCAACGATTTGTAAGCCTGTGAGGAAGGATATTTCTTTGTTCTTGGCCCATTTGGTCTTTACCACCCGGTGCCCGTAATTGGCTAATAACTGTGCGGCATTAGGACAGTTTGTCCGGTGGATGATCAGACCCTTGCCGGTGCTAACAAAACCAAAAACATCATCACCCGGAATAGGGTTGCAGCATTTGGCGAGATGATACATGATCTTATCACTGCTTTCGCCAAAAATGATCAGCTCCGAATCTTTCTTGTTATAATTTTTTTGATGGCCGTGTTCTGCCGGGATCTCCGGGATAACCGGTTTGGGTTTGGGTATTTCGATCTTATCACCCAGCACCTGGAACTCTTTCAGCTCTTTCAGATCGATCGCTTTGGTTGCGATGTTATAATGGAGGTCGAGCGATGAGGGTAACTTATAAAACTGGACCAATTCTTCTATATTGGCATAATTATAAGCCGCACCTATACCCTCCAGCTTTCTTTGCAATGTGTATTTGCCATCTTCCGCCACTTTTCTTTTTTCTTCCCTGAGCGCGTCTTTTATCTTGCTTTTGGCCTTGGCGGTAACCACAAAACCCAACCAGTCTTCTGAGGGCTTTTGTTTGTTACTGGTAATGATTTCAACCTGGTCGCCGCTCCGGAGTTTATAACTGATCGGCACCAGTTTGTGATGCACTTTGGCGCCGATGCACTTTGTGCCGATGGCGGAATGGATCGAAAAAGCAAAATCGAGTGCAGTACTTCCTGTAGGTAACATTTTTACCTCACCCTTTGGTGTGTATACATAGATCTCCTCTGCCAGGAAAGAGGTTTTAAAATCCTGCAGGAAATCAACCCCATCCGAATCCTGTGTACTCAACACTTCCCTTATCTGGCCGAACCATTTGTCGAACCGGTCCTCATCATTGCTGCCCTCTTTATATTTATAATGGGCAGCCAGGCCTTTTTCGGCTATCTCGTTCATCCGCTTGGTTCGGATCTGTACCTCCACCCATTTACCCTGCGGCCCCATAACGGTCGTATGCAGGGCCTCATAACCATTGTTCTTTGGATTGCTTAGCCAGTCACGCATCCGCTCGGGCGAAGGACTGTACTCGTCTGTGATCATCGAATATACTTTCCAGCAATCTTCTTTTTCTTTTTCGGGGGGAGAATCCAATATTACCCGGATGGCGAACAGGTCGTATACTTCTTCAAAAGCAACTGCTTTCTTTTTGATCTTGTTCCAGATCGAGTGAATGCTTTTTGGCCGGCCATAGATCTCAAAATTAAAATCTGCAGCCGATAATTTTTCTTTTAACGGGCGGATAAACTCATTGATATAGCGGGTCCGCTCCCTTTTGGTCTCTGCCAGTTTCCTCGCAATATCGCGGTAAGCTTCGGGCTCCATGTATTTCATGGACAGGTCTTCCAGTTCAGTCTTGATATTGTACAGCCCCATCCGGTGGGCAAGAGGCGCATATACCCAAATGGTCTCAGAAGCGATCTTCAGTTGTTTTTCCCGCTTCATATGATCGAGCGTGCGCATATTGTGCAGCCGGTCGGCCAGTTTGATCAGTATTACCCGCGGGTCATTGGTAAGGGTAAGCAGGATCTTTTTAAAATTCTCTGCCTGCTGACTGGTATTCGTATCGATCACGCTCGAGATCTTTGTCAGCCCATCCACTATT
>JANXRX010000290.1 GCA_025352905.1 Bacteroidota bacterium | reverse complement strand
GGCCCGAGACCACCGCAACAAAATCGTGGGCAGCAGCAGGGTCCCAAAAATCCTAACCAGGGTCAAAGACCGCAACAGGGTAACAGACCACAGGGCAACCGGCCACAACAGAACAGACCCCCGCAGGGACCGGCTTCACCTCCACTTGCTGACAATAAAGAATAAAGGATTTAGATATTTCTCGTAACGCTGCTCTAAATATTTATATGCCGTGTTCGCAAAATATATGGATGGCCGATTAGGCAAGGCTTGCGGACATTGAATTTAAAACGATGAAAAACCGGGTACCAGCAGGATTAATATGTATGCTGTTATTTTGTTTTCTAACATTAATAGCAAATTCACAGCAACGAAACTATATTGTTTCATCAGATAAAAATGATTGTGACCTGTCTTGTTGTATCAGGAAGTTTTTTCAGACGAATTACACACGCATTAATGGCTGCGGTTCGGGAATCTGTTTTATAAAATTTAGTATCTCATCACAAGGAAATATAACAGACATTTATTTCAATGAAGGAACGCCGTCTTTTTTAGAGACATTTTTGAAAGAATCTTTTTTTTCAACTAATGGTCAATGGGAACCCGGGAAAAAGGAAAATGTTTCCGTTCAAAGCAAAACCTTTTTTTTACCGATTAATTATCAATTAGGCAAGTGCAAAGAATCACGGGATACTACTTTGTTTATTAAGAATGAGATTTATACAGCATCCCCCGTTCCAGGTCTTACAGATCCTGCCGATAAAAAGAATGATTACAGTTTCTTACACATGCTTGATTTTAAAAATACATCTGACGATCATATTAAATTTTCCATAAATCCATCTTATCCGCCGCTAAATTGTACCATTTTATCACCGGTAATTTTAAAAAAGCCTCTTGTTGAAAATGGCTTTCCATCAAATAAAAAAGAGTAATGGCTACCCGGCTGTGCTTCCAATACAACGAGTCCTCTGTGAGAGACTCGAGAACTTAAAAAGCTAAAGTAGTAAGCAGATACGCTTCATTATCTTTTTTGTCTTTACTTTTTTCTTATTGAAATGGCTGTTGATCAATACAGTTTACCCATCTCTTTCGCGGTAAACTCCATCAGTGTTTTGATGTGTGCGGGCGACAGGTCGAATTTGAGTCCTGCAGTTGCATATAATTCGGGCAGTGTTTTGGTGCCGCCGAGGCTCAGCGCATTTATATAATTTGTCAATGCCTGCTCTGGATCCAGCTGGTACTGCATCCAGAGACCGATAGCGCCCAATTGTGCGATACCATATTCAATATAGTAGAAAGGCACTTCAAACAAATGTAACTGGCGCTGCCAGCCAATTTTTCGATAAGCTTCCAGCCCGGTATAATCGATACTGTCTGTTGAAAATTCCTGTAAGATCTCCATCCATTTAGTTGTTCTTTCCGGCACCGTATGTTTGGGATTTTCATATACCCAGTGCTGGAATTTATCTATAATTGCGATCCAGGGAAAAATGGTAATGGTTCTTTCGAGCTGGTGCTCTTTGGCACGGGTAAGGTCCGCATCATTCGTAAAGAAAGCGTTCCAATGATCCATGCTAAACAGTTCCATCGACATACTGGCTACTTCTGCGATCTCCATTGGGTATTCCTTGAAAGCGCTTAAAGCCAGTTTATGTGCCAGGAAGGAATGAATTGCGTGCCCGCCTTCATGAACCATGGTGGTTACATCGCTCATCTGCCCGGCTGCATTCATAAAAATAAATGGCGCGCCGCTTTCTGTTAACGGGCAGTTATATCCACCGGGCGCTTTTCCTTTGCGGCTCTCGAGATCGAAGTGTTTCAGTTCACTCATTTTTCTCAGGCAATCGGCAAAAAAGGGATTCAGTTGTTCAAAACATTTTACTGTTTTTTCATACAGTTCTTTTCCATCGGTAAACGGTTTCAGGGGTTGAATGCCTTCCGGTTCGGCCTCCGTATCCCATGGACGGAGTGTATCCAGTTTTAACTTCTCTTTTTTCTTCCGGTAGATCATTTCTATCAGGGGCAGCACATGCAGTTTTACCGCTTCATGAAACTGGTAGCAATCTTCTTTCGTGTAATCAAAACGCCCGAGTTCTACAAATTTGTAATCGCGGTAATTGGCAAAGCCGGCATTCTTCGCTACCTCATCCCTTTTCTGAATGAGTTGTGTATAGAGATCATGCATCGCCTGCTCATCCTGTAATCTCCGCTCCTGTATCTTACGGTACACTTGTTCACGCAGGTTACGGTCGTGGCTCTCCAGGAATTTGGCCGCCTGTTGTAAAGTATATTCTTCTCCGTTTACTTCCACAGTCATCTTACCCGCGATCGCTCCATACTGTTGCTGCATCACACTTAGTTCTGCCTGCAGTGGAATATTAGCTTCGCGAAAAAGATCTATGTTCTTTTTCACACTCCGTAAATATGTAAAATATTTCGCCTGGTCCAGTTCCGTGGTAAGGGGGCAATCGATCAGTTTCCTGTTAAGCAGGTCGGCATAAGGCTGTAGCTTTGGCTGTATTTCCATGCAGAAATAAGTGAACGCCTCTTCCAGGTTTTTATCGGTCGTATCGCAGGTCATTTTGATCTGCCGCCAGCAGGCGTCTTCACTTACCACTGCTTCCAGTTCGCTCATATCTTTCAGCCATTGTTCCAGGGCACCTGGCGACGCTAATTTCCGTTCCGCCAGGTTTTGAAAATAGGGCTCCAGCGATTCCCAATTGGTGATGATAAAACCTGCCGGCACAAAATGCCGTTCTATTTTTTTGATATCCGCACTTAATGTCATTTCTATCCTGTTTAAAGCGCAAAATTAACGTAAGAGCGCAACTTTTAAGGGAGTTTTCGCGGTTTCCAAAAGTTAATTCTGCCGGGATGAGCAAAATCGACTGCATTCTCCCTGAGTAAGCGGGGAGAATGCTATTTTTACAAACTTTATCAAACAGCAGATTCACCGTGTCGGATATCATACAATTATTACCGGATAATATTGCCAACCAGATTGCGGCGGGAGAAGTGATCCAGCGGCCGTGCAGTGCGGTTAAGGAATTACTGGAGAATGCGGCCGATGCAGGGGCCACAGAAATCCGCCTGGTAATCACTGACGCCGGTAAAGCGCTGATACAGGTGATTGATAACGGCAAGGGCATGAGCGGTACCGATGCCCGTATGGCTTTTGAGCGCCATGCCACCAGTAAGATCCGCAATATTGAGGACCTTTTCCGGATCAAAACCATGGGTTTTCGTGGCGAGGCCCTGGCTTCCATTGCGGCAGTAGCACAGGTAGAACTGAAAACCAAACGGGCGGAAGATGAACTGGGTACCTATATTGAAATAGCGAACAGTGAAGTGAGTAAACAGGAACTATGCGCCTGTGCGGTGGGTACCAGTATCAGCATGAAGAATCTTTTTTTTAATGTTCCGGCACGAAGAAATTTTTTAAAAAGCAACCCCGCCGAGATGCGGCATATTGTAGAAGAATTTATCCGCGTGGCCATGGCTTTTCCTACGGTATTCTTTTCGATGACCAGTAATGGCCAGGAAGTTTTTCACCTCGAGTCGGGAAGTTTGAAACAGCGCATCGTACAGATCCTCGGCTCTCAATACAATGCGCGGTTAGTGAGTGTGAACGAGGAAACGGACTACATGAATATCTATGGTTTTGTGGGCAAGCCCGAAACGGCCCGCAAGACAAGGGGCGACCAATATTTTTTTGTGAACAGCCGTTTTATCAAAAGCGCTTACCTGAACCATGCGGTGAGCGGCGCTTTTGATGAGATGATCGCCAAAGACAGTTTCCCGGGTTATGTATTGTATATTGATCTCGACCCCTCACAGATAGATATCAATGTGCATCCTACCAAGCAGGAGATCAAGTTCGAGGATGAAAAAATTATCTATGCGTTTGTGCAGGCTGCTGTAAAACATGCATTGGCACAGTTCAGCATTGCCCCTTCCCTGGATTTTACGCTTAACCCCGAAATACAGGGATTGGATGCGATCAGCAAACCTTTTACAAACGATAAGAAGGAAGCTGCCAGTTCATCCGGTTTATTCAAAACTTTTACCCAGAAAAACCAGGCGCATTTTATTGAAGGAAATAATACGGGCGAGCTAAAACACTGGAAAGATTTTTTTACCACCCCCGGTGAAGAACCCCAAACCTCAAAACAACCCCAAACGCCAAACCCCAAACGCCAAACTTTACAATTAGTCGCCGATACTCCCCTGTTGCAATTACACAACACCTATGTGATCGCATCCACTACCGCTGGCTTTTTATTGGTACACCAGCAACTGGCGCATGAAAGGGTTTTGTATGAGCGATACAGTCTATCGGCCCATGGCCGCCAGATGCCCACGCAAAAAACTATGTTCCCCGTAACGCTTGAACTGGCGGGCGCCGATGCGGCTTTTCTTACAGAGCTGCTTCCGGATCTGGCTGTGATCGGTTACCAGGTAGAGCCCTTTGGCAACAATAGTTTTGTGATACAGGGGATCCCGGCTGATATACTGGCGGGTAACGAAAAACATTCAATCGAATTACTGATAGAACAGTTCAAACATTTCAGCAGCGATATCACATTCAGCAAACGTGAAAAATTAATTCGCTGCATGGCCAGGCAACAAGCCATCAAAAGCGGGCAGGCTTTAACACAAAAAGAAATGCTGGCCCTGGCAGAGGACCTGTTTACCTGCAATAGTCCGAATGTTACGCCAACAGGCAGCCCTACTTATTTAGAGTTTACAAAGGATTATTTAGATAAGATGTTCGGGCGTTGACCCCTCTGTCCTTCGGACATCTCCCCTGGGGAGGGGAGAATACATGAGGGGGTTAATATTTATCCATCACTCCAGTCAGAAATTTCTCCACTCCTTTCCGGATAGCAGCTGCGGATGCCTGGTGCGCATTTACCAGTACGGAGAAGATCAGTTGTTTGCCTTTTTTGGTGGTGATATAGCCGCTAAGGGCCACATGGTTGCTGAGTGTACCGGTTTTGGCGTAGATGCGGCCCGCATAATTTTTATAGGAGCCGCTTAAAGTACCTTCTCCGCCTGTTGGCAGGATCTCTTTGATGCGCTCCCACTTAAACTCATTTTTCATTTGCGTGAGCACCCACACAAAATCCTGTGGCGATACAAGGTTATAACGGCTGAGTCCGCTGGCGTCTACCCATTTTGCTTTTTGCGGAAGGTCTTTCAGGTCGGTCTTTAATAAAGTATCAATGATCCGGCTATCGTTCATCATTGCCAATCGCTCGTTGCTTAGCATAAGCAAGGTCTGTTCCGCAAAAAAATTATCGCTCCGGTGCATCATGATCTTAAGAAGGGAATCAGTTGGTTGTGAATAGAGCTTCACAACATCCGGCAACCGGTCTATTGTAAAGTGTACCAGTTCCAGCTTTGTTTTCAGGGTATCTGCCAATAAACGGATCAGTAACTGGTTATCCCGGTTGTGAAATATTGACTGTATGCCACCGGCTTGCCTGAACCTGCCGATATTGCCATACACCGGCATCACACTTCTTTCGGCCATGTAGTCGCTGTTATAATCATCCCATGCCCAGCCCAGTCCTAACGCATTGTCTTTCCAGTTCTCATCGGTTAACAGTATCCGCGTTTGTTTTTTCAGGAAATCGGCAACCCGCTGGTTTTTGAAATCGGGGTGTAAAAAACTGGCATCGCCATTGGCTTCCACTTCAATGGTGCCGTTTCCTTTATCAACATACCGCAATGCCACCAGGCTATCGCCCAGGTATTTCATGGCCGCATAGCAGGTAAACAGTTTCATGTTACTCGCCGGAACAAAAGATTTATCGCCTTGGTAATTATAAAGATACTGCCCGGTGCCAGGGTCATAAATACTGATACCTACATGCGCGGAAGCAAAATCTTTATTGCTGAAAATATCCTGGCCGGCTTGCCGGCCAATCTGTTTTTGAATACTACAGGAGGCGGAAAGCAATACCAGGCAGGGAATAAGGCATCTGGTTGTTTTTTTCATTTGGTGGTGTTGAATCCGGTGTAATTTAACGCATTCATAAAATAGCTGCGATAAGTTGCGTACGAATTATTACATTGTTCCTCACAAAATCAGTTAACAATGAAGCTAAGATCTTTCCTGGCAACCGCCGCTGTACTTTCTGCAGGTATCATTACCATGGCCAACACGGGAGGCAAAAATCCTCCTGAGAAAATAAAATACATAGACAAGGCAAATATGGACCTGAGTGTAAAACCGGGCGATAATTTCTACCTGTATGCGAATGGCTCATGGGTAAAAAATAATCCTGTGCCTGCCTCAAAAACCCGTTGGGGAAGTTTTGATGAACTGCGTGAAGAAAGCTCCAAACGTTTACAGACTTTACTGGAGGATGCTGCCAAAAACACCGGCCGTGATCGTAAAACACAGATCATTGGTGATTTTTACGCCAGCGGAATGGATAGTGCCGCTATTGAAGCCAAAGGATACCTGCCTATCAAAGCCGACCTTGACAGAATCAACAACATGAGCAGCAGCAATGATGTATTGCGGGAAGTGATTACGCTTCGTACCAATGGTATGGGCAATCCTTTATTTGGTTTGAATGTGGGACCAGACAGGAAGAACGTTTTGGTATATATGCCTTCCCTGAGCCAGGGTGGTACCAGTTTGCCTGACAGGGATTATTACCTGAAGGATGAACCCCGCAATCTCACGATCCGGAATGCATATAAGAATCATTTACAAAAAATGTTCAGTTTGGTTGGTGAGGATGCGGCTACTGCAGCCGTCAGCGCCGCCACTGTTTTAAAGATCGAAACAGCGCT
>JANXRX010000243.1 GCA_025352905.1 Bacteroidota bacterium | reverse complement strand
TTTTGAACTGGGCCCTCTCGCAGCCAAAGGATACCGGGTATATGACGCATCCAAAGCCAGGCAACACCTTGAGCCGGCGCGCTCGGTGGTTGACCTGCATATGGAGAAGCTTGCCGACAACTGGCAGAACATGAGCAACTTTGAGATCCTCACCATGCAGCTGCATGCGTTCCAGAAATGGTACGACCTGGCTGTGGCGCACAGGCAGGCTTCGCTCATTATTATCCATGGGGTAGGAACCGGAAAACTGCGGGATGAGGTACATGAGATCTTACGAACAAAGAAAGAAGTAAAGACCTATATCAACCAGTACGATCCCCGTTTCGGCTACGGCGCCACCGAAATATTTTTTCAGTACGGATAATCTGCTACCCGCCGCGCGCCGTCCCGCCGTCCCCGCCATCCCGCCGTTGTTGGTCTTATGACCAACAACTCTCATTCATTCCCGCCGTTGTCCGTCCCGGCATCTCGCCGTTCGCCGTTGTCGGTCTTATGACCAACAACTCACTGACCAACAACTCATTTACTGTTAAACTGTTGAATGATTATTTTCAATTTAATGCCTAACGCTTCCCTGGTCAGTTTTTTCTCATTCCATTCTTTGGCAAGGTCCGCAAAATAATCAGACAGCCTTTTCTTGTCAATGGTTCCCTGTAATACCACGCTGTTATGGGTGTTGATATAATTATCCCATTCACGCCTTACCATGTTCCAGAAAAAATGGTTGGCATCCCACCACTGTTTTGCTTTTTCACAATATTGTATATTGATCCGGTGATAATCGTTTACGCCTTTTTCTTCAGCGAGTAATTGATAGGAATCGCCAGTGCGTAACAGTTTCTGGTTATCCTGGTCGTGCACCCAGCCAGAATCGGTAACCAGGATGCGGTTACCACGTTTCAGGATATTATAATCGTTTCTTGTGCTGTATTCCCGTCTTGGCAAAGGTGCATTCACGGTGCTTTGCCAGAATGTTTTACCATCAGTATTTACCCACTGGCTGATGCCCTGGTAACGGGGTGCATCATCCGTTTCCCAAACGGTTTGTACCCAACTGTTGGCCACATCCTGCGCAGGTAATATTTTCTTTGTCCATTGCTTATTGCCTTCATATACCAATAAACCAGGTTGTTCAAAAACCCAGTCTTCGCGCCAGTGTTTGATAATAGTTGAATCGTTGATCACGAGCAAATGCTGGAGAACAATTTTTTTGTCGCTGGTTTCAACAGGAATCACCAGTTCCATCCCGTTCAGGTTCTCCCTCTCATGAAATTTGTACTGGTTATCGGGCGAGAAGGTCTCTGCATATTTGAACTGTATATCAAAACAGCCGCAAAGCTTTTCAATATTTTTTTTACCTCCCTGGAGCTGTGCATGACTCACTAAAACAGTTGTTACAAAGCCGGTCAGGAGCGCTATCTTTTTACATGTCATCATAAGCTAGTATTTGCAGCAAAAGAACTTCAAATGATACTCCCCTGACTCCCGGATCGGGAAAAGAGTTTACGCTAACAGGAAAAACGCTGTGTAATCCTGTTACAATCATCAGATCAGCGATGTATCTTTGTTACGCTACAAACCCGAGCTATCGTTTTTCCCGTTAAACGGAAGAAAGGAAAGTCCGGACAGCGAAGAGCAACCCACCGGTTAATAGCCGGCATTTCTGCCGCAGGGCAGGAAGAGAGATAGTGCCACAGAAAATAACTACTTCCCGGTGCGAGCCGGGCGGAAAAGGTGAAAATGTGAGGTAAAAGCTCACAGTGTTCCGTGGTAACACGGGATACGGGTAAACCTTGGGTGCTGTAATGCCACGTATAGGATCGTTAGAGGGCTGCTCGCCCCATTTGCGCTGCAAAGTGTTCACGATCCAGGGTAGGCAGCAAGATCACGCTAGTAATGGCGCGGCCAGATAAATGATAGTTTAGAAACAGAATCCGGCTTATGAGGTTTGTGGCAATAAGGGGTAAAGGATAAGGGATAAGGGTAAGCAGCCCCGGATCTTTTATTGTTTATCCCTTATTTTATTGCCGGTTTTAAATACTTATTCCTTATCCCTTACGCCTTACCCTTGTTTTTTCCTTTACTTTTGCGCCTATGACACAAGAACAGATCAAGATTATGAGGGACCGTGTAGTTGTCCTGAGGAGGTTTCTTTGACGTTGAGAACCGCACATATAAAGTAGAAACGGACCGTCAACTCTCTCTTTCGCCGGGCTTCTGGGATGATAATACCCGCGCCACGGCTACCATGAAAGAAATTAAGGTAAACGAATACTGGCTTAAGCTATATAAGCAGCTGGAAACGGCTGTGGAAGACTTCGTGGTATTATTCGAGTTCTGGAAAGCAGGTGATGCAGTGGAAGACGAAGTAAAATCCGCCTATGAAACGGCTATACAGCAGATAGAAGAAGCAGAATTTAAAAGCACACTTAATAAACCCGAGGACGAATTACCCGCCGTGCTCCAGATCAATTCAGGCGCCGGTGGTACCGAGAGCCAGGACTGGGCCGAGGTGCTCTTACGGATGTACCGTATGTACGGCGATAAACAGGGGTGGACCATCACCGACCTGGACTACCAGGAAGGCGACGGTGCCGGTATCAAAACAGCAACCATACAGTTTGATGGTGATTTTGCCTATGGTTTTTTAAAAGCGGAGAGCGGCGTGCACCGCCTGGTGCGGATCTCACCCTTCGATAGTAATGCGAGAAGACATACTTCTTTCGCCTCCGTATATGTGTATCCGCTGATCGATGACAGTATCGAGATCAATGTAAATCCCGCCGACCTGGAATGGGCCTTTTACCGAAGCGGCGGCAGTGGCGGTCAGAATGTGAACAAGGTAGAAACGGCAGTTCGTTTAAAACATATTCCCAGTGGTTTTATTGTAGAGTGCCAACAGGCAAGAACACAGGGCGAGAACCGCGAACTGGCCATGAAGATGTTAAAGAGCCGCTTGTACGAAGAAGAGCTCCGTAAACGGCAAGAAACGATTGATGCCACCAATGCGGGCAAAAAGAAAATAGAATGGGGCAGCCAGATCCGCAGTTATGTTTTCCATCCCTATAAAATGATCAAGGACCACCGCACTGATTATGAAGTAGGCAATGTGGGCCCGGTAATGGATGGGGAACTGGATGGGTTTATTAAAGCCTATTTGATGATGGAAAAAGAACAGGGGTGAGAAAGAGGCGTAAGGCGTAAGGCATAAGGCGTAAGGGGTAAGGGGTAAGGCATAAGGGGTAAGGCATAAGGCTTAAAGGGTAGTATTTATTAGGTATTGTTTACTGTTATATATCTTACCAGGCTTCTCTTGGCGATTGGTAACAGGGTTTCTTCCATGGGGAGGCTAAGATCTGTTTCTACTGCATATACTGCGGGGTTGGGAAAATCAGAACGGTTCCTGATCAGCTGGGCCTTGATGTTGTGATAGGAGTTTACGATGTTGCGCTGCCATACATCAATGAATTCCGTTTTAATGCTTCGGTATTTCTCGTCATGTTTCTCAAAAATGCTTAGCCGGTATTGGTATACCCAGGTGTTCTTACAGCTCCCTTCACACAATAAAAAATAACCTTCATTATGATCCAGGGGCATGATGCCGATGGGTTCGATGGTGAGCTTGTTCTCCACAAATTCATAGATCTCGGAACCGCTGGTGATCGCTTTCTTCATGGTACCCGAAGCGTAATTGATAATATCCTCCAGTTCTTTCATCAGGTCATCATCCTCTACGAGTGATTGGAACAGTAGCTGCAGTTTTTCGATCTGTATGCCGGTTAATCTTTTTGGGAACTGCTCCTGTAGAAATTTCTTATTCTCCCTGAAGGCGATAAGGTTATTATAGTGAAAGATCAGATCGGCGAGTTGCGGATATAATTTTTTCTCGCAGAAATGTTTGCCGATCTCCTGGAGGTAGGCGAGAAGTGTGTACTTCTTCAATTCAAAATCAATATAGCCATCCGCAAACCATGTTTGTGATAAGGTCTTCATACCGATCTGTTTGGTTAACTG
>JANXRX010000235.1 GCA_025352905.1 Bacteroidota bacterium | reverse complement strand
GTGAAAAACCTACGGATCATCTGAGCCAGGCCCGCGCGCGTGGTGTTCCTTAAAGGAGGGGCGGCGTCATGCCGCCACTCCTGAACGGGACAATGCCCAGACTGCATCGCATGGCAGGCGCATCGCCGCTTGCGAATCTTCGCGGCTCGCTTACTGACTTGGTTTGCGCCCAAACGCCATGTTTTTCCTCACACCGAAATACCTCAAAAACGCCAAGCTCCTGGAAAAACAAAAAGAAGGCAAGAAAAGAATGCGCCAGATAGGTAACGTGGAAATACCACAGGAAGCATTCCTGGCGGTACTGAAACTGGATTAATGCAGGATATTTTATTTTGCAGGTAAAAGGCCTGAGAACATCGCTGTTGTCAGGCCTTTTTATGTATGCTAAGCTTTGCTTGTCGGGACGACAAGATTTGAACTTGCGACCCCACGCCCCCCAGACGTGTGCGCTACCGGGCTGCGCTACGTCCCGAAAAACCCTTCGAAGGGCTGCAAATATAGGGCTAAAACAAAAATTCAGGTTATATTGCATAAAATTTTCAACTGCTGCATGAAGATACTAGTAAGGCAAGCCCGAATTGCCGATCCTGATTCTCCCCATTATGGACAGGTTACTGATATTTTGATAGAAGGCACGCAGATCACAAAAATTGCCAAAAAAATTGACGCTCCTGCCGATCAAACGATCGAAGCCGCGGGATTAACCGTAGCCGCCGGGTTTGTGGATGTATTCGCTCATTTTTGCGATCCCGGTTACGAATACAAGGAAACACTGGAAACAGGCTCAGCCGCTGCTGCTTCAGGCGGTTATACACATGTATTTGTTCTGCCTAATACGCAACCGGTTGCCGACAGCAAATCGCAGGTGGAATATATCAGCCGCCAATCGGTAACCCTGCCTGTTACCATCCACCCCCTTGGCGCCATCACCAAGTGCGCCGAAGGAAAGGATCTCGCCGAGATGTATGATATGAAGAACAGCGGCGCCATTGCTTTCTCAGATGGTATACACCCGGTTCAGTCGCCCGGCTTATTTGTAAAAGCGCTGCAATATATCAAAGCATTTAACGGCGTACTTATCCAGGTTCCGATAGATAAAAGCATTGGCCCTGGCGGGCTGATGAATGAAAGCATCATCTCCACACAACTGGGTTTACCAGGTATCCCGGCGCTGGCAGAAGAGATCATAATCAAAAGGGATATTGATCTTCTCCGTTATACAGGATCCCGTTTGCATCTTACCGGGGTCTCCACACAAAAAAGCCTGGAACTGGTGATAGCAGCCCGGAAAGAAGGACTGGATATCACCTGCAGCGTTACACCTTACCATCTTTTCTTTTGTGAAGAGGACCTGCAGACTTACGATACCAATCTCAAAGTGAATCCGCCCTTACGCAGCCGTGCCGATATGCTGGCATTGCGGGAGGGGGTGCTGAACGGATGGGTGGATTGCATAGCTTCTCATCACCTCCCACAGGATTGGGACAATAAGACCTGTGAATTTGAATACGCAAAAAACGGGATGACGGGGCTTGAAACCGCTTTTGCCGTCGTAAATCACCTGCTACCCGGGCTGACCGATGCAGCGCTGGCGAAATTATTTTCTTTGAATGCCCGTAATATTTTTAATTTACCTGTGACAAATATCACCGAGGGCGCAAATGCCGAACTGTGTCTGTTCAGCAGGGATGCCCATACCGTTTTACAAAAAGCGGATATTAAAAGCAAATCGTTCAATACCCCTTTTCTTGAAAAAGAACTAAAAGGGAAAATAGTAGGGATCATCAACAAAGGAAAAATCATTCTAACCTAAACCATATACCATGAAAGTCAACGTAGTCAATGAAGGAGTAAAGTACGGCATCATTGGAGGGCTTATTTACCTGCTAACCACTTTTGGAGCGTGGGGATTATGCAGTACTTCCGGTTTTGTTTCAGCAACAGGCATCATCAATTTCATTCCTTATATGATTGTGATCCTGATTGTGACGGGTCTCAGTTTGCGGAAACAGAACGATAACGTACTTACTTATAAAGATGCGCTGAAATTTGTGTTTGTAGCGTATGTTGTTATCGCTGTAACTGAAGCGATAAGCACCTATGTACTATATAACCTGGTGGATCCGCAACTGACTCCGAAAGTGGCTGAGATAGGGAAAGAAAAAGCACTTAAAATGATGGAGAAATTCGGTTCTTCCGAACAATCAATGGCAGATGCTGCCAAGAAGATTGACGCCGATTCAAAAGAAACCGGTTTCAAGAAGATATTTCTTGGCATGGGCTTCAGCCTGATCTGGTATTTCTGCAAATCTTTATTGCTCGCACTGGTTATACGGAAAGAAGAAAAGTTTGCTGATTAATATTTCACTATGGATGTATCTATTGTAATTCCTTTGATCAATGAAGATGAATCATTGCCTGAACTGTGCAGCTGGATAGAAACTGTGGTAACAGCGCACCATCTTTCTTATGAAGTGATCCTGGTAGATGATGGCAGTACCGATAACAGCTGGGATTTTATCGAAAGGAAAAGCCGGGAGAACGGACATTTCAAAGGCATTAAGTTTCAAAGGAATTACGGTAAGTCGGCCGCCCTTAACGAAGGCTTCAAGGCCGCCAAAGGAGATGTGATCATTACCATGGACGCCGATATGCAGGACTCGCCCGACGAGATCCCTGAGCTGCACAGGATGATCATGCAGGATGGGTATGATATGGTAAGCGGCTGGAAGAAAAAAAGGTACGACAATACGCTTACCAAGAATATCCCTTCCAAAATATTCAATGCAGTGGCAAGGGCCAACTCGGGTATACAGTTGCACGATTTTAACTGCGGACTCAAATCATACAGGAAGAAAGTGGTGAAGAGTATTGAAGTGTATGGAGAGATGCATCGTTATATACCGATCCTTGCCAAATGGAGCGGCTTTCGGAAGATCGGCGAAAAAGTAGTGGAACACAGGCCACGCAAATACGGGGTAACCAAGTTTGGCTGGCGCCGTTTTGTAAATGGGTTCCTCGATCTTGCCACGATCATGTTCCTCGGTAAATTCGGTAAACGGCCCATGCAGTTCTTTGGGTTACTTGGCACTTTGTTTTTCCTGATCGGTTCTATCTCCAGTATTTACCTGGTTATCGGTAAGTTGGTAAGTGCTGATTTCGCATTAACCAACCGCCCCAGTTTTTATATCGCGCTTACGACTATGATCATTGGTATGCAGTTGTTCCTTACCGGTTTTGTAGCAGAGATGATAGCGAGGAACGCGCCGGAAAGAAACAGCTACCTCGTGGAGGAGAAATTGGGAATCGATTGAATTTGCTATTTTTTTTTGCCACTGAGGCACAGAAGCACTGAGATAGGCTTCAGCGACTCAGTGGCATTTTTATTCCGAACTTTACACTATGACCAAAAAGGTGATCATCATCGGCCCGGCCTGGCCATTGCGTGGCGGGCTGGCATCTTTTGATGAGCGGCTGGCAAGGGAATTTCTGGCGATGGGTCATGATACTTCTATTTATACTTTCTCTTTACAATATCCCGGTTTTCTTTTCCCCGGAACCACGCAATATTCTTCCGAACCCGCACCCGTAGGTTTACGTATTAAAGCCTGTATCAACTCTGTTAATCCGTTTAACTGGTGGAAGATCGGCAATGAATTAAAAAAAGCAGCGCCCGATCTGATCATTGTACGCTACTGGTTGCCATTGATGGGTCCCTGTCTTGGCAGCATCCTGCGCCGGGTTAAAAAGAATCACCTTACTAAAGTAGTTTGCATTGCAGATAACGTGGTACCACATGAGCACAGGCCGGGTGACAAACCCTTCACGAGGTATTTTGTAAAACCGATAGACGCTTTTGTTACGATGAGCGACCAGGTGGCAAAAGATCTGCTGGCCTTTACCACAAAGCCGACCGTAACGGTGGTTCACCCGCTATATGATAATTTTGGGGAGATAGTACCTAAAAAGGAAGCGCGTGAAAGATTGTCGTTGGGGCAAAACGACCGGATCGTTCTTTTCTTTGGATTCATCCGGAAATATAAGGGCCTCGATCTTTTATTAGAGGCGATGAGTGATGAACGTATACGCAGCTCAGGCATCAAACTGCTGATCGCCGGGGAGTTCTATGATAAAATCGCAGATTATGATGAATTGATCAGCAGGCTGGATATCGGCCAGCAACTGCTGCTGCATACCGGTTTTATTAAGGATAGCGATGTTAAATATTATTTGTGCGCCGCGGATTTTGTGATCCAGCCATACCGCAATGCCACCCAAAGCGGGGTTACACCACTTGCCTATCATTTTGAAAAACCAATGCTCGTAACCAATGTAGGCGGGTTACCCGATATGGTGCCGGATGGTAAGGTAGGCGTCATCACCCAACCCAACCCCACTGATATCGCAGACGGTATCCTGCACCTCTACGAATTAGGTGAAAACCATTTTTTGCCCCATCTTCGCGAAGAGAAAAAAAAGTATAGCTGGACATTTTTAGCAGAAGCTTTTTTGAAGTTTGGGGGAGAAGAAGGCATAAGGCATAAGGCGTAAGGAAGAAATGGTTATTATGAAATTTGCTCTCAACTGCTTAAACTGTAGTTCATGTTTTCGGCTTACGCCTTATGCCTTACCCCTTACGCCTAAATTCTACCAATGAAAACAAAGATCGAATCGCTGATCAGCGATTCCATAGCAGTAAAACAACAGATCCTTTCTGACAAGGCGCTGTTACCGGTGATTGAAACCGTGGTATTGGAAATTACCAAAGCGTTTCAGAATGGCAACAAAGTATTGTTCTGCGGAAACGGCGGCAGTGCGGCGGATGCACAGCACCTGTCTGCCGAGTTCTCCGGAAGATTTTATAAGAACAGGAAGGCCCTTCCTTCGGATGCGCTTCACTGTAACAGTTCCTATCTTACCGCGGTGGCCAATGATTATAGTTATGATGTCATCTATTCAAGACTGGTGGAAGGTATGTGTGTGAAAGGGGATGTATTGGTGGGACTAAGCACTTCCGGCAACTCCCAAAATATATTGAACGCATTTTCCACTGCCAAAGAATTAGGCGTGATCACTATTGGGTTTACAGGCGCTTCGGGAGGGAAAATGAACGATCATTGCGACTATCTGATCAATGTTCCTTCTTCCGATACACCGCGGATCCAGGAAAGCCATATCCTGATCGGGCATATTATCTGTGAACTGGTGGAAGCACTGATCTTTGATTAATTTCCATTGTTATGTTCGATCTCTCAACCACCAACCCCGGCTGGACCTTATTTCTCGACAGGGACGGGGTTATTAACCACGATAAGGACAATGACTATATCCGCAACTGGGATGAGTTTCGTTTTTACGATGATACGCTTGCGGCGCTGGTCATTTTAGCAAAGTTGTTTCAGCGGATCGTAGTGGTTACCAACCAGAAAGGAGTGGGAAAACAGTTAATGACGGCTGATGACCTTGTAACGATCCATACAAACATGACGATAGCTATTGAAAAAGCAGGCGGCCATATTGATAAGATCTATTACTGCACCGACCTGGCGGATGATTCGCCCAACCGGAAACCCAATCCCGGTATGGCGTTCCAGGCAAAAGCGGATTTTGAAATGATCGATCTTTCTGAGAGTCTGATAGTTGGGAACCGGATCAGCGATATGAATTTCGGCCGTAATGCGGGCATGCATACTGTATTTGTGGCTACTACCCACCCGGATACGCCTTTCCCCAACCCGTTGATCGACCTCCGGTTTACCAATCTTTATGCATTTGCAGAGGCTTGTGCATCTCTAAGAAAATCCTAAAGTTTGCGCCCTGTGCCTAATCTGTACCTGATACAGTGTACTTTAGAGATGTGAACACATGTAAACCCAGGTATGTTTTACCGATGCTTTTCGCCTGTTTGTGGTTGAGCCATTTGCCCGCTCAGCCATCTTACCGGCCCGATTCTCACCAGTTACTGGTGCAGATGGAACAGAACATGCGTAAATATGCTTTTGATATTGTGAATGCACCGGAACTGGTTGACCGCCTGCGGGCAGATAGTTTTTTTACCCGTTCACTCGTTCAGGCTTTAAAAGTGCCCAATTCTTTTTCTTACCATTTTGATTCTTTGGGAACCATCTCTGTATTATATGCGCCCGACAGCAGCTTCCGGATATTTACCTGGCAGCTAATGCGTGATTTTACTTTTTACCGCCAGAAAGGAGCGATACAGATGCATACAAAGGATGGTTCGCTGGAACTGACACCATTGTACGATTTCTCCCCGTTCACAGATAACCCGGTTGATTCTGTACGAAACAATGAACACTGGATAGGGGCGGTGTACTATAATATCATTCAGAAAACATACAACAATAAGAACTATTATACCCTTATCGGTTATGATGAGAATGATGCAAGAAGTACCAAGAAATGGCTGGAGGTTATGACCTTTGATGCCAATAATAAACCGCAGTTCGGGGGAAGGTATTTTAATTACCCGGATGACAAGATCAAACCGCCGCAACCCGCTTACCGGTTCTGTCTTGAATTTAAAAAAGAAGCCAACGCCAAACTGAATTACGATCCCGAATTGGGCCTGATCACTTTCGCGAGTCTTGTTAGCGAAGTAGGGGAGCCATCCGAAAAATATACGCTGGTGCCCGTGGGCAATTATGAAGGTTTTAAATGGGTAAATGGAAAATGGGTGTACCAACCTGTAATTGCTGAACTGGATGCAAGGCCGAATATTAATCCTCAGAAAGCTGCTGTTGAGCAGGCGCCAAAGCCGCTATTTGCTACACCTAAGAAACCAAAAAACGGTTTATAAATATCACTCCGGAATCCCTAAGCTCATCTTGCAGAACAAAACCCCTGTGTTGCAGAATACACAGCTAATTATGCATAACCCTAATGCATTGTAATACGGGCAACCGGTATTTTTAAGGAACAATCTTTTCCTTAACATGATAACCTACGCACTCGAAACCTCCTGTCTTACGCACCGCTTCTCTAAAAATGAGATCGTACTCGACACGATCAATTTACAGGTACCTCATGCATCCATTTTCGGGTTCCTCGGTCCGAATGGTGCGGGAAAAACAACCACCCTTCGGTTACTGCTGGGCTTATTAAAAAAACAGGCAGGTAGTATTACCATCTTTGGAAAAGAGTTTGCGCAACATCGCGTCAGCGTATTACAGCATACCGGATCATTGATCGAAAGCCCATCGTTATACGGGCATCTCACTGCTGTTGAAAACCTTAGCCTTCTTCAAAAGGTTTACCAATGCAAAACAGAACGAATCGCCGAAGTGTTGAAACTGGTAGGATTACCGGATACCGGTAACAAAAAAGCCAGCCAGTTTTCGCTCGGCATGAAACAACGCCTCAGCATCGCTGTTGCTTTACTGCACGATCCGCCATTACTGATTCTTGATGAACCTACCAACGGCCTCGACCCCAACGGCATCATTGAAATGAGAGAGCTTCTGCAGAAACTTAACAGGGAAAACGGCACCACGATCATTATATCCAGTCATTTATTAGCCGAGATAGAAAGATTGGTGAGTCATATCGGCATCATCAATAAAGGAAAGTTGATGTTCCAGGGCACGCTTGCTGAATTAAAACAGAAACAGGATCAGGGAGTGTCCATCATTTTTGAAACGAATGAAACGGAAAAGACGATCCGGATCTTAACGGATAAGGGCCTTCTCCCGCTTATCAATAACGGTCAGGTACTGCTTCCGGCTGTTTCCAAAGAAACCATCGCAGAACTGAACCGCCTGCTTGTAGATAACGGGGTAGATATTTATGGCATCCATAAAAGCAGCAACGACCTCGAAACCATATTCATGGATCTCATTAAAAACTAACCCTATGCGCAGCTTCATCCATAGTTTTCAAAGTGAGTGGCTCAAGAAAAAAAGAAGCCTCGCATCCTGGATCGTGGTCATTGGCGGTTTTTTTACGCCCCTGATCATTATCATCGCAAGACTGGTACACCATGACCAGTTGCCGCAGCTGTACAGCAACCCTGGTTTCTGGGTTCAGCTATGGAACAATTCATGGGAGTCGATGGCCATATTCTTATTACCCGTAGGTGTGATCATGGCCACCAGCCTCGTCACACAACTCGAATATAAAAACAACACCTGGAAACAATTGCACACCGTACCCCTCAGGCTCTCAACCATCTTCTTTTCAAAACTGTCGGTCATCCTTGTAATGATGATTCAGTTTTTTATTCTTTTCAATATCGGTATTTACCTGTCGGCCCTGGTCCCTTACCTGCTTGTTGGCGGCGTATCTTATCCGCAGGCGCCCATTCCTTTAAAGGCATTTGCCCGGGAAAATGGGCTGTTTTTTATTGATTGCCTGCCGGTACTGGCTATTCAATACCTGTTAGGTCTGCGGTACAAAAATTTTTTAATACCCATCGGGGCAGGATTTCTCTGCTGGATCCTGGCTGTGGCCGTTATTTCCTGGAAATACGGGTACTGGCTTCCCTATACATACACCATGTTCAATTTTCTGAAAGGGCAAACACATGGCCGCGCCATTGTACCGCCTTTAAATATTCATTTGCTGGCGATCAGTTATTTTGTTCTGGTTACGGGCATTAGTTATATACTGTATATTACTAAAAAAGAGAAAGGGTAATGAAAAGATCATTTATAATCCTATTACACACCGGCTACTGGATACTATACCTGCTGCTCATCATTTCCTTTATCCAGATCATGCCCGGGTCTCCGAGACCCCATTCGTTCAACCAGTTCTTTTACATACTTTTTTTATCGCCGGTGGGGATCAACTTTATTTTGCCGGGGGTGATCTGTTTTTATACTTTTTATACATGGTTATTTACCCGGTTCCTGAGTCACAAAAAAATCATCGCCTTATGCTGCATGGGTCTGCTGATATGTTTTGTAAACGCTTTGTTTTCGATAGTCCTGTCAATTGAATGTTTACCGGCCGGCAGGATAACAACAAAATGGAGTGAACTGGTGAGTATGACAATCTTTGTTACTGTATTGGCGCTAATACACGGCATAATTGGCCTGATCATGCGCGGGTTTATCAGCTGGTATGCTGATATAAAATGGAAGGAAGAACTTAACCGAAAAAATTTTGAAACAGAACTCTCGCTGGTAAAATCGCAGATCAATCCGCATTTCCTGTTTAATACCATTCACAATATTGATATCCTGATCGAAAAGGATCCGGTAAAAGCATCTGCATTTTTAAATAAACTGTCGGGCATCATGCGTTTCATGTTGTATGAAACAAAAACGGAGCAGGTATCATTGGCATCAGAGTTGACCAATATTGAAAACTATATCGAATTGGAAAAAATCAGGACCAGTAACCTGAATTATATCCGTTATCATGTGGAAGGTGATGCAGGCGGACTGATGATTCCGCCAATGCTTTTTCTGCCCTTTATAGAAAACGCTTTTAAACATGCGGAAAATGATAAAGCGGGAAACACGATCAGTATCCAACTGGAGATTGCCGGCGAAAAACTTAATTTTACCTGCGGAAACAGTTATACATCCACCATGGCCGGTAAGCCCGGTGGTCTTGGTAATGAACTGATCAGGAAAAGGCTGGAACTGCTCTACCCCGGCCGGCATACACTGGTTATTACAGATAATAATGGACATTACGAGGCAAACTTAATATTGTTATTACATGCAGATTAGCTGTATCATCGTAGAAGACGAACCGCTGGCAATGGAACGTGCGAAACAGTATGTAGCGAAAACACCGTTTCTCGACCTGGTAGCCGTATTCGAAAACGGAATGGATGCCATGGCTTATCTGCGGATGCATACAATCGACCTGGTTTTCCTCGACATCAACATGGGTAGTTTTTCAGGGATCCAGCTTCTCGAAAGCACGATGATAAACAGCCAGGTAATACTGATTACTGCTTACCATGAATACGCGATAAAGGCATTTGACCTTAAGGTAGCCGATTACCTGCTGAAACCCTATGCATTCGAACGTTTCCTGCAGGCAGTTAACCGTGTACAGGATAACCTGCAAAAGCGGGAGCCTTCACCGCCACAGCCGTTCATCTTTATCAAAACGGAACATCGGCTCGAAAAAATATTGCTGGCGGATATTCTGTATATCGAAGGCATGAGGGATTACAGGAAAATGCATCTCGCTGCTAAAAACATCATGACGCTTAAAACGTTTACCGAACTGGAACAGGAGATCCCGCCGGCTATTGTTTGCCGGATCCATAAATCCTATATGGTGGCGCTTGGCAGGATCGATTCAGTTGAAAATAACCAGGTCAGGATAGGTAATGAATTACTCCCGGTTTCTGAAACTTATAAAAAAGGATTTTTTGATTTGATCAGGCACGGATAGGAACGTTATTGCAGGCGTTCCGATTGTTCGTTCACATCAGCGGGTTCATTGATGACCTCGCCCTGTTCAAAAATGGGATTTTCACCATGGGTTCTTTCGGCAGAATAATAAATATTCGGACGTAAGGATTCCAGTGTAGAACCTTCATGCTGTTTTACAATTTCCGAACCGGCCGCACGTACCAGGTCGGGGTTTATATTGTCTTCACTGGCCCATTCCCCGTTTTGAGACTTACTGATTGTAAACTGCAGGGCCTCACTCAGGTCAATGAGGTATGGCTCATTTTCTTTCTCTATCAGCGTGGCCGTTCCGCTATGAAATTCCTGGTCGAGGTAAAAACTGATATACATATCCTGGTTTTAGAGAGGATATGAAATTTTCATGCCATCATCGCATTCCTTATTTCCCCAAATCCCATTACTTTCACTCCACAAAGCCACCATATGAGAAAGGTTATTCTTTACTTCCTGCTTGGCGCCACTACTGCGCTGCACGCACAAAACTTTAGCGGCATTAATAATTCCCTGGAAAATATCTTCCGTTTATCCAATGCCAAAACCCGCTCCATCTCACCCGAAAACTTCCGTGGCGAAAAAGGAAAAGGAGGGATGGCCACTACCGGCACAGGCGCAGGAGCGGCACGCGATCTTGGGGCGCCCTGGAAAATATCCCCATCGGTCGTAATCAAAACAAAATCAACTTTCACGGTTGCCGAGATCGATTCGGCCGGGATCATCAATCATATCTGGATGACACCCACCGGTAACTGGCGCTATTCAATTTTACGTTTTTATTGGGACGGAGAAACGGAGCCATCTGTTGAAGTGCCCGTAGGTGATTTTTTCGGTATGGGCTGGGGGCAATATGCGCCCCTCAATTCTCTCGCAGTGTGCGTAAATCCCGGTTCTGCATGTAACTGTTACTGGCCCATGCCTTTTCGCCGCTCCTGCAGGATCACCATCGAAAACCTGGATGAAAAAGACATGGTACTCTATTATACGGTCAATTATACCTTAACAGATATACCCAATGATGCGGCTTATTTTCATGCACAGTTCCGCCGCGTAAACCCTAATCCTAACAAACAGGATGTGGTATTGCTGGATGGTGTGCAGGGAAAGGGCCAGTATGTGGGTACTTACCTCGCATGGGGTGTTCATAATAATGGCTGGTGGGGAGAAGGAGAGATCAAGTTTTTTATGGATGATGATGGCCGGTATCCCACGATCTGTGGCACAGGAACGGAAGATTATTTCTGCGGTTCTTATGACTTTGACACCCGGAAAAAGAACGCTGCCGGGGTGATGGAATCGAACTATACTGAATTCTCCACTGCTTATGCCGGCCTGCACCAGGTGATCAGGGGAGATGGGCATTATGCAGCGCAACAGCGGTTTGGGATGTATCGCTGGCATATCACCGACCCGATCCGTTTCGAAAAGAACCTGCGGGTAACCATACAGGCCCTGGGCTGGCATGATGGCGGAAAATATCTTCCGCTAATGGATGATATTGCCAGCACGGTTTTCTGGTATCAAACAGAGCCACACCAGGTATTGCATAAACTGCCGCTAAAAGATGAACTGGAAGTTCAGTAAATTGCCCTAACCTTAACTACTATCATTACTTACCAAAACAAACCCTTATGAAAAAAACAGGCATCCTCTTATTAGTATGTTTATTTGTTTCTGCCATTGCGCATGCGCAGGTACTGCAACCGGAAGATATTAAAACACAGTTAGTAAAAGACTGGACACGCGCAAAAGCCTATACACAGGCTTACCTGGCCAAAATGCCCGCAGATAAGTATGGCAGCCGGGCGGTAGACAGTATCCGCAGTTTTGCGGAGCAGATGCTGCACCTGGCAGCCGGTAATATATCGCTGATCTCTTTCGGAACCGGCAACCCGAGAATTTTTCCCGGGTTCAATATGGAAAAATCTGCCGGCGCGCAATCGCGCGATTCTGTCTCCTATTATGTAAATGCCAGCTATGATTATGCAATAGAAGGTGTAAAGAACATGGATGCTTCTAAGATGGGCGAACTGGTAAAAGTCAGCGCTACCGCCAGTGAAACAAGGTTTGCTTTATTGCTGAAAGCCTTTGAGCACCAGACGCATCACCGCGGACAATGTACGATCTATATCCGCCTCGTGGGGATCCGCCCGCCTAATGAACAGTTGTTCTGATGGGTGTAAAAAAAAGAGCAGCTGAAACAGCTGCTCTTTTTTTTAGCTTTTATTTAGTATCAACTAAGATGTTTGTTCAAAATTTTCGCCATTTCAAACATAGACACCTGGTCTTTGCCGAATACGGGTTTTAATTTTGCATCTGCATTGATCATCCTGCGGTTCTTTGCATCCTGCAGGTTATTCTTTTTAATGTATTTCCAGATCCCGCGTATTACTTCTGTACGTGGAACGGGTTTACTACCGATCACCGCAGCCAGTTTTTCACTTACGGTAAGTGGCGCCATAAACGCAGCATTAGGTTTTCTTTTTGTTTTTGCTTTAGCGGCTTTCTTTTTAGGAGCTGCTTTTTTTACTGCTTTTTTGGGAGCAGCTTTTTTAGCGGCCTTTTTAGGAGCGGCTTTTTTAGGAGCTGCTTTTTTTACTGCTTTTTTAGGGGCGGCTTTTTTAGGAGCGGCCTTCTTTACCGTTTTTTTAGGAGCGGCTTTTTTTGCGGCTTTTGCCATCGTTGTAGAATTTAGGTGGATTAATGGTTGTTGGCACAATATACAAAACCCATTTAATTTCTTAGCAAAAATGCCTGTTAATTCTAAATACGTGCAAAACTAGTGCGTACCCGGCCAACTGGTTTCCGTAAACAGCTAAATTGGTTGTAGCTTGAGGGAATCAAAACCAGGGTATGAAAAAACTGATTTTTCTTGTATTTGCCTTTTTGGCAACTGTTACCCTGGTGCCTGCGCAGCCGCCTGTTTCCAACAGTTTCTTTAACCAGGCCTACTGTCCCGCTGTTCTATATACGGTAGAAGGGCATATCTATGATGGCTTGCGGATCAAGCTCAACCTGCTCACCAACCAGGTCAAATTTGTTAAGAATAGTACGGATGAGATGGAATTAACGATCTCGTTCAGGATCAAAAAGATTGCCTTTGGCGATTGCGGCGAGAACGGCAGCCCTGTTTTTCAAACGGGCTTCCCTGCCGTGGACCGCAAACAGGATCAAAACGCTTTTTACCAGGTGCTCGACAGCGGCAAGACCATGCTGCTTAAATACCGGAAAGTGGTAGAAAAAAGCGGCCCGGGCGCTTCCTTTACTTCCGGTGCCGTTGAAATATTTTATGAAGTAAGCGAAGAATACTATTTATACGAACCCGCAAAAGGAATGGTAAAACTGGAAGGATCCAATAAGGGTATGGCAAAAATATTGGAAGATAAACGCGTGGAGATAGAGAATTTCATGACGGCCAAACGGATACATCCTAACAAAGAGGAGGACCTGGTTAAACTGATCGCTTATTATAATTCATTGCATTAAGAAGGAGTGGAACAACCTGGCTATTTTCATTAGTCCACCGAATACATAGCATGTTTCACTGCATAAATGGCAACACCCGCCGTTGTTTTCACATTCATTTTCCGGAAGATCCGCGAGCGGTTGTTTTCAACGGTGCGGATACTGATGTTCAGGAGTAGGGCGATCTCTATATTGTTCTTTTCCTCGCAGATCAGGTGTACGATCTTTCTTTCCGTGCCGTTAAAGAATACTTTTTTTTCTGCGAGGTAAGGATTGTAATCACTTTTGGCCATCAGCCGCACCATTTTAGTGGAGGTGGAACGGCAGAAATAAGGCACGCCCCTGCTGGCGTAATCAAGCGCTTCGAGCAGGTCCTCCTTGGGCATATTCTTGGTAATATAGCCAGCTGCGCCTGCTTCCATGGCTTCCATCAGCGAATGATCATTATCAAAATTGGTCAGTACCAGGCATTTGATCTCCCTATTCATCGATAAAACATCTTCAATGGCCCGCGCGCCGTTCATAACCGGCATCCGCAGATCGGTCAGGATGATCTGCGGGTTAAGTACCACCGCTTTCCGCACCATTTCCTGTCCGTTGGAAGCCTGCCCGATAACCTCATAAATATCACTATCCATAAAAAGTCCCTTCAGCCCTTCGAGGTAGAGCTCATGGTCATCAGCGATCAGAATCTTTATTTTATAGTTAGTCTTCATTGTCATTGTAGCATCACCGCAAGCGGGATCCTGATCAGGTAACCGGTTCCCTTATCTTTACGCGGGTCCCTGTCAAATGAGGCGCCTAAGAGTTCTACCCGCATTTGTATGTTCTGCATTCCTGAGCCCTTGCCGGGCAGTTCGTAACCAAACCCGGTTCCATTATCCCTGATATCAATGCGGATTTTTTTTGCATCCTGCCGGCAATTGATCCAGATCTCACTGGCGCCCGAATGTTTGATCGAATTGGTCATGATCTCCCTGATCACCCGGTAAACATGGAT
>JANXRX010000197.1 GCA_025352905.1 Bacteroidota bacterium | reverse complement strand
GCTTTGGTGCGGGGCGTAATCTTTTTTACCAGCTCTTCGATTGGCGGCAGGGCAAAGCCATTCTCGATATACGAAGTAACCGGCACCACTTTTACACCCGCCGCTACGGCAAAACCATTGTAGTTGGCATAGAATGGTTCGGGAATGATTACTTCATCACCCGCATCGAGACAGGCCATAAAACCAAACTGGATCGCTTCGCTTCCACCCGTGGTTACAATGATCTGGCTGGCGCTTACTTCTATACCCACGCTTTTATAGTAACCCACCAATTTTTTACGATAGCTTTCATTGCCGGCGCTATGACTGTATTCCAGCACTTTAAAATCGCTGTGCCGCACAGCATCAAGGATGAGTTTCGGGGTTTCTATGTCGGGCTGGCCGATATTCAAATGATATACGGTGATACCTCTTTTTTTTGCGGCTTCTGCAAAAGGCACCAGTTTCCGGATGGGTGAGGCAGGCATATCGCGCCCGCGCTGGCTAATCTGTAACATCCGGCAAAGATAACCGCGTGCCGCAGGTATGCAAAACAAAAACGCAACCTTTTGGGTTGCGTTTTCAAGACTTTTATAAGCTTTTATTATTTATCTGCCTTTGCCGCTTCCACTTCACCATCAATGGTCAATACAATGGGTTGAACAACATTCACAAATTTTACATTCACATTCTTTTTGAAAGTGCCCAGGTTCTCTGAGTTGTAGGTAACTTTTATTTCACTCGATTTACCTTTCAGGATCGCTTCCTTACTGTATTCAGGTGTTGTACAGCCACATTCTGCTGTTGCAAACTCAATGATCACCGGTTTTGAAGAAGTATTGGTAAAAGTAAATATAAAAGTAGCAGGCACGTGTTGTTTAACCTTTCCAAAACTATGCGTAGTGGTCTTGAAAGCAACATCTCCCTGAGCAAATAACCCGGTACCGATCAGCAGGAAAAAAAGGACTAAATTCTTTTTCATGAAAACTTTTTAAAAAATTAATTTTTGTCGGTCTTTGGTTTAGGAGGCGTTACAGAAGTGGCTTCTGTAGTTGCAGGCGGAGGGGCAAGCGTAGCAACACCTTCGCCGGTAAGCTGAACACGCTGGGTAAGGCCATTATCAAAAGTGATATCCGTTACCTTGGTATAAGGACCGGTAGCACTGCCATTGAAAACAATGTTTACTTTCGTAACCTGGCCGGGACCAAATTTCGTGTTAGGTGTAAAGTTTGGAACGGTGCAACCGCATCCTGCATGGGCAGTAATAAGGGTTACCGTATCCTTACTGATGTTTTTGATCTCAACAGTATATTCAACCGCTTTACCGGTAATGGTTTGACCTGCGTTATAATTTGCGTTTTTGAACTCCAGCACCTTGGCGATATCAACAGCTGTTTGTGCATGACCAATGATGGCCGCAAATGCCAGTGATGTTAATAAGACTAACTTTTTCATATTGTATTTTGTTTTTATGTCATAAAAGTACTACATCCTTTCCGTACCAGCAACTATCCACGAGCCAAATCTATGCCGAATTTCGATTTTGACTAAAATTAGCAAAAAAAGGCATTTTTTTGCTGTCCGGATGCCATAGATGATTTTTAGGGGAAACCTGCTTTCTTCCGATGGTAACGTTAATTTTGTTTTATGGAACAACCCCTTTCAGTTGAATACCGGAACGATATGCTTTCGTTCGAAGGTTTCAGAAATGCGATCCTGGCCGATTACAGAACCATCATTGTAAGCCGCGAGGTTAGCTTATTGGGAAGAAGGGAAGTGTTAACCGGGAAAGCGAAATTTGGAATTTTTGGGGATGGAAAAGAAGTGGCACAGATTGCGATGGCAAAATTTTTTCAACCGGGTGATTTCAGAAGCGGGTATTACCGCGATCAAACTTTTATGTTTGCTACTGGTTTGGCTACCGTAGAACAGTTTTTTTCGCAATTGTATTCGGATCCTTATCTTGAAAACGATCCATTTAGTGCAGGCAGGCAGATGAATGCGCATTTTGCCACACGTTTCACAGATGATAATGGCGAATGGCTCGACCTGGTGAACCGTAAAAATATTTCTTCCGACATGGCCCCCACTGCCTCGCAGATGCCGAGGGCGCTGGGATTAGCGTTTGCTTCAAAATGTTTCCGTGCCTCTTCTACTCCAGAATTATTTGAGTCATTAAGCGATAATGGAAACGAGATCTGTTTCTGCACCATCGGCGACGCCAGTACTTCTGAGGGACATTTCTGGGAAACCATGAATGCCGCAGGTGTTCTGCAGGTGCCGCTGGCCGTTTTTGTATGGGATGACGGATATGGCATCTCCGTGCCGAAAAATTTTCAAACAACCAAAGGATCTATTTCAGATGCATTGGAAGGCCTGCAAAAACAGGACGATACCAATGGGGTTCGTATCTATAAAGTAAAAGCATGGGACTACGCCGGCATGTGTGAAGTGTTTGAAGAGGCGCTTCAGACATTGCGGGAAACCCATGTACCCGTTCTGTTTCATGTAGAAGAAGTAACACAGCCACAGGGCCATTCAACGAGCGGTAGTCATGAAAGATATAAAAGCACGGAAAGACTGGAATGGGAAAAAGAATGGGACTGTATTAAAAAGATGAAAGAGTGGCTGATTGAAACCGGTCTTGCCACAGTTGATGAACTTTCTGAGATAGAAGCTGGCGCCAAAGAACATGTTCGCGAAAGCAAAAATAAGGCATGGGAAAAATACCAGGAACCTATTAAAAAACAGGCAACCGATGCGGCCGCCCTTATACACGAGATCGTTATCAATGATATTGAAGTATACAGCAGGCTGCAACAGCTGGCCAAAGATCTCCTCGCCAATAAAGAACCGTTGCGCAGGGATGTATTAAAAACACTTTCCCTTGCCATGGAAATCGCACCCCATTCGCCTTCGATGGATGAAGTGATGGCTTTCTGCAAAGAGCTGGCGGATCTGAATAAACATTTATACAACACGCATTTATATAATGAGGGTCCTAAGAGCGCCTTACTGGTAAAAGAGATAAAAGCCTCTGTGGAAGCGGATGCACCCAGCATTAACGGCTATGAGATCCTGAATAAATATTTCGATTCACTGTTCGCACATAATCCTAAAGTCTATGCGTTTGGTGAAGATGTGGGCCATATCGGTGATGTTAACCAGGGCTTTGCGGGGCTGCAGGGTAAATATGGAAACGACAGGATCTCCGATACAGGTATCCGTGAACTTACCATTATAGGCCAGGCCATAGGTTTGTCTTTACGCGGTCTTCGCCCGATAGCAGAAATACAATACCTCGATTATTTATTATACGGCTTACAACCACTCAGTGACGATGTGGCCACTACGCATTACCGCAGTGCGGGCCAGCAAAGCTGCCCGTTGATCATCAGAACAAGGGGGCACCGCCTGGAAGGCATCTGGCACAGCGGATCACCAATGGGAATGATCATTAATTCGTTACGGGGTTTATATGTTTGTGTGCCGCGTAATATGGTGCAGGCAGCAGGTATGTACAATACCTTATTGCAGGGAAATGATCCCGCCCTTGTTATCGAATGCCTGAATGGATATCGATTGAAAGAAAAAATGCCGGCCAATCTTCTCGAGTTCACTGTACCGCTGGGCGTGCCGGAGGTGATCAGGGAGGGTGAGGATGTAACCATCGTTTCTTACGGTTCTACTTTACGGATCATTGAAGACGCAGCCGAACGTTTGCAAAACCTGGATATAAGCTGCGAAGTAGTAGATGTGCAAACCTTATTGCCTTTTGATACCCAACATATCATTCTGAAATCAGTGCAAAAAACAAATCGCCTCATATTCATTGATGAAGATGTACCCGGGGGAGCAGCAGCTTTTATGCTGAACAAAGTGATGGAAGAACAAAAAGCATTCAAATGGTTAGACATTGGGCCCCGCACGATCACCGCTCAGGCGCATAGGCCGGGTTACGGAAGTGATGGTGATTATTTCAGTAAACCCAATGCGGAACAGATCATTGCAGAGATAAGGGACCTGATGAAGGAATAAGGAACTCAATCAATAAATAATCCTTTCAACCCGGGTGTAGGAATCCAGCAGGCTTCTTTTTTACCAAACCATTGATAGCGGTTGCGGGCTACAAGATCATATACGGCGTTCCTGATAAAAGGAGGGATGATGATAAAGCCATATAACACAGACCAAAGACCGGATAATTTTTTTACCACTCTTAATGCGGCGGAAGATTTCGTATAGATCGTATCGTTCTCCAGTAAAATAAACGAGCCGAATTCTGTAACAGGTAACTGATATTTTTCCAGCACCTGCCGGCCAAACTCGCCCTGGAGGGATGCAAACCGGAACCGGTGCGTTGGGTCATGTTTGATAATGAACTGTACACTGCCGCTGCAAAGATTGCATACACCGTCGAAAAGGATAACGGGGAGATCATTCATGAATGTAAAGGTAGTAACTACGCCATATTGTGAAATACTTTGTTCACGTCCTCATCCTGCTCCAGCCGCTCTATCAGCTTGCTTACATCTTCGGCCTGCTCATCAGAAACCGGTACCGTTGTAGTGGGGATCCATTCCAGTTCGGAACTGATGGGGATGAGCCCTTTGTCTTCAAGCGCTTTCTGCAGGTTCCCGAAATCAACAAATGCGCAGCGTAATACAATTATGGGGTTTCCGTGTTCATCGCTGCTTTCTCCCAGTTCATCCAGGCCATGATCGATCAGTTCGAGTTCCAGATCGTCCATCTCCAGTCCTTCGGGTTTGAGCTTAAATACGCCCATCTTCTTGAACTGAAAACTAACGCTTCCACTATTTCCCAAAGCGCCATGTCCTTTATTAAAATGACTCTTCACATTGGCAACCGTTCGCACATGGTTATCGGTTGCGGTTTCCACTAAAAGGGCCACGCCATGCGGGGCATACCCTTCATACAGGATCTCTTCGTAATTGCTGGTGTCTTTACCCATCGCCCTTTTGATGGCGGCTTCTACACGGTCTTTGGGCATGCCCACACTCTTGGCATTCTGGAAACAACGGCGCAGGGCGGGATTGGTGGCCACATCCGGACCGCTGGCTTTAACGGCGATCACAATTTCCTTCCCTATACGGGTGAACTGTTTGGCCATCCTGTCCCAGCGGGCAAACATAGTGGCTTTACGTACTTCGAAGATCCTTCCCATAACAATGTTTTAAAATGCTTTTGTTTTTCGAGGCTGCAAAAATAAGCGATGTTGACCCATTAAAAAAGCCATCCCTCAAACTACAGGATGGCTTTTTTGATAATTTGACAAGGTTTTATTCAAAATCAGAAGCCTTCGGCAAAATGTCACTTGGGTTCCCCAATTTGCTATGCGCCTTGCTGTATCCGAAATACACAACCAGGCCAACCAGCATCCAGATAAATGCCGTCAGCAGCGTTGTGTTATCCAATGAATAGATCATAGCGGCGCAAACAATGATCCCTAAAATAGGAACCAATGGCACCAATGGTGTTCTGAACGGGCGTACACGGTCCGGGTCGCTTCTTCTCATGGCAATCACACCTACGCAAACCAGCACGAAGGCGAATAAGGTTCCGATACTGGTAAGGTCACCAGCCACGCTACCAGGGATAAAGGCCGCGAATGCACCCACGAATACAAACAGGATCATATTGGATTTATAAGGTGTCCTGAATTTTTTATGGAGATCAGAAAAGGCTTTGGGTAACAGACCATCAGTAGACATGGTATAGAAAACACGGCTCTGACCCATTAGCATCACCAGTATCACGGATGAAAAACCGGCAAGGATAGCGATGGTTACGGCTTTGGCCAGCCAGCCATAACCGGCCATATAGGTTTGTATCGCATAGGCAACAGACGCATCTTTTCCTGATTTTACAAAATCACTATAAGGTGCAACACCGGTTAATACATACGAAAACAGAATGTAAAGAATTGTACAGATCACCAATGATCCAAGGATACCGATCGGCATATCTCTTTTTGGATTTTTTGCTTCCTGCGCTGCGGTAGAAACGGCATCAAAGCCAATAAAGGCAAAGAATACGATAGCAGCGCCGGTGAGTACGCCTCCCCATCCATGGCGGAAAGTATCTGCATAGCTATACATGGTTCCATCGGGTTTCAATGCAGGAGGTGCATCGGCAGGGATCAGGTAAGGCGTATGGTTGGCAGGGTTGATGAATTTCCATCCCACCACAATAAATACAATTACAATAGCTACTTTGATAAATACAATGATCGCATTTACAAAAGCAGATTCCTGGGTGCCCTTGATCAGTAAAAGGGATAATAAAAGCAGGATGAATAATGCAGGGATATTCATGATGCCATGGTGCATGACATTGGCGGCATCCAGCGCTTTTTCAAAAGGGGAATGCGACCATTCATAGGGTATCGACCCAAGATTAAATAGCTCCAGCAGCTTATTCAGAAATTCGCTCCAGGCAATAGAAACGGTGGCGGCTCCCAATGCATATTCAAGTATCAGCGCCCAACCAATGATCCAGGCTATCAGTTCACCCATGGTTGCATAGGCATAAGTATACGCGCTGCCGGCAATTGGGATCATGGATGCAAACTCTGCATAACAAAGACCGGCAAATGCACAACCCACCGCCGCTATAATAAAAGACAGGGTTACGGCCGGGCCGGCGTGCTGACCAGCAGCAGCAGCAGTTCTCACAAACAGGCCGGCGCCGATGATGGCTCCGATCCCCAAAGCGATCAGGCTTCCGGCTCCAAGGGTACGCTTCAATCCTTGTTCAGAATTGGCGGCCTGGGCCATTAAAACGTCCAGTGATTTTTTTCTGAATAAACTCATAAAACGGTGGTTAGGGGTTCTTGATGAAAAAAGTACTGGAAAAATAGTCATTTCTTCTTTTACTGCTTCAAAACTTTTGGAAATACAGGCCCCGGGTTGCAGAACCAGCCTTTTCAACTTAAATCTTATATTGCGAGACTAATCTGATCGATAGCATGCGGAAATCTAACCAGCTTACCATATATATAATAATTGCTATGTTGGCCGGGATCCTGCTCGGCTATATCATCCACGAAAGATCCTCGCCGGCTTTTATCCTGTCGTTCTCAAACAATATCAAATTACTGACAACCATTTTTCTCCGCCTGGTTCAAATGATCATTGCACCGCTGATCTTCTGTACCCTGGTAGTAGGTATCGCCAAGCTGGGCGACCTGAAAACGGTAGGCAGGGTGGGTGGGAAAGCGATGCTCTGGTTTCTCTCCGCTTCATTAATGAGTTTATTGCTGGGGATGCTGCTGGTAAACCTGTTCAAACCCGGTTCAGGTATTGACATGAATACCGGTGATATTAGCGGCGCCAAAGACATGCTGGGCAAAACGCAGGAATTTAATATCCAGAAATTTATTGAACATGTTTTTCCGAGGAGCGTGATAGAGGCCATGGCCAATAATGAAATATTGCAGATCGTGATCTTCAGTACCTTCTTTGGTATTGCTACTGCTGCCATTGGCGAAAAGGCGGTCATTATTGTAAAGGGCCTCGATTCTTTTGCGCATGTGATCCTGAAGATGGTGGGTTATGTAATGAATTTTGCACCGCTGGGCGTATTTGGCGCCATCGCATCTGTTATCGCCACCAAGGGGCCGGAGATATTTATTTTTTATGGGAAGTACCTTCTCTTTTTTATAACCGGTATCGCTGTTCTGTGGATCGTGATGTTAACCGTTGGTTTTATCATCCTGAAAAAGCGGTTACCCGAATTGTTCCGGGCCATCATACCACCCATGATCGTGGCGTTCAGTACCACCAGCAGCGAATCGGTGTTTCCGAAACTAACAGAAGAACTGGAAAGATTTGGATGTAAGGATAAGATCGTTGCTTTTGTTCTGCCGCTCGGATATTCTTTTAACCTCGATGGGAGCATGATGTACATGACCTTTGCAAGTATAGCTATAGCCCAGGCATATGGTATCCACCTTGATTTTGGCACACAACTTACCATGCTGCTTGTGCTAATGCTCACCAGTAAAGGAATTGCGGGTGTGCCAAGAGGATCGCTGGTGGTAGTAACGGCTACCTGCGGCATGTTCCATATTCCGCCGGAGGGGATAGCACTTATTTTACCGATCGATCATTTTTGCGATATGTTCAGAACGGCAACCAATGTACTTGGGAATGCCCTGGCTACCAGTGTTGTGAGTAAATGGGAAGGATCGCTGGAACCGGCCATGGCCGATCAACAAATCTAATTATGCTTTACAGTATTTTATTATCGGCTACTTTTCATTGGACGCAATTGTTGCAACCACAGTTCTATATTGAACATGGTGGATTATGGCTGCTTTTATTCGTGGTATTTGCAGAAACAGGGTTATTCATCGGGTTCTTTTTACCGGGTGATAGTTTGCTGTTTGTTGCCGGTATTTACAGCGCCAATATTGCCAACCAGATCGTACACACAGGCAATGAATATGCCGACCTTTTTCTGTTACTGGTGTTGATATCCGCTGCAGGTATAGCGGGCAACTGGGCCGGTTACTGGTTTGGGCGTAAAGTAGGGCCGTCTATGTACGGTTGGAAAGAAAACATGCTCTTCAAGCGGCGATACCTGCAGGAGGCGCATGATTTTTATGAAAAACATGGCGGCGGCGCTATTGTGATCGCCCGCTTTATCCCGATAGTAAGAACTTTTGCACCCATCGTGGCGGGAATTGTGCAGATGCAAAAAAGAAAATTCCTTTCTTATAACGTGATCGGTTGTGTAGCCTGGGTATTCAGTATGCTGTTTGCCGGGCATTTTCTCCAGAAATGGATCCTGTCGCAATTCGGATTCGACCTCAAAGACCATCTCGAAATCATCGTTCTCGGGATCGTGCTGGTTACCAGCGGCCCGGTAATGGCGAAACTTATTTTCAGTAAAAAAAAACCTACTTCACCCACACATAAGGTATGACAGCAACACAAAAACAATACGGTGTTCTGTCGCTGCCGGTTATTGTTGGCGCATTGGGTTTTTTTGTAGACGTGTACGATCTGCTGCTGTTTTCCATCATCCGTAAGCCGAGTCTTGAATCGCTTCATTTATCTCCCGAAGAAGTTTTATCAAAAGGCGAACTGATCATCAGTGTGCAGATGATCGGCCTCACATTGGGAGGTATCATTTGGGGTATCATGGGTGATAAGAAAGGGAGGCTGAGTGTATTGTTTGGTTCCATCATTTTATATTCTATTGCCAATATCGCCAATGGTATGGTACAAACCGTTCCCCAATATGTGTTGATGCGGTTCCTGGCAGGTGTTGGTCTCGCCGGCGAATTAGGTGCGAGTATAACACTCGTAAGTGAAATGTTGCCTAAGGAAAAAAGAGGACTTGGCGCAACGGTTATTACAGTAGTAGGTGTTTGCGGAGCGATCACTGCTTTTTTTGTACAACAGTATTTTAATAATTGGCGCATCTGTTTTTATATTGGCGGTGGGATGGGATTACTATTATTGTTACTTCGCGCAAATGTGATGGAAAGCGGTATGTATGGCGAAGTAAAAAGAGCAGGCGTGCAACGCGGAAACTTCCTGATGCTCTTTAATAAAAAAGAGAGAGCCCTGCGTTATCTCAAAGCAGTGTTGATAGGCCTGCCTGTTTGGTATGCGATAGGCATATTGGTTACTTTCTCAGATAAGTTTGGAAAAGAATTCGGTATTGAAGGAATTGAACCCGGCAAAGCGATCATGTACCAATACATAGGTATCGGCCTCGGGGATCTGAGTGCCGGCTTGCTGAGCAATTATTTACGTAGCCGTAAAAAAGCGTTATTCACTTTTTTTAGTATCCTGTCATTTTTTGTTTTGTTATATTTTTTACAGTCAGGAGGAAGGGGTAATATGCAATCCATGTATGTGATCTGCAGCTTCTTGGGGTATGGTGCGGGCTTCTCTGTTTTGTATATAACGATGTCGGCCGAACAGTTCGGAACCAACCTGCGCGCAACAACCGCTATTTCCATCCCTAATGTGGTGCGCGGCATCCTTCCGCTGATCATTTTACTGCATAAAGGCTTACGCAGCCTAACGGGAAGTTATGTAACAGGTGGATGGATGACAGGCATGATCATTATATTCATTGCATTCATAGCGGCATATTATACAAAAGAAACCTATGGAAGGGAAATGGATTTTCTGGAAGAATAGCGTTGCTTTGCGTTAAGCCTTATATTTATTAGATGACAGAAAAAAAATTCGGAATACTTTCCATACCGGTAATCGTTGCGGCATTGGGTTATTTTGTAGACATCTACGACCTGTTGCTGTTTACCATTGTGCGTGAACCGAGTTTACAGGGTATTGGTGTATTGCTGACAGATAAAGTGCAGGTGCTGGCTGCCAGTACAAAGATCATTAACTGGCAGATGGTGGGTTTA
>JANXRX010000157.1 GCA_025352905.1 Bacteroidota bacterium | reverse complement strand
GCCGAGATGGGAAAAGCGATCTTTTTTTCCAAACTCATCATTATCACCTGCCTGATACCCATTTTTGCTTTTCAGAAAGTAGAAGGAAAAATGTTTTCCCCGCTTGCCTATACATTGGGTTTTGCATTACTGGGCGCCCTGCTCTTCACCTTAACCCTTGTACCGGCGCTCTCAAGTATCTTGCTCAAAAAGAACGTCCGTGAAAAACATAACCCGGTGGTTATCTTTTTTGAAAAAGGGATCGGGAAGCTATTGGGTCTTGCTTACCGTAACCAGAAAAAAAGTGTATTGATAGCGGTTGTGGTCATGTGTCTTAGTTTTTTCTCGGCAAAGTTCCTGGGTACCGAGTTCCTGCCGCAGTTAAACGAAGGCGCTTTATGGGTAACGGCAGAACTGCCGATGAGCGTATCGCTGGATGAGGCTAATACGATCTCAGCCAAAGTAGTAGAAGTGCTGCAGTCTTTCCCGGAAGTGAAGCAAACACTAACGCAGGTGGGTCGTACCAATGATGGGACCGATCCGAAAGGATTTTTTAATGTACAGATCCAGGTTGACCTGAAACCGGCTGATGAGTGGCAGAAAAAAGAAAGTATGGACGACCTGATCGCCGATATGGACAAACAACTGAGCAAGTTCCCGGGCATCGTATTCAATTATTCGCAACCGATCCGCGATAATGTGTCAGAAGCGGTAGCAGGTGTGCCGGCATCGCTTGCCGTAAAAATATTCGGTCCTGATTTTACGGTGCTGGATAAAGCCTCTAAAGATGTACTTGCGCAACTGAAAACGGTAAAGGGCGTTGAGGACCTGGGGATCTTAAAAAACCTTGGTCAACCCGAATTCAGGATCGAACTCGACCAGCGCAAGATGGCGGTGTATGGTGTGAATACTGCCGATGCGCAGAGTGTGATAGAAATGGCCATTGGCGGTAAAGCAGCCACCCAGTTGTACGAAGGAGAAAGAAAATTTGATATTCGTATCCGTTACCGCGAAGAGTTCAGGGATGACCAGGATAAGATTGAGAACCTGATGGTACCCGCAAATGACGGGTCCAAGATACCGTTAAAGAATATTGCGGATATAAAAACACTTACCGGCCCGGCATTTATATACCGTGATAATAATATGCGGTATATCGCGGTTAAATTTTCTATCAGGGGGCGCGACCTTGGCAGTACGATACAGGAAGCGCAGGAAAAAGTGGCCGCACATGTAACCATCCCCGATGGTTACAAGACCACCTGGAACGGTGAATTTGAAAACCAGATCCGCGCTTCTAAAACACTGGCGCGCGTGGTACCTGTTTGCCTGCTTGTGATATTCCTGATACTGTTCATCACTTTCGGCAACGTGAAAGATGCGGTGCTTACGATACTGAATGTTCCTTTTGCACTGATCGGCGGTATATTGGCCCTGCATATCACGGGTGTATACTTCAGCATCAGCGCCGGGATCGGGTTTATCGCCCTGTTTGGCGTATGTATTCAGGATGGCGTGATCCTGATCTCCGTATTCAGGAAGAACCTCGAAGAAAAAATGGGACTGGATGATGCGATCAAACTCGGGGTTATTTCCCGTGTACGACCAGTTGTGATGACCGCACTGATGGCGGCTATCGGGCTTCTGCCAGCAGCCATCAGTACCGGCATCGGTTCTGAAACACAAAAGCCGCTGGCCATCGTGGTTATTGGCGGACTGATCACATCCACGATCCTCACACTGCTTATTTTGCCGGTGATTTATGCACTGGTATATAAACTCATTCATAAAAGAGAGAACAGGAAACTGCTGCAAAGAACGGGATTGCTGAAACAGGGTTAACCAATATGGATTTACAGGTAAGCCCCGCCGGGTATTGGCGGGGCTTACTATTTTGTATATCATCCGTAACTCAGTTTTCGATCGTATCTATCACGGGAAGTGATACGATGAAGGTGGAACCCTCATTTACTTTGCTGATAACGGAGATAAAACCTTTGTGTTCCTCTACAATTTTTTTGCAGATGGCCAGGCCAATACCGGTACCCTCATACTGGTTCTTATCATGCAGGCGTTTGAACATGCCGAAAACCTGTTCAGAATATTTCTGCTCAAAACCGATACCATTGTCTTCTATAAAGATCTGACAGTATTTATTGGTGGATTCTTTGGCTGCATCTTCCGAGATCCTTACCTGCGACCGGATATTTATTACCGGCGAAATATCGGACCGGCTGTATTTTAAAGCATTGCTTACAAGATTGTAAAACAGGGGTTTTATCAATCCCGGATTCACATATAAATGCGGCAGTGCTTCCAATACCAGTTTTGCTTTTTTTTCTGTGATCTTTTCTTCCATACCACTGATCACTTCCTGTAGCAGCAGGTTCATATCACTATATACCAGTGAATTGGTTTCTACCGACATTTTTGAGAAGGTCAATATATCTTCTATCAGCATCCGCATACGCTCAGCTTCTACCTGTATCCTTGATATATCTTTTTTTCCATAGTCGTCAAGCAGGTCTCCGTATTTTACAAACAGCCGATCGCTGAAGATCATCATTTTTCGCAGGGGCTCCTGCAGGTCGTGCGAGGCCATGAACACCACCCTATCCAGTTCTTTGTTACTCGATTCGAGACGGGCAATGTTTTCGAGCAGCTGGTAATTCAGTTCTTTTACTTTTTCTTCTGATACTTTTCTTTCCCGTACCTCATCGGCAAGGTTTTTATTGATAGTGATCAGTTTTTTTTCCTGTGCCAGCAGGCGGTGCGTTTTTTTATAGAGATCAACAAACACGGCCACTTTGGCCCGTAAGAGCTCGGGATTGATAGGTTTGTAAATATAATCTACCGCTCCGGTCTGGTAGCCTTTGAAAACATTTTCATCCCCATAACTGTTCGCAGTGATGAAAATGATGGGAATATGTTTCAATTTTTCCCGCTCGTAAATAAG
>JANXRX010000123.1 GCA_025352905.1 Bacteroidota bacterium | reverse complement strand
ATGTAATCAAATGAAAGTTGTAACAGGCGACAAAGAATTTTTTAAGGAAGTAAGCAGTGTACAATTTGAAGGGGTGGATACCGATAACCCATTGGCGTACCGTTGGTATGATGAGAAGAGGGTAGTAGCCGGCAAACCCATGAAAGAATGGTTGCGTTTTGCCTGTGCTTACTGGCATTCTTTTGTAGGTAATGGCGGCGATCCTTTTGGTGAACCCACGCATGTTTATCCCTGGAACGCGAAAACAGATGCCGTTGAAAGGGCCAAAGATAAAATGGATGCCGCATTTGAATTCATTACCAAAATGAATATGCCTTATTACTGTTTTCATGACGTGGATGTAGTGGATTATACCAATGATATTGCTGAAAATGAAAGACGCTTGCAGGCACTTACGGATTATGCCAAACAAAAACAGACCGACAGCGGCGTAAAATTATTATGGGGCACGGCCAACCTGTTTAGTAACCGGCGCTATATGAACGGCGCAGCTACCAATCCCGATTTCCATGTATTGGCGCATGGTGGCGCACAGGTGAAAGCCGCGCTGGATGCAACGATCGCTTTGGGAGGCGAAAATTATGTTTTCTGGGGCGGACGCGAAGGCTATATGAGCCTGTTGAACACCAATATGCAGCGTGAGAAAGAACACCTTGCCCGTTTCCTGCATACGGCAAAAGACTATGCAAGAAGAAATGGCTTTAAAGGAACTTTTTTTATAGAACCCAAACCCTGCGAACCCAGCAAGCACCAATATGATTACGACTCCGAAACCGTGATCGGTTTTCTCCGGCAGTACGACCTGCTGAACGATTTCAAACTGAATATAGAAGTAAACCATGCCACGCTTGCCGGTCATACTTTCCAGCACGAGTTACAGGTGGCGGCAGATGCTGGCGCGTTAGGAAGTATGGATGCCAACCGGGGAGATTACCAGAATGGATGGGATACCGACCAGTTCCCCAACAATATCAATGAGCTGGCAGAAACCATGCTGGTGATACTGGAAGCAGGCGGTTTTGCTGGCGGCGGAATCAATTTTGATGCTAAGCGCAGAAGAAATTCAACTGATTCGATCGATCTGTTCCATTCGCATATTGGCGGGATGGATGTTTTTGCAAGGGCATTGATCGTTGCAGATAATGTATTGCAAAAATCTGATTACAAAAAGATCAGGAAGGACCGTTACGCATCTTACGACAGCGGAACAGGCAAATCATTCGAAGAAGGGAAAGTAACCCTTGAAGGTCTTCGTGATTTTGCGATAGCCAATGGTGAACCGAAAGTGCTTAGCGGTAAACAGGAGTATCTTGAGAATTTGATCAATAGGTTTATTTAGCAGATGACAGAAAAGGCTTTCCTCTTCGACCTGAATGGCACGATGATAGACGATATGGAGTTTCATATCCATGCATGGCATAATGTACTCACCGGGCTTGGGGCTAAACTGAATTTGGCAGAAGTTAAAAAAGAGTGTTACGGAAAAAACGATGAGTTGCTCGAAAGAATATTTCCCGAGCGGTTCTCGGAAGCGGAAATGACCGAAATGAGTTATGAAAAGGAGCGGAGTTATCAGAAAGCATTCGGGCCCTCATTGAAACTGATCAATGGATTGGACGTTTTCCTGGAAAAAGCGGCGCACCAAAATATCCCGATGGCGATCGGGTCAGCGGCTATCATGTTCAATATTGATTTTGTGTTGGATGGATTATCATTACGGCATTATTTTACAGCCATTGTAAGCGCAGATGATGTAATTACCAGCAAACCGGACCCTGAGACTTACCTAAAATGCGCTGATGGGTTAGGGGTTGCTTATAAAGACTGTATTGTTTTCGAAGATGCACCCAAAGGCGTAGAAGCCGCACAAAATGCAGGTATGCAATGTGTTGTGATCACTACCATGCATACAAAAGAAGAGTTTGGTAATTACGATAATATCCTTTGTTTTGTAAAGGATTATACGGACCCGCAATTGAACCGATTATTTCAGTAACTGATATGGCCAACGATAGCTTTGTGATAGGTGTGGATTTCGGAACCGATTCGGTTCGATCCATCATAGTCAGGGCCGCTGATGGCAAAGAACTGGCCGCTTCCATATTTTATTATCCCCGCTGGAAAAAAGGGCTGTACTGCAACCCCGCAGATAATTGTTTCCGCCAACACCCATCCGATTATATAGAAGGGCTTGTCTATACTATTAAAGACTGCCTGGAAAAAACGGGCAAAGAAATTGCCGCAGCAGTAAAAGGTATTTCTGTTGATACTACGGGTTCTACGCCCGTTGCAGTCGACAAAGCCGGAACACCGCTTGCTTTATTACCGGCATTTGCGGAAAACCCCAATGCCATGTTCGTTTTATGGAAGGATCATACTTCTGTAAAAGAAGCGGGGGAGCTTAATAAACACGCTGCAACATACGATACCAATTACCTGCAGTTCGTGGGCGGTATTTATTCTTCTGAATGGTTCTGGGCAAAACTGCTGCATGTGTTGCGGGAAGATGAAATCGTACGGGAACATACTCATTCCTGGGTGGAGCATTGCGACTGGATCCCCTACCTCCTCACAGGCGGCACTGATGTTCAACTAATGAAAAGAGGGGTTTGCAGCGCGGGGCACAAAAGCTTATGGGCCGAAGAATTTGGCGGCCTGCCGCCGGATGATTTTTTTAGTGCATGGGATCATTTATTAAAAGGCTTTACAAACAGGTTATTTACGGATACATATACATCTGCACAGGCGGCCGGGAATCTTTCGGCAGAATGGGCGCAGCGTTTGGGATTATCAACAGACGTAATCGTAGGTATCGGTGCATTTGATTGTCATATGGGCGCTGTTGGCGGACAGATAGAGCCCTATCACCTCAGTAAAGTAATGGGCACTTCTACCTGTGATATGCTGGTGGCGCCGCTTGATGAAGTGAAAGGAAAACTCGTAAAAGGGATCTGCGGGCAGGTGCCCGGTTCTATTATCCCTGGAATGATGGGTATGGAAGCAGGACAGTCTGCCTTCGGCGATGCGTATGCCTGGTTCAGGAACCTGCTTGCCTGGCCCCTGGAAAATATTTTGCTTGATACAACAATTGTTGACAGGGCCACCGCTGAAAAACTACAGGCAGAGGTAACTGATAAGATCCTTACCGAGCTGAGCAGGCGGGCAACTGCATTGCCCTTGCAGGAAGATGATGAACTGGCCCTTGACTGGCTCAACGGCAGGCGCACACCCGATGCCAACCAGCTTTTGAAAACGGCTTTTACAGGTCTGGATCTTGCCAGCGATGCACCCCGGATATTCAGGTCGCTGGTAGAAGCCACCTGTTTTGGTGCCCGAAAGATCGTAGACAGGTTTCGGGAAGAGGGGATACCCGTAAAAGGGCTGATAGGACTGGGAGGAGTGGCAAAAAAATCGTCTTTTATCATGCAGATGATGGCCGATGTGATGAATATGCCTATCCGTATCCATAAAAGCGAACAGACCTGTGCCCTCGGTGCGGCCATGTTTGCTGCAACGGCGGCGGGCATCTACGATAAAGTGGAAGATGCCATGCAGGCAATGGGCCAGGGATTTGACACGCAATACAGTCCGGATACAGCAAAGGCGGCCATCTACGAAAAAAGATACCAAAAGTATACGGAACTGGGATTGTTTATTGAACAAAAAACTAACTTGTGAGGAGAAGGGATGACAGAATGAAATACACACATATCCAGGAATCAGCTTACGAAGCGAACATGCAGTTACCCCGGCTGAACCTTGTGCTGTTCACGTTCGGGAACGTAAGCGTGGTTGACAGAGATGCAGGTGTATTTGCCATTAAACCCAGCGGTGTTCCGTATGAAGCGCTTTCGCCGGCAAAAATGGTGGTGGTTGATTTTGATGGAAACGTGTTGGAAGGTACCCTTCGTCCCTCTTCAGATACACTTACGCATGCCGTACTATACAAACACTGGCCGCTGGTAGGCAGCATCGTACACACACATTCCACTTATGCCACCGCCTGGGCGCAGACACAAAGGGATATCCCCGTTTACGGAACAACCCATGCCGATCATACAACTGCAGATATACCTTGTGCGGCGCCGATGAATGATGCCATGATCAAAGGCAACTATGAAGAAGAAACCGGTAGGCAGATCATACAATGTTTAGCAGAAAAAGGATTGGATTATCGCGAAGTGGAAATGATGCTGGTGGGTAATCACGCTCCTTTTACCTGGGGCAAAACACCCGCCAAAGCCGTGTATAACAGCGCTGTACTGGAAAGCATTGCGCAGATGGCTTACCTCACTGAACAGATAAAACCCGGATCGGCGCGTTTGAAAGAAGCGCTGATCCAAAAACACTTTGAAAGAAAACATGGCCCCGATAGCTATTACGGACAAGCCTGACCAATGATTGTAAAAATGCCATTATGAAAAAACAACTCTTGTTATTGCTTATCGCAGCAACGACCCTGTTCGCAGCATGCAACAACGATAAAACCGCTACCACCGGAAAATTCAGTATCACGGAAAAACCATTCGGTAAATTCGAGAATGAGTCCATAACACAGTATACCCTTACCAACCCGGCAGGCATGCAAGTAAGCATCATTAATTATGGTGGAACGGTTACTAATATACTTGCGCCGGATAAAGACAAAATAATGGGTGATATGGTGTTGGGTTTTGATTCCCTGCCCGGCTACCTGCAAAAAGGCAATCCTTATTTTGGTTGCCTCGTGGGCCGTTACGGAAACCGGATCGCCAAAGGAAAATTTGTACTGGACAAAACAGCTTACCAGCTACCACTGAACGATCATGGCAATACCCTTCATGGTGGAACCAGGGGATTTGACAAAGTAGTGTGGAAGGCAAATAAACCCGCCGGGGATAGCAGTCTCCGGTTAACCTATACCAGTAAAGATGGCGACCAGGGTTTTCCAGGTAACCTGTCAGTAACTGTCGTTTACACACTTACTTCAGATAATGCATTACAGATCGCTTATAGCGCCACTACCGACAAAGCCACGCCGATCAATCTTACCAACCATTGCTATTTTAATCTTTCCGGTGGAAAAGAACCCACTATCCTCGATCATGAAGTAACGATCTATGCTGATAAATATACTGCCGTGGACAGCCTGCTGATTCCCACTGGTCAATTACCCTATGTAAAAGGAACACCGATGGATTTTACGGTTTCTAAAAAAGTGGGTAAAGACATTGATTCCGTAAAAGGCGGCTATGATCATAACTGGGTGCTGAACCGCAAAGGAACGGGTCTTGACCAGGTGGCCAGTATTTACGATCCGGGCAGTGGCCGGTTATTGGAAGTGTTCACTACCGAGCCGGGGTTGCAGTTTTATACCGGTAATTTTTTGGATAGTACCCTGAAAGGAAAAAATAACCAGGTCTATGTAAAACACGCTGCGCTTTGCCTGGAAACACAGCATTTTCCGGATGGCCCCAATCAAGCTTCTTTTCCGAATACTATTTTAAGACCGGGTGAAACGTACAGGCATGTTACGCAATACAGGTTCTCAGTTAAATAATAAATAGCCATGAAAAAAAAGATCTTTTTAGCTGGGATGCTTTTTTCAACTGTTCTGAACGCACAGCAGAAAGATTATGCCATACAGTCTGTTCCGTTCACCCAGGTAAAGTTCACGGATAATTTCTGGTTGCCGCGGATCCTGGTTAACCGTAACGTAACCATACCCGCTTCCTTTGAAAGATGTGAGAGCACCGGAAGGGTAAAGAATTTTGTAATGGCCGCACAACGGAAAGGAAAATTTTGTACCCGCTATCCTTTTGATGATACCGATATCTATAAGACCATCGAAGGTGCATCTTACTCACTGGCTTTATATCCTGATGCCAGACTGGAGGCGTATATAGACTCTTTAATTACTATCATCGGCAATGCACAGGAGCCGGATGGCTATTTATATACTGCCCGAACGATAGATCCAACCGCGGTTCATGCCTGGTCGGGAAAAGAGAGATGGGAAAAAGAACGGGAACTGAGCCACGAATTATATAATGCCGGTCATTTGTATGAGGCAGCTGTTGCGCATTTTATGGCTACAAAAAAAAGAAGCCTGCTAAATATTGCATTAAAAAATGCCGACCTGGTATGTTCTGTATTTGGGCCGGGTAAAAAACATGTTGCCCCGGGTCATGAGATCGTTGAAATGGGACTGGTGAAATTATACCGCACCACCGGCAAAAAAGAATACCTCGCAACCGCTAAATTTTTTATTGAAGAACGCGGGCATTTTGCCGGCTATGATCCTAAGAGTAAAGATCCCTGGAAGAATGGCGCTTACTGGCAGGATAATATACCGGTTACACAACAGGATGAAGCAGAAGGACATGCCGTACGCGCCGGGTACCTGTATTCAGCCATTGCGGATGTGGCCGCTTTAACCGGAGATGACAGTTTGCTGATTGCCATTGATAAGATCTGGAACAATATGGTGGAAAAGAAAATGTATGTGCAGGGAAGTGTAGGCGCTTTAGGTGATGGTGAACGGTATGGAAAAAATTATGAACTACCCAATGCCACTGCATACAATGAAACCTGTGCCGCTATTGCCAACGTGTACTGGAACCAACGCATGTTCTTATTACATGGTGATGCAAAATATATAGATGTATTGGAAAAAATATTGTACAACGGACTGATCTCAGGCATTGGCCTGGATGGCAAATCTTTTTTCTATACTAATGCGATGCAGGTTACCCATAATTTTAAACACAGCGATATCGAGTTCAGTCGTTCAGGATGGTTTGAATGCTCCTGCTGTCCTACCAACCTGGTAAGACTGATCCCTTCGATTCCGGGATATGTTTATGCGCAGAAAGACGATAACCTGTATGTGAACCTGTTTATTGCAGGGTCTGCGGAACTGACCATAAAGAATACGCCGGTACAGGTGATACAGCAAAATAATTATCCCTGGAGCGGGCAGCTGGCCTTTACCATTAACCCGGTAAAAACAGAAGCTTTTAATATATTGATACGGCTACCAGGGTGGGCACAGAACAGGGCCATCCCTTCTGACCTGTACAGTTTCACCAATAACAGGAGCACGAAAATACCGGTCAAAGTAAATGGTGAGGACGTTGCCTATACGATCGAGAATGGTTATGCGGTAATACACAGGGCATGGAAGAAAAAAGACAGGATCACGGTAGATATCCCGATGGACGTGCAAAAAGTAACGGCCAATGATAATGTGCCGGATGATGCCGGCAAAGTGGCTTTAGAGCGTGGCCCGATCATGTATTGCGCCGAATGGGTTGATAATAACGGGAAAACCGCTAACCTGATCATCCCGGCCAATACACAGTTCGGCACAGAGTTTCAGCCTGACCTGTTAAACGGGGTCAATGTATTAAGAGCAGAGGTACCGTCTGTGATTATCGGAAATGATAACAGTGTATTTACAGTAAAACAGAAATTTACGGCCATACCTTACTATAGCTGGGCAAACCGCGGACCGGGAGAAATGATGGTCTGGTTTCCGACACAGGTAAAGGATGTTCAACTCATAGCAAAATAAACCGCTATAAAATGTACTTATGATCGATCTGAAAAAAAAAGAAGTATGGTTTGTAACCGGAAGCCAGCATTTGTACGGTGATGAAACCTTGCAACAGGTGGCTGAACATTCCAAAACGATTGCAGGTTATCTTAATGATACCCCACAAATACCCGTTCGTGTCATCTATAAACCCACAGTAAAAACCGCCGAAGAAATATATGCGGTTTGTATGGAGGCCAGCAACGCAAAAGATTGTATCGGTATCATCGCATGGATGCATACCTTCTCTCCCGCCAAAATGTGGATCGGTGGACTAAAAGTATTACAAAAGCCACTACTTCATTTTCATACACAGTTCAACCGCGATATTCCCTGGGCAACGATCGATATGGATTTTATGAACCTTAACCAGTCGGCTCATGGCGACCGTGAGTTTGGTTTTATCATGACCCGTATGCGGCTGAACCGGAAAGTGGTGGTGGGGCATTGGGAAGACCCGGAGTCGATCGGTAAAATAAATGTATGGACAAGGGCCGCCGCCGCATGGAACGATTGGCAGTCGGCAAAATTTGCCAGGTTCGGGGATAACATGCGTAATGTAGCGGTAACAGAAGGAGATAAAGTGGAAGCGGAGATTAAATTCGGGTACAGCGTAAATACCTATGGTGTGGGTGACCTGGTGAAAGTGATCAATGAAACTACGGATAAGCAAATCGACAAATTAATAGAAGCCTATGAATCTGATTATACGTTAATCGGTGGCTTACTCAAAGGTGGTGAACAGCGCCAGTCTTTGCGTGAAGCTGCGCGGATAGAGATCGGGCTGCAAACATTTTTAGAAGCCGGAAATTTCAAGGGCTTCACAGATACTTTTGAGGACCTGCATGGCATAGCACAGTTACCGGGTATAGCCGCGCAGCGGTTGATGGGCAAAGGATATGGTTTTGCAGGAGAAGGCGATTGGAAAACAGCCGCACTGGTACGCGCCATGAAGGTTATGGGTAGTGGAATGAAGGGGGGTAACAGCTTTATGGAAGACTATACCTATCATTTCAATCCCGATAACCGCCTGGTTTTAGGTAGTCATATGCTGGAAATCTGCGAAAGCATTGCAGAAGGCAAACCCGATTGTGAAATTCACCCGCTGGGTATCGGGGGCAAGGCTGATCCGGTAAGATTGGTATTTAATTCAGCCCCCGGGCCCGCATTGAATGCCTCTATGGTAGATATGGGAAACCGTTTCCGTTTATTGGTGAATGAAGTGATCGCTGTTTCGGCCATGCACCGTATGCCGAAATTGCCGGTGGCGAGGGTATTGTGGAAACCTTACCCTAATATGCATACCGGTTGCGCCGCATGGATATTGGCAGGCGGCGCGCACCATACCTGTTACAGCCAGAATGTGACGAGCGAACACCTGGCAGATTTTGCAGAGATGGCCAATATAGAACTGGTGCTGATAGATAAGGATACGACAATACACCAGTTAAAGAATGAATTAAAATGGAACGAAATGTATTATAGATCGTGAGTCGTGATGAAAACAACTCCAAACTCCAAACCCCAAACTAAACTAACGCCATTATGAAATCATTGCAAACCGCAGATTACATTGTTTTTCTTATTTATTTTGTTATCGTAGCGAGTTATGGATACTGGGTATACCGGCGAAAGAAAAAAGCAAGCACAACAGCTTCGCACGATTATTTTCTTGCCGAAGGATCACTTACCTGGTGGGCCATTGGCGCTTCGCTGATCGCTTCCAATATTTCTGCTGAGCAGATGATCGGTATGAGTGGTAATGGATTTAAAATGGGATTGGCTATTTCCACCTACGAGTGGATGGCGGCGGCTACGTTGATGATCGTTGCGATCTTCTTCATCCCCGTATACCTGAAAAACAAGATCTATACTATGCCGCAGTTCCTCAACCAGCGGTATAACAGTACCGTAGCGATGATCATGGCGGTGTTCTGGTTATTATTATATGTAGTGGTAAATCTGACTTCTATTTTATTCCTTGGGGCATTGGCAATACATGCCATCTCCGGCTTACCGCTTTATTTATGTATGATCTTCCTCGCAGGTTTTGCGGTGATCATCACCCTGGGTGGTATGAAAGTAATCGGGTACACGGATGTGATACAGGTGTTCTTCCTGATCGTTGGTGGGTTGGCAACAACGTATCTCGCTTTGTCATTAGTGTCGGATAAATTTGGCGGCGCCGGTGTTTTTGACGGTCTCAAATTACTGACCACCAAAGCCAATGATCATTTTCATATGATCCTTAAACAGGATAATCCTAACTACATCAGCTTGCCGGGTTTAACGGTGCTGCTCGGTGGTATGTGGATCGTGAACCTTAATTACTGGGGATGTAACCAATATATAACACAACGGGCTTTGGGAGCAGATCTTAAAACAGCCCGGAGCGGTATTTTATTCGCGGCTTTTTTGAAATTGTTAATGCCTGTAATCGTTGTATTACCTGGCATCGCAGCCTACGTGTTGTATCAAAACGGTGGTTTCCACCAGGAAATGATGCCGAATGGAGAGATCATCCAGGATAATGCGTATCCCACTATGTTGAATTTACTGGGACCGGGATTAAAAGGACTGGCTTTTGCAGCATTAACCGCAGCAGTAGTTGCCTCACTCGCAGGAAAAGCAAACAGTATCGCTACCATTTTTACGCTGGACATTTATAAAAAGAAGATCAATCCTGAGGCTGACGAAAAGAAATTGGTTAGCGTAGGAAAAGTTGCCGTGG
>JANXRX010000186.1 GCA_025352905.1 Bacteroidota bacterium | reverse complement strand
CTTTTTTAACTGCCCAGGTAAATGATGCAAAACAGAAAGGCGCTACTGTTCTGTGTGGGGGATATCCGATAGACCGCGCCGGTAATTATTTTGCGCCAACCGTGATCACCGGTGTTACCCATGAGATGGATATTATGAAAGAAGAATCGTTTGGCCCTGTTATCGGCATCATGAAAGTGAATAGCGATGAGGAAGCCATCCGCCTGATGAACGATACTGCCTATGGCTTAACCGCATCCGTTTATTCTGCCAATGCAGAAAGGGCCGCCGCTATCCAGGCGCAGTTGAATGCGGGTACGGTGTACTGGAACTGCTGCGACAGGGTCAGTCCTTCTTTACCATGGAGCGGTAGAAAACACAGCGGCTTTGGCAGTACATTGTCGCATAGCGGGTTACGCGTATTTACCCGCCCAAAGGCTTATCATTTAAGGAGTTAAGCCTATTCTTCTTTTCTAACGTGTTTGATCCGACAGAGGCAAGGGTTACTTTTTCCTTAAAAAAGTATTAAGGGTAATATCAATTCTGAAAAATGATACAGAAAACCTACTTCAAAACAAAGGATTATTGCAAGGTAAAATTTTCTATTACTGTTGAACACGCAGAGATCATCGAGATCCTCGGGTTGAATGGGGATTGGGATATTGGTGTTGTTATGACCCAAAAAAAAGACGGAAGTGTTAGCTCTGATGTATCATTACCAAAAAATTCCCGCCATGAATTCAAATACCGTGTGAATTCAACCGAATGGGTCAATGATCCCGCTGCCGATGGTGAAGTGCCGAATATTTTTGGCGGCACCAACAGTTTGCTCGTTTTATAATATTTTTTATATTATTTTCGTTCAGCAACTACCTGTTGTTTATCAACCCAAGGCCATGAATAACTAAACAGAGCTTAGATTCTCGTTTACCGGATCCGGCTCATATAACCCCGCACACTTTCTTAATAGCAACAGCTATTGTATTCCCGTACATTTAATCATGTAATTAATTTTATTGTAATGACTACACACACGAACCCAAAACATTCTAAAAATATATTCGCTTATTTCAAGGAGTCCCTGAACAGCGGGCATATCGATTTTACTACCGGCAGCATCCGTAAAGCCATTTTTTTGCTGGCCGTACCCATGATCCTTGAGATGTGCATGGAATCTGTATTTGCCGTTGTAGATATTTTCTTTGTTGGCAAGCTCGGCGCTGCTGCTACTGCCACTGTTGGCCTCACTGAATCCTGTCTCACGATTGTTTACTCCGTTGCCATCGGCCTGAGCATGGCGGCTACTGCTATGGTTGCCCGTCGCGTTGGCGAAAAAAACCCGGAAGGCGCTTCCAAAGCAGGCGCGCAGGCGTTGTTGATTTGTTTTGCAGTGGCCATTCTGATCAGCGTTACCGGCCTGTTTTTTTCGCAGCATCTGCTGGCCCTGATGGGCGGTGATGCACAAGTGGTAGCCATCGGCAGTTCCTATACCCGCATCATGTTAACCGGTAATATCGTGATCATGCTGCTGTTCCTGATCAATGGTATTTTCCGCGGGGCAGGAGATGCGGCTATTGCCATGCGGAGTTTATGGCTGGCCAATCTCTGTAATATTATTTTGTGCCCGCTCCTGATCCATCAATTCGGATTACCGGGCGCGGCAATGGCCACCACCACCGGCCGGGGCATCGGCGTTTGTTACCAGCTATACCATTTATTCAAAGGCAAGGGGGTCATCAAAATATTTCTCCGCCATTTTATCCCCGACCCGGCTGTAATCAAATCAATCCTGGCGATCGCCTCAACGGGCACCCTGCAGTTTCTTGTGGGATCAGCCAGCTGGATCGCAATGGCACGAATCGTTTCGAGTTTTGGTAGTGATGCAGTTGCGGGATATACCATCGCGATCCGTTTACTGATTTTCTTTATCATGCCCGCATGGGGATTAAGCAATGCCGCAGCCACCCTGGTTGGCCAGAACCTCGGCGCCAAACAACCCGCGCGCGCAGAAGAGTCGGTTTGGAAAACCGCGCAATACAATGCTTTTTTTATGGCCTTTGTGTCCATACTGTTCGTTACTTCGGCCGGTTTTTTTGTGCGCCTGATCAACAGCGATCCTGTTGTAGTGGCTACGGCCTCCCGCGCCCTGCGTATCATCAGCCTGGGGTATGTCTTTTATGGGGTGGGTATGGTAATGATCAATGCATTTAATGGTGCAGGCGATAGTAAAACGCCTACCTGGATCAATCTTTTCTGGTTCTGGTTGTTCCAGATCCCCTTTGCATACCTGCTGGCAAAAGTATGGGGCTACGGGACCAATGGTGTCTTTACAGCTATTGTTATTACAGAAACCTGCATTACGATAACCAGCGTGATCCTTTTCAAAAAAGGAAAATGGAAGCTAATTAAAGTATAGCATCTGTGTGAACCTCCGTGAACTCAGTGTCTCTGTGGTGAATTGCTGTTCCTCTAAATTCAGGTAACAGCTTTAACACAGAGACACTGAGTTCACGGAGATTTTTAACTCCGCGGGAATCTCTTTCGGTTTACATTTGTGGTTAATCATTTATATGCCCGTTTTACCCAAGCCTGAATACAAACCTTCTTCCTGGCAGTTCAACGGGCATATACAAACCATTTTCCCGAGCCTGTTTCGGAAAGTGGCTTTTCAATACCAGCAAAGAGAGCGCCTCGAATTAACAGATGGCGATTTTGTGGACCTCGATTGGTGGCGCAGTTCTTCTGCCAATAAAAAACTCGTGATCATTACCCATGGCCTCGAAGGAGATTCGCGGCGGCAGTATGTATTGGGGATGGCCAAATTGTTTTCCCAGAATGGATATGATGCTTTGGGATGGAACTGCCGAAGTTGCAGCGGCGAGATCAACCGGCTCCCCTGTTTTTACCATCATGGTGATACGACCGACCTGCGCCAGGTAGTGAACCATGCGATTGAGCGTTATCAGTACGATGAGATCGTGTTGATTGGATTCAGTATGGGTGGCAGCTTGAGTTTACGGATTGCCGGCGAGAACGGGGTTCCTGAACAGGTAAAAAAAGTGATTGCATTTTCTGTTCCCTGCGATCTGTTAAGCAGTGTAAAGATGTTATCACAACGCGGCAATAAAATATACAGTAACCGGTTCCTGAGAAAGCTGGGCGTAAAAATAAAAGTAAAGGAAAAGAAATTTCCCGGCCGGATCAGTTATACCGGCTATAAAAAGATCAAACATTTTGTTGATTTCGACAACAGGTACACTGCGCCATTACACGGATTTACAGATGCGTATGATTTTTATGACAAAGCAAGCGTTAAACCCTTCCTGCAAAATATCCGCATCCCCGCGCTGGTAGTACAGGCGAAGAACGATACGTTTTTATCTCCCGAATGTTTCTGTTATGAAGAAGCGGAAAATAATGCAGCTTTATTTTTAGAAGTCCCGGATCATGGCGGGCATTGCGGATTTATGTTGCCCGGCAGCGAATTTTCCTGGGCTGAATTACGGGCGCTTGCATTTGTAAACGATAACTAACTGCTTATAGCATATTGATGGCAAGGTAAGCGATGGTCATTTTTATGTCTCCATAACTGATCTCTTCGGGGAGATTGTCTTTCAACAGTTTTATACTCAGCCTGCCGTACCTGGTAACCGCCTGCTGTATCAATTCCTGCTTGTTGGCCGGAACGATTCCGTTAATATCCAGCTCCCCGGTACTTACAAAATAACTCAGGTGCGTTTCAATAGTGGCAGAAGAGAGTTGGCGTTCAGTGGCTATCTCGTAAATCGTTTTCCCGGAACGGTACATATCATAGCTCTGCCGCTTGGTATCTGTTGCCCTTTCTCTTGGTGGGCCCGCCCTTCTTATTTTTTTTGGTTGTTGTAACCCGATCTTAGAACCCAGTGCATGTTCCCCGCAATAATCCTGCACCAGTTCGAGGAACTGACGCCCGTATTTTTCAATCTTAAATGCGCCGAATCCGGATATGCCGGAGAGATCATCCTGTGATAGCGGCAGGTAAGTGGCCAGGTCAAGCAGTGTGCTGTCGCTAAAGATCAGGTACGCAGGAACATTCTCTTCATGCGCCACCCGGTTACGCAGTTTTTTCAATTCCTCAAATAATTCTTTTTCATAAGAAAGTTCCTGGTATATAACCGGTTCTTTTGCGATACTTACCTGTATCGGTGCGGTGAGGTATACTTTTTCCTCTTTAAATAATACCGCATCGCTTTTTTCTGTAAGCTGCAGAACGGGGTATTCGGTAGCAGATAGTTTCAGGTAGCCATATTGCACCAACTCCTTTGCATAATGCAGCCACTCTTCTTTCGGTTTGTCTTTACCGATACCATAAACAGATAATAGCTTATGGTTTTCCCTGATCTTTTCGCTGTTACTTCCTTTTAAAATATCCACCACATACCGCATTCCAAAGCCCTGTTTAAGGCGGTAGACTGCGCTCAATATTTTTTGCGCGATGATGGTACTGTCCTGCAATTCCGGTTTGTTCAAACAGGTATCGCAGCTGCCGCAATAATCCGGTGAATCTTCCCCAAAATAATTGAGCAGGTATTTTCGGCGGCAGTTTTTTGTTTCGCAGAACTGTACCATCTGGTCCAGCTTCCGTAACAGGATCTTTGTTTGTTCCGGGTTATTTTCTACCTGTGCAAAGCCTTTCAGTTTCATCACATCGCCCGCGCCAAAAAATAATACGGCCTCGCTATGCAATCCATCCCGGCCCGCGCGGCCCGTTTCCTGGTAATAGCCTTCGATATTTTTAGGCAGATCGGCGTGCACCACAAAACGTACATTACTTTTATTGATCCCCATCCCGAAGGCGATCGTGGCCACCATGATACGGATATCATCCTTCAAAAACTTATCCTGGCGCTCATCGCGTACGGCTTTATCCAATCCGGCATGATAAGCTGCGGCTTCAAAACCATCCGCGCGGAGGTCCTCAGCTAATTTTTCAGTAGCCGCGCGACTGAGGCAATAGATGATGCCGCTGTCGTCTTTGTGTTCTTCGAGGTATTCGGCAAGGGCGTTGTAGTAATTCCTTTTCGGTTTTACATAATAGTAAATATTGGGCCTGTTGAAACTGTTTTCAAACACACGATATTGTGCCAGGTGTAATTGCTGTATGATATCGTTCTTGGTAAGCGAATCGGCTGTTGCGGTTAAGGCAATAAGGGGGATAGCCGGGAATACTTCTTTTAACTGGCTCAATACCCGGTACTCCGGTCTGAAATCATGGCCCCACTGGCTGATGCAATGCGCTTCGTCGATCGCGAATAACGAAACGGGGATCTCCTGTAAAAAACGAAGGAACTGCATGTCTTCACCCACTAATCTTTCCGGCGCCACATACAACAACTTCAGTTCATTCCTGCGCAACTGCTGCATGATAAAGGACTGTTCGCTTCCGCTTTGTGTGCTGTTTAAGAAAGCGGCGCGCACACCGCTTAATACCAGTGCGTCTACCTGGTCCTTCATCAAAGCGATCAGCGGGCTCACCACGATCGTTACGCCGGGCAGGCAGAGGGCGGGCACCTGGTAACAAAGACTTTTACCTCCGCCGGTAGGCATTAATACAACTGCATCTTTACCGCTTAGTAAATGCGTAATGATCTCTTCCTGGTTATGCCTGAATTCTGCATAGCCAAAAACGGTTGCCAATACCTGGTGGGGAGTGTGAAGGGTTCTCATGAATGAGGGCACAAGATAACCAGGGAATGCCTATTGAGGAAATAGGTGTTTATACTTTAATTGAAGAGTATTAATACTCACATTTTTCATTTTAGATGATCGGCTTATCCATCCTTGATATCCTCACTGTTTTCTGGCGCCGGATCGTTTCTGTTCCTTCCGAAGGGAAATCTTCTGCCTGTAATTCTATCCTTCGCGTAATATCATTCAACGAAGAAAGCCGCTGAACCGTGTAAGGGATCGTATCCAGACCCGAAACGAATTTGAGAATATAGGTATAGATACCCACGAGGTTACCGGCAAGAATGGTGGTACCCATCACCCGGTGCGTAAGTACCAGCGAAATGGCGATGATCACCAGCACCATCAGTTCCATGATCCCGAAGTTCCATGCTTCCTGATCGCTGATCCGGATCTGCCAGTGACGGAGATTATTAAAATGTTTGAAAATAGCTTTCTTATCGCCTGAAGAAATAATATCCACCTGTTGCTCCAGCTCATCATTTTTTCGCCGGTTCAGCTTTTTCATCCTTTTTCCATAGATATAACTGATCCCCATTACCGGAAGTAAAATAGCCAGGCATAACAGAACCACCGAGCGGTCGTAAAAATATAGCAGGATAATGGAGCCGAGTAAATTGTAGATTGCTTCTATCACGTACACCAGGTCGAACTCCAGGAAGTCAACGAACTCGCGGGCCAGGGTTGAGTGAGCGCTTAATTTAGAAACCTCCGACTGGTCTATCCGCCGGGATAGGAACCGGGTTACCAGCGAGGTATAAATGGCGGAATAGGTGCGGGTATCATACCGGTGACGAAGGGTACCGATCACCAGCCAGGCAAAGTGAACGCCTGATAATACGATCAGCCCGCGATAGCTCCCTTTCATCAGGTCGTTAATGGCTTCTCCAAGGAAAAACGGGCGCAGCAGCGAGCCCAGCATTTCGAGTGAAAACAGGACATACGTGATCACCAGCTGCGTGCGGTGCTTCTGCATCATTTTACGTATGATCTCAAATCTCGACATATGGCCTCCTTAAATTAGACCCCCGGATACCGGGAATGTTTAAGTTATGCCAAGTTTTCTCTTATCGTAACAGAATTGCCGGGTTTACCGGTGACCAGCCCCCTGCAACCGGGCGAACCGCAGCGGCATGTAAAAGGTTCCATATGTTCATCCAGGAAAGAGGCATAGTCCAGTGTCAGTTCCGTGCCCGGGGAAATCGCTTCTAATGCAATGACATTCAATCCATTATATCCGGTGTTTGGCTCACAGCTATGGTTTTGGGGCGCCCATTCTGCCGGTTCATTGGCCCAGAGCAGGAAAACTTCGCTGCTGAGGGGGTAGGCATATCGCCGGAAGGTCTCTTTTTCGGTGTCTGACCAGTTATTTTCAACATATTTCCGGGTGATCAGCCGTTGCGACCTTCCTTCGCCCTGGAAAATGGTCTCATTTGCTTTGATGTGCTTTATGGCATATATGCCATACCCGGCAATAGCATTTCCCTTAACCGCATATTTTTTTTGAACCCGCGCATGCCGCGCGATCCCTTCGGCGATCATGTGTTCCAGGAAACCGGCCTGGCCGATCCCATCCTGCTGCAGAATATAGTCGGCCGATCCTTCGTACCCGTTTGTATAGAATACAGAGCAGGTAAAATTGATCTCGAGAAAAAAGAGTTCTCCTTTTTCATTCATTCTGAAATCAAGCCGTGCATAACCCACGCCGTTGAATGCGGTAAAGATCTTTTCAGCCGCATGGCGTAAAGAACTTTCGATAGCCGGGTCGTTACAGGGAATATTGGCATCGGGATGCAGTTCCGATGTTTTTAAGGAATAGGTTTTGAACTGGTAGCCTTCCGGGAAAATAAACTCTACCGGTTTAAAGCTACGCACTGTTTTTCCATCTGCATTGGCTGCAACCAACACGGTAAATTCGCGCCCGGCAATATATTCTTCCGCAAGTAATGCATCATAGGTTTCGCTCAGGGCGTTTACCTTTTGTATAAATGTCTCTTTTGTAAACACCAGGGAATGTTCATCGATCCCCAAACTATCACCTGCCTTGGCCGGTTTGATAAAAATGGGAAAAGATAACTGCGTTAAAGCAGTTGCGATATCGGCTTCTTTCTCGATCAGCACGTAAGCCGGTGTACTCACGCTTTCACAATACGCAACATATTTCATCAGTTCTTTAGGCGGATCATACAAAAGTGCCGAAGGGCCTGTATAAGGAAGCCCCAACAATTCCAGAGTATAGATCACATCTATTGAGGGCACTTCCCATTCGAGGTATCCTTCACATAAATTCACGAACACATCATAGCCTTTATGCTGCAGCGATTTGAGTTGTTTATAGGTAGTGAGTTTATTGAGGGATACATGGTCCACCTCATCCCCCGGCAACAGGTGCGTAAGATCGCGTGGGGGATCGTAGTATTGATAGTCGACAGCGGTTGTTGAATAATCAGGTTGTAAAACGCAAACTTTCATGGTATTATTTTTCCCTCAACAGCACGGCAGGATATTCCATTACACTTTCTTTCCGGCGGAAAGCATCGTTGATGATCTCTACGATCAATTCTGTAAAACTGTTTCCGCTCATCCGCAGGATCGCGCCGATAGAGGTATAGTTCTCATCCTCGCTTATCCCGCACTGCTCATTTACTTCCAGCACATATAATTTACTGGTTTGCTGGTCCATCCGGATATCGATCCGGGTATATCCTGTACCACCTACTGCTATATATGCATCCAAACTGATCTGTTTAATGGCTGCGTGCAGGGACTCATCCGGTGAACGGTACTGGTAAAAATCCGCTTCTTCCGGCATCGGCGTCTCTTCTTCATATATCTCCCAAAGGCGGTCGAAGGATAAAAATTTTTCATTGTCGGCCAATGAATCATGGAACACCCTTTCTACCGGTTCGTATACTTTACAGTTTTCGGGATGTGTCGCCGATCCAACAATCATCACGGTAAATTCGGGGCCTCTGATAAATGCTTCCGCTATGATGCCGCCCGCTGCCAGGTTCCATCCGCGGTATCCGTCGAACATCTGCTGTACCTGCTGTTGTAAGGCTTCCTGTGTATCCACCACATTCTTTACACCAACGCCCATGCTGCCCCCCGATATCGCCGGCTTTACAATAACCGGGTTACCTAATTTTTCAAAAATGTTTTTTGTGTTCTGCTTTCTCCGTGTAATGATGCCCCATGCCGGTGTGGCCACCCCGGCTTTATCAAAAGCCCTTTTCATAGGGATCTTGGAGGTAGTGATATGATAAAAGTATTCATCGGCCCCCGTGTATACCATTCCTTTTTCTTCGAGCAAGCGTACCACCGAGATCCCGGGTGTGCCGTTAACTTCATCCCCATCGCAAAGGTTGAGTATCAGCGGAAAATTTTTTTGTTCTTCCTGTTCTGTCAGTATGCGGTCTATAACACAGGCATAATCCTGCAGGGTAACCAGTTGCCATTGCCAGTTCATTTCCAGTTCAAGGAATGTTTTTGTGTATTCGGCGATACTCTGTGAGAAGTCGTAATAGTAATCAATATTCGCGTCGTCTGTTATTAGGCAGGGGGCCAATACCCATACCTTCAATTGCGCCAAAGGAATTTCGGGAATAAGATCAACGGTCAGGGGCATGTATGTTTATTTCTTCTTTCGGTTTTGTAACTGCTGGTGAATAAAACCTGTGAGCCTGTATTGCATTACTTCTCTTTCAGAAAGATGCGCCGCGCCTTTTATGCGATGAAGGCAGTTATTACTTCCGCAGTAACAATCGAAGGGCTGCACCATATCCCATTCTGTGGAAGGATAAAAGAACAACAGCTCATCACCCGGCTGGATCTCTTTGATGGCGATCAGCTCCATCGTGGTCGTATCAAAGAAAACATTCGGGTTACAACTATGGTTGATGTATTGTAAGAATTCAGGTTGCAGTATGATATGCCTGTCTTCACCGGTTTGTACGGTCAGGTAAGTGGGTGTATCCTGTATTCTTTCCGCTGCAAAGCAACAGATGGTATCCTCTTTATCAAAGAACGCGGTGGCGTGTAATGACTTTTCACCGGTGCCGGGATTTTGCATAATGTCTGCAAACCCGTGTTTGCTCAGCATAGTATATGCCGCAGTAATCGCTTTTATCATACGTTTTGGATAAGATGGGATAGAATAAGTTTAAAATTCAATAAAATATACTTGCTTATTGAATTTAGGCAAGTATAATACTCCACATTTATTCATTAATTGTTAACAGGTTTCTATCTAACCGGTTGGTCTTTATTTTGACCGGGAGAGTGGTAGCCACCAGTAAATAGAGTGGTAGCCGCATCAAAATAGAGTGTTTACACTCTTGACCGGCATTTTCTATCCCCTTATTTTGGGCCCGATCATGGAAGCCCCCACATCCATAAGCCCTTCTATTAACCAAAAAAATTCTTATGGAAGAAAAGACGATCACCGTATTTATTGCCGACGATCTTACCGTTTTCAGAACGGGGCTGAGAACTTTATTAGCTACCATACCCCATATCCAGGTAGTGGGTGAAGCGGGTAATGGCCAGGAAATGATCGATAAAGTATTGGAACTCCTGCCCGATGTGATCATTACCGATGTGGAGATGACGGAGCTTTCGGGGATACAGGCAACAAAGGAACTATGCAACCGCATTCCTTACTGCCGGATACTGGCGCTTTCTGCGCATGCCCGGGAAGAAACGGTTCTGCGAATGATTGAAGCAGGCGCGCTGGGGTATATTCTTAAAAATTCGGATGCCGATGAGATCAGGGAAGCCATCTATACCCTCCATATATACAAACCCTATTTTTGTAAACGCGTTACCGAAATGCTTACACAGATCGTTTCCCGCCACCTGAAGATGCCGCCCAAAGCAGCCGTTTCCTTTACGGAAAGGGAAACCGAGATCATCCGGCTGATATGCGACCAGTATACCAGTAAAGCGATCGCGCATACACTAAACCTGAGTAAACGTACCATTGAAGGGCACCGGACACGGATCATGGATAAGATCGGCGCCAAGAGTGTAGCAGGTGTGATCGCTTTTGCTTTTGAGAACGGGATGTATAAAAAATAAAACGGCACTTTCTTTTTATATTGTACGATCATTCACAAGCAAAACCCTGATTTCATGAGATCTCCTGTTTTTCTTTTCCTATGCCTGCTCTCTTTATCTTATATAAGCTCTGCGCAAAAAGCAATACCGGCAAACAAATCAGCTGGGCTGAATGCGATTCGTGAAAAGGATCTGAAAGAGGATCTTTTCGAAATGGCTTCCGATCATTTCCGCGGGCGGGAAGCGGGTACGCTTGATGAATTGAAAGTTTCGATGTGGCTGGCAGACAAGGCAAGGGCAGCCGGGTTACAGCCCGCCGGCGATGACGGCACTTATTTCCAGTTCTTTTCTATGTGGCGCAACCGCATTTCGGAAAGCAGCAGGATCAGTATCGGCAACCAGTCATTTCTTATGTGGAAAGACGCATTAATCAACCAAACCGCCGGCGCTTCTATAAACGCACCACTGGTATTTATCGGGCACGGCTCTAAAGAAGAGATCGCCAAAACAGATATTAAGGGAAAAGCAGTAGCTATTGAGATCGCAGGTGAAAACACCGGTTCAGCCGCTACCCTTATTTCGTCGCGCCGCTATCTTGCCCAGGTACTTAGAAAATTTACAGCGGATCTTTTCAATAAAGGCGCTGTATCGATTGTCTTCATTGCCGACTCGCTGATTGAAGCCAACTGGAAATTGTACGCAGCCTATTTCAACCGTGGCACGTACGATATTGAAGGCGGTGCTAATGAGCGGGTGAACGACAGGAGCCCGGTTATCGTTTTACATACTGCCTCCCTCCCGCTGGTAAAGCAGGCCGACCTCACTTTGAATGCAAAGATCAATATAGAACGTTTTCAATATCCCTCCGTTAATATTGTTGGGAAAATAGAAGGGACGGATCCCAAACTAAAAGAAGAATATGTATTGTTCAGCGGGCACCAGGATCATGATGGTGTGCGGCTAACATCCAACCCTGATTCTATTTATAATGGCGCTGATGATAATGCCAGTGTAAGCGTTGCCCTGCTGGCCATAGCGCGGGCATTTGAGAAACAGAAAGGAAAACGTTCGGCCCTGTTTGTATGGCATGGTGCCGAAGAAAGGGGATTACTGGGTTCAAAATGGTTCGCGCAACACCCTACTGTACCCAAAACATCTATTGTAGCGGTTTTAAACGGAGATATGATCGGCCGTAATACACCCGATAGCGCTGCGCTTCTTGGTGTACAATCCCCACATAGGAATTCGCAGGACCTGGTTAACATGGCGATGGAAGCAAATAACGAAGGTCCCAAATTTAAACTGGATACCTTATGGGATAAGGCGCAACACCCCGAGGGCTGGTATTTCAGAAGTGATCATTTACCCTATGCCCGGGCAGGCATACCGGCTCTTTTTTATACTACCTTATTACATCCTGATTACCATACCCCGCTCGACGAGGCCGAAAGGATCAATATCCCGAAACTTGCGCGGGTAACAGAATGGATGTATCGCACAGGCTGGAAAGTAGCCAATACGGGTAAACGCCCCGCTGTGGAAGCAAATTTTAAACTTGAGCGTTGATAAGGAACTGCCGGAAGGTTAATACCCCCAGCTCTTCATTACTTTCAGATCTTCCCAGGCACATTCCACCGGGGTCTTGCCCTGGTAAGATTCCTGTTCAATAATAAAATGCTGCGTGCCCGAGTCTTTGGCAATATCCACAATGGATTTAACATTGGCTATACCCGCGCCCAGTATCGTGCTATCATAGCCGTTATCCATTTCGCCTTTACCGGTTGTCTTGATCTCATCCTTTACGTGCATGGATAAGAACCGGCCCGGGAAGCGTTGCAGCAAGCTGGCCGGATCTGCGCCTGTTCCGTATAAATTACCAATATCCAGTTGCAGTACCACGAGGTTGGGATCGGTATACTGGAGGATAAGATCGAATAGTTTCTGCCCGCCAAGGGTTTGGGTAAATTCAAAATTATGGTTATGATACCCGAAACGCATATCCGATTTCCGGCAAAGCTCGCCGCAGCTGTTGAACAGGAACATGAATTTTTTCATACTATCCATGTTCTTGCGCACGCTTTCATCCAACCAGGGACTGATCACAAATTCCTGCCCCATCGTTGCCGCATCCTCAATCGTATATTTCCAGGTATCGGTAAAATCCCTTTTCAGATCGCTCCAGTGGTCCTTATTCATTACAGTATGACCGCTGCGCATTTTCAGCCCGTTATCATCCAGGATCTTTCTAAATTCTTTGGCGCCGAATCCGTAAAACTTCCGTTTATCATAGCTGGCATGTTCCACATACTGGTAGCCCATACCGGCAAGCGCCTTCAGCGTTCCTAACGGGTCCTTCTTCATATCATCCCTTACCGTATACAACTGTATACCGGTGATCAGCCTGGTAGGAACCGTTGTTGCCAGTAGCCGGTTTGATAAAAAACTGCTTCCTGCCATCAGCATGGCGGTATGCTGTAAAAATTTTCTCCTTGATGTGGTCATGGCAAACTGTTTGGGATAAGATAAATAAAGACCGGATGCTAATATAAGAAATATCCGGAAGGCCGGTTGAGCCGAATGCGCATTAACTTTGTAATGATGAAGACAGCTACGATCCAGGAATTAAAACAGGAACTGCAGGGTGTTGCACAGGCAAAGCTGCTCGACCTCTGCCTGCGCCTCGCTAAATTCAAGAAGGATAATAAAGAGTTGCTGACCTATCTCTTATTTGAATCGCATGATGAAGAAGCCTATATCAGCAGTGTAAAGGAATTGATGGATGAGGGCTTTACAGAATTGCCGAAAGCAACGGTATACCTTACTAAAAAAAGCCTTCGCAAAACCCTGCGTATTACTAATAAGTATATCCGTTATTCCGGCTCTAAACAGGTAGAAGCGGTGCTGCTGATCTATTTCTGCCGGCTAATGAAAGAGTCGGGCATTCCCTTCCGCAAAAAAGCGCCGCTGGAAAATATCTATGAGGGACAATTGAAAAAAGTCCGTTCGGCTTTGGAAAAACTGCACGAGGACCTGCAATTTGATTACCTGAAGCAGGTAGAAGCATTAGAAGACCCTGAGAAGAAAAAGCGTTTTTGGAAACTATAGTCCGGGACAGTTATTTCCCGGAATCTAGTCAAAAAACAGGGAGTTTAGGGTGATTTTCCAGCCTTTCTTATGCCTGAAATCAAATCCAAATTCGTTTTTCGCCTTAAATAACGCACCTTTACACTGTTTTCCGCTTGCATTTTACACCGAACCATAACAAACTATGTATACACAGATCTGGAGCAAATACTTACCCATTATTAAGATATTATTAAAACGTACCCTTAATGGCGACCAGGTATTGGATCTGAACCGGATCGATTTTGAAAGGGCGGGCAGTGGTCGTAAAGCCGGTTATAAGTTTACCATCGAATTTACCAAGGGGCGGGTTGCCAATATTATCAGCGGATCTGCGCTCGCTTCCGACCTTGCTTTTGTGATGCTTGAAGATACAAACGTGAAAGCGCTGCTGTTGACCAGCCACTATGTCGTTTCTCTTAATACCAAGTTCCAGCTAAGCCTTAAAAACGTTACCCCATCTGAAGAAATGGGCAATACGGGCGTAAAAGCGAACGGCGAGCCAGCCGAATAAACATTCCGTTTTAAAAAATTCCTTTACCCGATCCACCATCAACGGTGATCGTTTGCCCCGTGATATACCTGCTCAACGGACTCAACAGCCATACAGCCAGGCTGGCAAAATCCGTAGCCTCACCCAGGGCGCCAACGGGGATCTGCTGAATGGCGTTGTGTTTTACTTCCGCAAACGGTTTTCCTGTCTGTTCACTTTTTTTATGATAAATCCGGTCGATAGCAGCCGTATTATGCGAACCCGGTCCCAGTACATTTAAAGTAATCCCGCTGCGGGCAATTTCCTGCGACAGTGTTTTTACCATTCCTACAACGGCAACACGTAAAGAATTACTCAATACCAGGTTTTCAAGCGGCTGTTTTACGGAAGAGCTTTCTATATACACCATCCTGCCATAATGGAAAGGCATCATTTTAGGCACAAGCGCCTGTGTGAGCTGGATCTTCCATCGCAATATTTTTTTATACGCATCATCCCAGTCATCCAGTGTTGTTTCCATAACTGTTTTGGCGGGTGGTCCACCGGCATTCATCAGCACGCCGTGCAATTGTCTTTCGCCAACCATAGCCAGGATCTGTTCAATGGTATTTGTTTCAGAAATATCACCAACAACCAATTGCACCTGCGCCGGCGCAACGGCCTGCAGCAGGTCAAGTTTTTCTTTCCCTCTTGCAACGGCGATAATATGCGCTCCTTCTTTTACCAGCGCCAAAGCGACCGCGTTACCAAAACCGCCACTCGCTCCGCCTACAATAAACAGCTGATCTCTGATCTGCAGATCCATAAAAATAATTACGGGTTATTCAATACCTGAAATTAAACAAGATCTGCACAGTTGGTAAAAAAAATATGTTCGTAGCTTTCTGTCCGCAACAGGGATACACCGTGTTGTAAAAAAAATGACTATGAAGAACAATCAACCGCAAAACAAACAATTACCCGCTACCTGGCACAACAATCATTCTGCTGAACTGAGTTTTGGTCAGAAGATAGCTGACCAGGTGGCGCAGGGAATGGGTTCCTGGACCTTTATTATTGTGCAGAGCATCATCGTTGGCATTTGGATGATGCTTAATATAGTAGGTATCGTTAATCACTGGGATCCTTACCCGTTTATTTTATTGAACCTGCTTTTTTCTACACAGGCGGCGTATGCTGCGCCCATTATCATGATGGCGCAGAACCGGCAAAATGAGCGTGACAGGGTACAGGCGATGGCCGATTTTCAAACCAATGTAGACGCGAAGAAAGAGATCGAGGAACTACAATTACAACTTAACCAGATCGAAACCGAGAAATTGGATAAGATCATTAAGCTGCTCGAAAAGCTGAATACTAAATAGAAAGGTTTTGCAAAAAATCAATTTTGTTTAACCGGATCGAACAATTGGGGTATCCAGATGCGGAAACGGGAACGGTCATCAATCGTATTACCGGCAGAACTATAATCGCATAATACCAATGGAACCGGTTTATTGGCGCCTTCTTTATGAGATTCAAGCTGGAATAAGGCTGTGTATTTCATCCAGATCCCGTTCGTATTCAGGCCGGCGGGTTCCAGGTTGATATAGCCATCTTTGTTTACAATCGGCTTTACCGCTTCATCCACATTAACGCCCCCCAGCCTCGCATCACGTGCAAGAACAATCGGGCCACGCAGGATCGCAATGTTTTCGGGTGTTTCGCCCATTTGCACAAGACGCCCGCGCATGTCGGTGCTCAGGTTCACCACATCACCCAATTTCCAGTTCCGGCGTATATCAATATATTGTCCGGCGGTTATGCCAGTCACCGTTTCTCCATTAACCGTTAGCGCAGATTGTTTGCTCCATTCAGGAATACGGATACTGAGTACCAGGTTTTCTGTTTTAGGTAAATTTATTTTCAGGGTGATATTGCCCGATACCGGGTAATCTGTTTGCTGAACAATCTCCGCAGCCTGCGCACCTGGTGTTTGTAAATGATAACTCCCTTCCACGAAAAAATTAACCTTGATTCCATTTCTTTCGCGCATCACCGCAGTAAGTGGCAAGGTGAACAGTCCTCTCGGCCCGCTGGCTACACAGCAATTCAATCCCATGCCGCATTGTTCGCCTCCTTCCAGGCGGTTACCGGAAAGCGGCGAATATTTGGCCCAGTCTGATCCATCCGGTTTCATCGCCCCGAGCAATGCATTATAATAAGTCTGTTCAATCGCATCCGCATATTTTGCTTCGCCGGTAAGTCGCAATAACTGCTGGCTTAGTTTGATCCAGGTAGCGGTTACACAGGTTTCCTGGTAATGGTTAACGGCCATCGTTTGCAGGTGCTTGCCGCCAAACCAACATTCCACGCTCGATCCCGATCCCGCAATATTGATCTCCGTCTCATTAATATTGGCCCAGGTTCTTTCCACTGCCTCTTTATATTCCGTTTTACCGGTAATCCGGTATAGTTCCAGCAGGCCCTCATAACACGACATCATTTCATATGCTTTCTGGCCCTGGTCCCAGCCAAACCATACTTTGGGTTTGGGAAAACGATGCGATACATCCACGGTAGATTTTGAGATCAGCTGCGGGCCATCGGGTGTTTCCCATTCGCGAACAATTTCCATGGCAAAATCGAGATAGTGTTTGTCGTTCGTGCGGGTATATAATAAAGTAAACGGTTCCAGTATAGAACTGGCGGCCATGCCGCGATGGTTTCCCTTTTTTACAAGGATCGCATTTTTTGCTTTTAGCTCGCCCATTAAATGATCTGCAATTTTGCGTGCGCCGTCCAGGCTTTTGGTGTTGCCGGTAAGATCATAATACGCAAGCAGGCCCAGCATGCAATATTTTCTTCCCCAGATATCCCATTGATCCAGGCGATTGGCTTCTGTATAGTTGCCGATATAACCATCGGGCGTTTGTGTTTTTAATAATGCGGTAACGGCAGAGTCCAGCACCCCTTTTAACCGGGCGCCCGGCTGATAGCGATAAGCAAGTACTGCCGAAGTGAACCATTTACCCCAGAACTCGGTTTGCCAGCAGCTGGTTTCGTTGCGGTGGCGGAAGGGCTCTACCAGGCGGTCCATATCCTGCGCCAGGATCCGGTTCTCGTAGGAGGCTTCCAATTTTTCGCCTACAAATCCGCCCATTTTTGCCGATTGGGCCGGGTACAAAAGATCGGTAACTGCTGGGGTAACCAGCGACTGGCCAATCAGCGATGAATTTGCGATTACAAGAATGGCCAGGATAATGGGTATCCTGTTTTTGGCTGGCGGCAGGGCAATTGATTTTTTCAAGGCGTTTGTTTATCGTTCCGGGATCTTCTTTAAATATAGCATTTTCGGAACGTTTTCCGGGTATCCTCAGGGAAGGATATGGTTGTCATAGGCAAAGCTAACCAGGTGGGTAAGGCTTTTTACTTCAAATCTTTTATAGAGCGGTAAGATCCTTTTTTCGATAGCGGATTGTGATACATTGACTATTTGTGCAATCTCTTTAAATGAATAGCCTTTTGCCACCATGGCCAGGGCTTCTTTTTCTTTATGGGAGATAACATATTTATAGAACAGGGTCTTATTCAGCTCGTCCTCGAACGCATCTTTTTCGGGGCCGAACGCCGCATAGCGCATGACTTTCCCGAATGTGAGGCTGCGGTTTACCTGGAACCGCCCAATGATCGAAACCGCTTTGCCGTTAAGGATTTCGTATACCCCCACACGGCCCACAATCGGGATCTCGCGGCCATCCTTATGCATTTTTTTCATTTCGATCAGGAAGCTGTATTTATCCAGTTCTTCCGTTTTGGTATGGATGAACATCAGGGCCTTATCATTCACTTCGTCTACAAAAGGGGCATACTCCGGACAGGTCATATTAACGATCTGCAACATGCTGATCTCATCATCTTTATATCCCACCACTTCTTCCCAGCCATCGGCATAGATCATCCGGCCTTTGAGAAAAGAATAGATATAGACGCCTTCTTCCGGAAATTTTACAATCGTCTGTTTAAAGTAACGGGCCTCCGGAGTAGAAAGATCAGCGGGTAAATCGGTAATGAACGACCGGGAATATTTTCCTGCGTTTAGGGGAAGGGTCATTCGTATGAATTAAACAGTTTTGGGAGAACAACCTGCGTGTTTCCGCAGTTGGCCTGTGTTTCGGCATTTTTTACATTTGCGCCGGATCAGGGATGAAAATACCTGATTCAGTCGAAACGACAAAAGATACCATCATCAGCCGGGGCCGAAGGCTTTGAATTACTGCCAATCGGGGGGTTGGGTTGTAATTGCCTTCGGTGGCTCGATGGGGATCTGCGCAAATTCAGCGCTTTTCCAGTAATAGTTTATGAAATTTTTTGATCTCCGCCAGTTCCTCGGCACCCATCAGTTCGTTGTTGGTAAATTTTGCTTTCAGGAACAACACTCTTTTATGCTGCGGGTATTTTTCCAGGATTGCATCCAGTAGTTTTTCAATCTCCGGGTCTTTCTGGTAAACAGGCGCCGGGATAATGGTATCTGACGCCGATCTGTGCCGGTTAGGCATTTTCAAAATAATGGCTTCGAGGGTTCCCAACCAGTTTTGCGGAATATCCTTTACGTTCTGTGCTTTCTGGTGCAGGCCCTGCAATTGTTTTTTACTGAGGCTACCCCGTTCCTCGTACTGGTGCATCAGGCTCATCGTGAACAATGCATCTGTGTTATGCCGGTAAACCGCATCCAGTACTTTGGCAATAATATCTATCCCGGGCTTTTTCTTATACATAGTGGATGGCAAGGCAAATACTAAATCCTAATGTCTAAATTCTAATGTCTTTCACTGTCATCTTCATCTCCATATTATCACTTCCACACTTCCACTGGCGCCGAATACCCATACACCGTGAACCGGCTCCGGAAGAGGTTATCATTTTCATAGCTGCCCCGTTTTGTATAGATAGCAATTGCTCCTCGCTGGCCGCCGGGGGAGAGATAGGCGGGCGGCGGATAGGCTTTGATCATCGCCACATCGCCGGGGCTCATAAAATTTTCAGTGATCGAACCCATTTGCATTTCATCCACAAACACATCTACATTGGAAGCCGTGGGGTTGCGTAAACTGCTAATCCCGCGCCATTGCAGAACATAACTTCCGGCATTGGGAATGACCCTCAAACCTGCAACGGCGCCCCGCAAAAAATCAAGGATATCCCCGCTCTGGGCAATTTTATTTTCTTCCAGCCCGTCAAAGATTTTTGCGGTCGGACTGTTGAACAGTCCCGTGCTGAATTCTTCGTTAAACTGTTCAATTTTCTTTTTCCTGGTGGCAGAAACAACCACATCGGGCAGGGTGGTTTTCACTACGAATGCCGCAACGGCTGCTTTATACTGTTTGTCCTGTTCGGTAACCGGTTCTGTATTGCCCACCGCAATGATCTGCGTTTGGTCCCTGTCGCTCACAAAAATAGAATCCAGCGGGGTGGTGATATCTATTTTTAACCCCGGCTGTTTTGTTTTGGGGCCAGGAGAAAAAACAAATTTTCCGCTATCCTGGAACAGAATTCCTTTCAGGGAAAAACTGCCGTTCTCATCTGTTTTTATATTATCAAAGATCGTAGCCTCGTTTCTTGTGATGAGGGCATACGACATATCCGTTTGCTCCCCGCTTTCCACGGCCCCGCGTAAACTGAAAAAGCTTTTACGCACCCTAAAGTTTAGCGCATATTTAGCATCCAGCATAGCGCTGTCGATTACGATACTTGCGTTGCAGGATCCGTCAACGATCGGGTAACGGTATGACCATTTTTTCTGGTTGTGCAGGTCCTCGATCAAAAGATATAAGGTGGCATAACGGATGCCGCCGGTTTTATATGCGGGTAAATCACATTTTATCTGGATGGTGTCGCCCTTTTGGTATTTCTCCTTATCGAGCTGTATAAAGGGATCCTGTGCGCAGGCGATACACGAAATAACCAGCGCTGTGGTGAAAGCAATAAGTATTTTCATCCTATGGGCTTAAATGATTTCAGGTGCAGAAAACAGCTGCCTTATTGATTAGTGGGGGGGTATAAAGATAGCTTATTATTTTATTTGGTTACGCCGGCCCTTGTCTGTTTCCTTATACGCCAAACTGCGTTAAATGGTGATCAAGGTGTTTGGCAAACTGGTTATTCCATTCAGCGCTCGTTAAAACGCCAAATGAATGTGAGGCTTTTCCGTCAAAATGCGCTTCGCCCAGTTGCTGTGTTTTCCGGATATGATCGATCAGCCGTTTTTTTTCTATCTCAAAATCCTTATCGTCCTTAACCAGGAATTCCGGCGCTGTAGGAGCGTTTTTCTTGAAGGGTTTTTCGTTTACGACTATTTTTTTTACGAACGCTTTTAGCAAAAATTGTTTAATTGCGCCCGGTTTGGGATGCTTGTTATCATAGACCAGTTCATAGGTTACATTACAGTGTGCCAGCATCTGTGCCACGCTCATTTTGCCCCAGAGCTGTTTTGTATCCGGGGTTAACTGGTTAATGCGGTTTATGATCTCTTCGGTATCATTTTGATCGAATACATTTTTCATTTTCTTGTTTTTAAGATAATAAATAAAATTAGCATTTCTCCGCATAGTCTCTCGGCAGAGGACTATGCGGTTCGGAGGAGTAAACTAAATTGTGGGGACCATCCCCCACTTAATAAAATTAGCACAATGCTTCTTATTTCCTCTTCAACGACATGTTTTTTTCAATCCGCATAGTCCTCTAACGAGAGAATATGCGGAGAAGTGAATATTATTAGCGCTTATTTGAAATTATGTAGTTTAAATCTTTTTCTGCAATGCTTATATATTTACTTCCATACTGAAACGGGTGTCGAATAACCAAACACAGTGAACCTGTTCCTGAAAAGATCTTCATTCTCGAAGCCAGGTCTTTTCGTATAGATCGCAATAGCGCCGTTGGTGCTAAGGGGTCTAAAATTAGCGGGTGGATTATACACTTTTATCATCGCTACATCTGCGGAATTGATAAAATGTTGGGTGATCTCATCAAGCAGGATTTCATCTAAATAAACATCTACATTAGATTTTGTAGGTGACCCAGAACTTTTACCTCGGCCATCTATCTCATCCCGCCAGCGAAGTATATATTGGTTCTTGTATTGAGTGATCTTCAGGCCCGCGATCCTGGAGGCCAGAAAATCGAGGATACTTATACTCCGGGCGATCTGGTCATCTTCCAATCCATCAAAGACTCTTTCAGCGGCATTCTTGAACAGATCTGAACTGAATTGTTCATTAAACAGGGCTATCTTTTTTAGTTTCGTAGAAACAACTACATCCGGTAAAGTAGTCGTTTCCATTAATTTTGTTATATCCTGATGATAGTTCTTTTCCCTTTCTGTAACCGGTTCAGCATTTCCCAAAGAAACTATCCGGGAATATGTTTGATCACCTGCAAAAGAGGAGTCAAGTGGCGTAACAATATTAATTTTCAGTCCGGGCTGGTTTTTTTTCCCGTCTGCTAAAAAAATAAAATGACAGGAGTCCTCAAACAATACGCCATTCAACGAAAATTTTCCTGATTTATCCGTAGTTATTCTATCACTGAATGTGGTATTATTCTTTGTAAGCATGGAATAAGTGAGTTTGATATCTTCTTCCTTCTCAACCTTTGCGCGGATGCTGAAAAACGCTTTCCTTGTCAGGAAGCTGAATGCATATTTTCCTTTGGGCATTGCACTGTCAATGGCCAGGGTTATAGCTCCTATCCCGTTGATTAAAGGATAGCGGAAACGCCAGCGTTGCTTTGTGTTGATATTTTCAATGAAAAGATAGAGTGAGGAAAAATGGATGTTTTCGGCTTTGTAAGAAGGGATCTGGCAACTGACTTTTAATGTGTCGCCCTGTTCATACTTGTCTTTATCGAACTGAATAAACGAATCCTGGCTATAGGAGGCTATTGAAACAAGCAGGAAGCAACAGGCAATTATTTTCTTCATATCGAAGATTTTACAAAAAATATTATATTGTTTTTTGACCTATAAAAACGGGGCTAATGTAAATTTTACATATTAGCTTATCGGCATAACCAAATTACTATAGGTGCCATTATTTTTTTCTCCATAGTTTATAGAAGATTATCCAGGCGACGATTGCTGCTATAATGGTGAGTGTCATATTGCTGTCTATTTCTACAACGCCTTTGTTAACTCAGATTAATTCTAACGGTCATAAATAATTGCCAACAGAAAAGGAATGGTGATACCTATTGATATCAATAATGCTTTCCAGATCTTCTTGTATTCATAATTGTCATCCGGAAAATATTTTTTGAAGAAATATTCTGACAAAACTACACCCCCACCTATATTTAATAAATTTGTTACTAAACTCATCGGTCTATCCATATTGTTTACGATCACAATTGTCAGTACAGTAAATGCTACCGACGCCAGTAAGACGATATTTGCCTCTTTCTTTTTGTTATTGTCAATTAAATTCTGACGCAGTAATACACCGCCGAATATCGGCGCAAAAACTATTGAAAATCCTAGAATTGCTTTTTTTGAATAAATCCTGACGGGCTGTTCCTGGTTCGATTCAGTCGTTGTTGAATTGTTTTCTTCTGTCATACTTTTTATTTTTTGTTTCTATTTAGTGTCTCATTAGACGCCCAAGCGGGTCGAGAATGAAACTAAATCACTATTGCGTGCCTTACCCTTTATAAAACTATATCATTGCCCGTTAATTACATCAGCAAACAAGATGTTTTCTCTTCCAAACCCCATAGTCGTCTGGCGAGAGACTATTCGGAGAAACTAACGCGCCTTGGTCGATTTCTTATGCCTGGCCAATGTCTGATTATCGTTAGGTTAGCTCAACCATTTTTTTGTTGATTCAAGTGTTTCATAATCACAGCCTTATCTCTATAGGGTATAGCAATTGCAATTATTTGTTGCAAATTGCTGTGAACTTAATTACATTAGTATTCTCCTCCCCACTATCTATCATCACGTAAACCAACCAACAATGAAAATTAAACTCTCATTCTGGGCAGTTATGCTATGCCTGTTAACGACAATGTCTTTTGGACAGAAGGGGCGGTCATCTCGTTCTTCGGGCAGATCAAGCCATGTTTCCAGCAGGTCATCAGGAAGCAGCAATAGTGTATCAAGGAGTAGTAACAGCCGTGCTAAAACAGTGCAAGTAAGGGCTTACACAAAGAAAAACGGTACGCATGTAGCTGCCTATAATAGAAGACCTCCGCAGCATAAAAAATAAGGATTCTTTCCTCGCGTAGTCTCTCAATAGAGGACGATACAGAGAATTAAAAGTAGCTCTTTACATCTCAGTTATCAACAATATCAATCCTGTAAATAACGAACATCATACATCTAACTCAAAAATGAAAATATTTAAATTTAAAACCCGTTTTTTAATCCGCATTATTCCTCTGACGAGAGACTATGAGGAGAAGTGAATATTACCAATATTTACTAACGTAAAGTCTGTTATGAAAACGCTTCGGCTAACAACTTATTTCTTATTTACATTTTCATATATAATTATATCTTGTTACTGATGATAAAAAAACGAATAGAATGAAAGTAGAATATATTTCAGCAACTTTAGAAGTGAAGTCTTCTGGTTTTATTATACCACCACCTTTGTCAACTAACAAATCGATTGAAACGCTGGCTCAATGGTTTGCAAGTCAAAGCAAGTTATGCGATTCAATTACAGCAAAAATAACTTGTGTATTTAGGTTGTTCCGTACCCCTGACAGGAATTATGCGATCTATTTGGCTTTTACCAAACGTTTGGAAACCGGCAATCAACCTTTCGAATATATTTCGAATATCGGGAGTTCATTTCAACTGCCAGCAGAAACCAGGTCACTAACGCATGATCAGGTCGTGGACAAGGTTGCTGCTGAATATCATGCTTTTTCGCAAGCAGATAAAGATAAGGCCAGGGTTTTTGAAAGAGCCGAATCGGTGAATGTTACTTTGGACAATTATTATATCATAAAATTAAGCGGCCAGTAGTTTTTTTCTCCGCATCGTCTCTCGGCAGAGGACTATGCGGTTCGGAGGAGTAAACTAAATTATGGGACCATCCCCCACCGAATTAATTTAACACAACGCTTTTTTCTCCGCATAGTCTCTCGCCAGAGGACTATGCGGTTCGGAGGAGTAAACTAAATTGTGAGGACCATCCTCATCGAATTAATTTAACACAACGCTTCTTATTTCCATCTTCAACGAAATGTTTTTTTCAACCCGCATAGTCCTCTAACGAGAGACTATGCGGAGAACTGAAAATAAAGGCCGCTCAGCTTTGAGCGGCCTTTTGCGGGAAGAGCCAACTATCGGACTCGAACCGACGACCCTTTCATTACGAATGAAATGCTCTACCAGCTGAGCTAAGTTGGCGTGGAGGATAAAAATAAAGATAGTTTTTGGGTCTTTGCGTGAAAATGGCCCGCAAAGGTGCAAAGGCCGGTGAAATCTGCGAAAGAAGGGCCCGCAAGGCAACCCAACCCGCTGTTTTCTACGTATTACGGGTTGATTATAAATGTATTACCCGGGCCGTACGCCCGTCGCAAAACCCCGTATTGTGACACCCAAAAAGAAACTGTTTTATGATATTTCTGCCAGCGCAGTGCAGATGCTGGTTACGCAGTTGTCGGGTGCAGTTATTTTTTACCTGTTGTCCAATTACCTCAGCAAACCCGATATCGGCCATATTAACTGGTCGCTCGCGGTATTAATGATCATTTATGCGATCCTGGGTTGCGGTCTCGACCAGCTAACAGTCAGGAAGATCGCTATGGGCGCCGATCCGGTTACCCTGTTAAAGCCTTACCTGGTTCACTTGCTGCTCATGGGCGGCTGTTTGGCCATCCTGCTGTTACTGACCGGGTATTATCTCCCGGTTCCGGGAAATGGCTTGCGGATATTTTTATTATTAGCTGTGAGCCAGTTCCTGCTGTTCCTTTCCCTGCCCTTTAAACAGGTGGCCAATGGCTTGGAGCGATTCCGCGTTTTATTGGCTATGTCTGTTGTGGCAAATAGTATACGGGTAGCGGGATTGATTGTGTTGATCCTTGTAAAAACCGTTTCTGTCAACAGCATTATCTGCCTGTACATTCTATCTTCTTTGCTGGAACTGATTACCTGCCTTTTATTATACACCCGTTCCTTACAACTGCCGGTTCGGTTGCAGTGGAACAAAGGCAGCTATACTACGCTGATCAAAGAATCACTGCCGCAACTGGGAGTGATCTTTTTTAATACCGCTATCGCAAGGTTCGACTGGGTGCTGCTTGGCTTGCTCAGTTCAGCAGTAGTAGTGGCAGACTATAGTTTTACATACCGTTTTTTTGAACTGGCAACCCTCCCTCTGCTGATCCTCGGCCCGCTTTTACTTCCGCGGATCTCGCGGATCTTTGGTGGCGCTCAAAACAGTCTTCCGGCAAATAATAACCGATCCATTATTGATTTTGCACAAATCGAGATGGTCATCGCCGTATTAACCATACTGGTCATCAACATCTGCTGGACACCAGTGATAGACCTGATCACACACGGAAAATACGGAAGCAACAACGCGGTATTATTATTCATCCTCTCGCTATGCATTCCCTTTCTTTATATCAATAATGTTTTATGGTCGCTGGCCTTTGCGCAGGGAAAGCTGAAAGAGATCCTGCGCGTTTTCATGATCACGTTTTGCGTAAACATCGCCGCCGATCTGTTGCTTATTCCCTTTTATCAAAGCAAGGGCGCCGCAACAGGGTTTGTATTGGCGATCGCTGTTCAAACATTTTTCTACCTGAAAAAAACAAGCCTTTCACATTACAGCAGCATTTTCAGCCAGCTGGCGATTAACCTGTTCGTTGCAGGTGCCGGGTATTATTGTGCCGTGCTTTTTTGTGATGGCCTGTTTGCAAAATTGTTTTGCAGTACGGGGATATACCTGTTCATCCTCCTCGTGACAAAGAAAATAAATTTTCGCAATGGCTTTTTACTAACCGGTCTTTCTAAAATATAAACCGTTCTCGTGGCAACAACAGTGAATAGAAAATATTTTGCCCCCGTTCAGCAGTTCCTGAAAAAAACAGACTGGAAGCTGCTGGTTTTCCTGTTGCTGTTCCTGAATGTAAAGATCCTCATTAAACTGGTGGCCATTGTTTTTATCTATATTACCCGGCCAGGCTTCCGGTTCGGATTCCGGTTCAAAGCCTCCAGGCTTCCTTTATTTTATCTCATCATCCCGGCTATCGGGTTATTTAATTATTTGATCTATGCAGGGTTTGCCAAAACAAACTACAGTCCCGCTTTTTTCACGGGTATTGTTTTCTGGGTATTATGCATCCTCGCTGTTCACCAGGTAAAGCTGGCCGTAGAAAGTTCTCCTCCGTCAAATATTCACCGGGCGCTGTTCGTATTTTTTGTTTTAAACATTATCGCTTCTGCTATTAACCTGTTACGCATAGAGATAGAGATCGGTGAGTGGAACCCCTATATCTACCAGGGGATGTATCAGAAATATTTTATCGGCACGGGCGATTACATCAAGGGCATCAGCTTCGATACATCTACCACCAATGCGGTTATCAATGCTTTCGGGATTTTTTATTTTCTTACACGCAAACAATTCCTTACGGGTTTGTGTTGCATGACCGCGCTGTTATTAACCTGCAGCAATTTTGTGAACATCGCAGTTTTGGGTGTGTTCGTGTACTGTTTTATTTTCCAGAGCACGCGTGTACAAAAGAGTATGATCATCATCTCTATGTCTATGTTGGTTCTCTTCCTCGCAAAAGTATCTCCCCAGAATAACGATTATGCAGTCAGGACCTTCCAGAAGATATTTCACCGGGAAATCCGTAAAAATGCAACCGCTGTATCCATTCCCATAGAACAAAGACCCGATAGCGCGCTGCTGCCGGAAGAAAAAAAATATAAGATCGCAAAGCTGTACATCGATAGCCTTTACCTCGAGGCCAGAACCGGGAAACATAAACAGCAGGAGCAGCTGGTCAGCGGCAGGCCCTTATTACCCGTGGCCAATATACATACTGCGCCTTACCAGCATAAAACAGATAGCTCAGAAACAAGGTTACAGGTATTGCGGTTTGCCATGAATATGGGCAGGGACACTTCGATACAGGTTATCAATTCGGCAAAAGTGCCAGGTAAAGTTCTGGCCATGGAAGAAACGATCCATTACCTGCACCAAAATCCTGGAAAGATCTTTACCGGCGCGGGCATTGGTAATTTTTCTTCCAAGCTCGCTTTTCGCACAACCGGGCTACAGGTCTCCGGCGGCTATCCTGCCTCGTATGCCTATATCAATGATGCTTTCAGAAACGGCCACCTCGCCATCTTCCTCGATTATTTTGATAAGGATTCCGGTTTTCATTCCATTACCAATTCGCCCAACAACGTATATGTACAGCTGCTCTCTGAATATGGGGTGATTGGTTTGCTTGCCTTCCTGTTTTTTTACCTCTGGTTCTTTGCCAAAGCCGCCGGTAGGGCTATTCCGCTGATACTGCTCGTTTGCTGTGTATTGACAGTTGATTACTGGTTCGAACAACTATCAGTGATCATACTGTTTGAACTGCTGCTGTTCCTTGATAAAAAAGAAAAAACCTATCAACTGATCTTATGAAAATAACCGACACGATTGATATCACTGTTCTGATGCCTGCTTATAATGCCGGTAATTATATCGGCGAAGCCATACGGTCGGTGCTTGACCAATCATACAGAGATTTTGAATTGCTGGTGATCAACGATGGATCAACGGATAACACCGGGGAAGTTGTGCGGTCATTTAATGATAGCCGGATCGTGCTACTGAATACAGAACATGGCGGTGTTTCAAAAGCCCTGAATACCGGCCTGGCCGAAGCGAGGGGAAGGTATATTGCCCGGTTTGATGCCGATGATATCTGTTTGCCAGGAAGGCTTGAAAAACAATTTCTTTTTCTCGAACAACATCCCGATCATGTACTTACGGGTAGTGATGCGGTATATATTACGGAGAACGGAGAACACCTTTTTAATTTCGCATGTGCCGGGTATCACGATACCGAGATCCGCAATAACCTTTATACATTTTGCCCGGTCATCCATTCGGCCGTCATGTACCGGAAAGCGGCTGTTACCCTGGCCGGTGGCTATTCGCTGCATGCTCATAATTTCGAGGATTACCTGTTATGGGTAAATATTGCTGCGGTGGGGAAACTGCATAATATTCCCGAACCCCTTATAAAGGTCCGCTTTAACCCTTCTTCTGTAACGATTGATGAAAAATGGCGCGGTGAGCGTTTCCGGAAATTAAAAAGAAAGATCATCACCAGCGGCAGTATTACACAACTGGAAGGGGAAGAGATCCTGTCCATTATCAACATGCAGAATACGCTGTCTATTAAAACCGGCGCCTATCATGCGTTATGTGGAAAAAAACTGCTGACAGATAATTACCGGCCCGCTTATGCCCGCAGGCATTTTGTAAAAGCTATCCATCAAAGCCCTTCGCGCTGGGATAACTATGCGTTGTATGCGGTTAGCTTTTTTCCTAAACCCTTTATCAACTGGCTACACCGGAGAAGCCCTAATAAATTATAGTATGATAGCCGTTGCGATGATAGCAAGATCAACTTTGTACACCATCAGGGGCGGTGATACCGTTCAGGTGATGGAGACGGCTAAATCTCTTTCCCGGCTGGGCGTTACTGTTGATATAAAGCTTACCAATGAAGCCATTGACTATACGCGTTACGACCTCCTGCATTTTTTTAATATTATACGTCCTGCAGATATCCTGTTTCATGTGAAGCGCTCCCGGAAACCGTTTGTTCTCTCACCGGTATTGGTTGATTACAGCGAATTTGACAAATATCACCGCGCTGGTTTTTCAGGCAGATTATTCCGGCTTTTTTCTGCGGAACGAATTGAATATATTAAAGCTGTTGGCAAATGGCTGTTGGGAAAGGACCGGTTAATGAGCCCCTCTTACCTGTGGAAAGGACAACGGCGCTCTATTGAAAAAGTGCTGGCTAATGCAAGCATGTTATTACCCAATTCTGTTTCTGAATACGGGCGCTTATCTAAACAATATCCGGTTTCCTGTGCGCATACAGTGGTGGTGAATGGGATCGACGGCGGCGTTTTTTCTTTTGATCCCGCTGCTGATAAAGATCCTTGTCTCGTTATCTGCGCAGCCAGGATAGAAGGAATCAAGAACCAGCTGAACCTGGTAAAAGCAATGAACAATACGCCTTATACCTTATTGATCATCGGCGCGCCCGCGCCTAATCATCTGGACTATTACAGCGAATGTAAACATATAGCAGCGGGTAATATCCGCTTTATAGAACATATTTCGCAGGAGGAGTTACGGAACTATTACCAGCGGGCTACCGTACACGTATTGCCCAGCTGGTTTGAAACAACCGGTTTAAGTTCTCTCGAAGCCGGCAGTATGGGTTGCAACCTGGTGATCACTGATAAAGGAGACGCCAGGTCTTATTTTGGAGAACAGGCGTTTTATTGTGACCCATCTTCACCCGAAAGTATTTTCAACGCAGTGAAGCTGGCTGCTGAAAAACCTTTTGATGGTCTTTTGAGAGAAAAAATAGTTCGGCAATATACCTGGCAGCAGGCAGCATTACAAACACTTTCCGCTTACCAAAAAATCAACGCCGGCATATGTTAAGGATCGGGATCATAGGAACAAGGGGTATTCCCAACCATTACGGCGGGTTTGAGCAACTGGCGCAACACCTGTCGGCTGGATTGGTAAAGAAAGGATTTGAGGTTTCTGTTTATAATTCACACAATCACCCTTATACAGCGGATCAATGGAACGGCGTCAACATCATTCACTGTTATGATCCGGAATACATTGCCGGAACTGTGGGCCAGTTCGGGTATGATCTTAACTGTACGATAGATGCACGGCGGAGAAAATTTGACATATTGCTGATACTCGGTTATACCAGCAGTTCTGTTTGGGGCTGGCTGTATCCCGGTAAAACTGTTTGCATCAATCATATGGACGGTCACGAATGGGAACGTCAAAAATATAATGGCATAACACGGCATTTTTTAAAGTATGCCGAAAAATTAGCTATCCGTTTCAGCCAGTTTTATATTTCGGATGCTTTGGCGATCAGGGAATACCTGCGTGAAAAGTATGCAGTTGACAGCGCGTATATTACTTATGGCGCCGATATAACCTATGCAGAGAACGGCGACCCGGACGTTGTTAGCAAAGAGCCTTATTATTTGTTGATCGCCCGCATGGAAAAAGAGAATAATATAGAGATGATCCTCGACGGGATGCGTCTCAGCAATTCTCCCAATCGTTTCCTTGTTATTGGAAATACGCAGAACCGCTTTGGCCGCTACCTGGTAAATAAATACCGGGATGACCCGCGTATCCAGTTCAAAGGAAGTATCTATGATCAATCACTTACGGGTAAGCTTAAACGCAATTGTGTACTTTATTTTCACGGCCACAGCGTAGGCGGTACCAATCCATCGTTGCTGGAAGCCATGGCCAGCGGTGCCATTGTATGCGCGAATGATAACGTGTTCAACAGGGATATCCTGCAGGATGGCGGATATTATTTTTCTTCTGCCGGGGGTGTAAAAACATTGATGGAATCTGTGCTGCTGCCACAGAACCGTGCTAAAATGCGGCAGCAGAATCTTACCCGCACCAGGGAGTTGTTTAACTGGCCAGCTATCATTAATAGTTATGAATCATTTATTGTTGACTGCTACAAACAAAAGAATACATGAAAGACCTGTTACTTATCAAAGACACTACGGAGAACAGGATCACCTATTACCTGCTCGCCTTCTTTTTGGCTATGCTGCCTTTCGACAGGATCTACAGCGAAATAGCGCTGATCACCCTTTTGATACATACCCTGATCCACCTTCGGCCGGCAAAACTGGATAGCAGGATATTCCGGTCATTTTGGGTGCCGGCATCTATTTACCTGCTTACCTGTATCGGCACTATCTACTCATCGTTTACCAGCCATGCTTTTTTCGACTGGCAAATTCAACTGGCGCTCCTGTTGTTTCCTTTTATTTTTTCTGTAAGCATGTTGGATATAAAAAAGTACACGGTAAATCTTTTATTCGTTCTGGGCCTGTCATGCGTTGGTACGGTTATTTTTCTTTACGGGAACGCCCTTGCTTCTATTGCTTATTATCATTTGCCGCTCAGTACGCTTTTCAGTAATGCTTTTTTCAACCATAATTTTTCGCAGCCGATAGACCTGCACGCGACTTATTTTTCTATGTACATTGCTTTGTCGGTGCCCCTGTTTATCTATCTATGGATCCGTGACGGAAAAAGATCTCACCGGCTGTTTTACAGTTTTTGTTTGCTTGTTTTATTCGCGGGTCTTCTGCAGTTATCCTCCCGGTCTGTGCTGATCGCCCTGCTGATCATCATTAACCTGGTTATCCCTTTTCTGGCGCTGAAAAAAAAGTTGCGCTTTAGATTCCTGGGAGTCAGCCTGTCGCTTTCCATCGCCAGCATACTATTGGTAACACATAACGATGCTTTCCGCAACCGGTTTGTTACCGATCTGAAAGGCGATCTTACCCAGGCCATCATTAATAACAATGTGCTGGAACCAAGGTTGGTAAGATGGGAATGTGCGTTTGAATTGATCAAAGCTTCCCCGGTATGGGGCCATGGCAGCGGGAGCGAGATCCCGCTATTGAAAGAGATTTATTTCCGCCGGCAATTCTATAATTCTTATGTGAATGAATTGAATGCACATAACGAATACCTCAGCTTTCTTGTAAAAACCGGGCTGATCGGACTCTGTGTTTTTCTTTGGGTATTATATAAAGGATTTGAGCTGGCGCTAAAACAACGCAACCTGTTATTCTGCAGCTTTATGGTAATTGTATCCGTAGTGAGTTTTTCGGAAAATATCCTCGATGCCAATAAGGTGATCTTCTTTTTTGCCGTCTTCTATTCGATGTTTTATGTTGGCGGGCGAAGAACCGGGCAGTTATTCAAAGATGAAATTGTTGCAAAAAATTCCGACTGAATCGTTTTGATTTTCTTTTACACTGAACTGCGCAACAGGAAGGCGTTGGTCATCCTGTATAAAATATCCGGTATAGCCAAGTTCCTGCAGGTAGGCAAGTGTTTCCATAAGCTTCTGTTCTCCCACATGCCGCGCCTCGCACTCGAACAGGATCCGCGGTTTGTATTCCTGTAATATTTTTCTCGCGCCACGAAATACATGCAGTTCATTCCCTTCCACATCTATTTTCAAAAAAGCCGGGCGTATTTTTTTCCGGCCGCAGTAATCATCGAGTGTAACCATTATTACCGGTTGCAGTTCCTGTCTTTCCGCTGCGTTTTCTTTTTTGTCAACAATGGTGGCACCCGGTGCAGTAGGGCTCCCATGGTTATAAGGTATAAATAGTGTCGTGCTTCCTTCCGTATCCGATACGGCGTGGGATTCGATAGTCACGTTCCGCCATCTCAATAACTGCTTTATCCTGACTAAGTATGTATATAAAACCTGCTGCGGTTCAAAAGCATATACATGCCCTCCTTCGCCAACACCCCGGTGCATAAAATACAGGTACCCCCCTTTATGCGCGCCGATATCAAATACAATATCACCGGGTTGAACCGAGTCGATAATATATTGTATCCCTCCTTTATCCTCTTTGTTGCGGTATTTGTTTGCGCGTAGTAAAAGTTTTTCTTTTTCCAGCAATCGCCTGATAGGGGCAAAAAAAGAAAACCCGCTTTTCCCGGTAGGTGTTTGTTGCTGCTCGTGGCTATGCGACATACTATCTTTTTTGCGCCATCCCGGTGGCTATGATATTTCACAGGCTTTTTCCTTTTCGGGGCCTGTTTGTGTGAACGGGTTTAACAACACAGCCTTCATTCGCTGAATGGCGGTTGTAAAGATAATGCGGCAATCGAGCCAAAACGAAAGATTTTTTACATAATAGTTATCCCATTGAGAGCGCAATGCAACGCTTTCCCGGGTTATTGCCGTGCCATAATAGCCCCTCACCTGTGCGCAGCCTGTAATACCGGGTCTTACCATATTACGGAATTTATAACCGGGAAGAACAGATGCAAACCGATTGCAGTCTGCATACATATGTGGCCTGGGGCCAACAATACTCATAGACCCCAACAATACATTAATAAATTGCGGGAACTCATCAAGATTTGACCTGCGGAGTATCCTGCCCAGCTTTGTGATCCTTTCATCATTTTCAGTAGCGGGCCGGTGATCCTGTTCAGCATTTACCACCATTGTCCGGAATTTATAGCATAGGAAAGAGCGGCCACCCCGCCCGGTTCTTCTCTGTAAAAAAAATACGGGCCCTGGAGAATCTATCCTGGTCAGCAGAAATACCAATGGCACCATCCAACTAAGTATGAACAGGATCACAAAAAGAGATCCCAATATATCGAGCCCTCTCTTTATAAACAGGTATTCCCTTTTTTTATCAATATGATCCCTTAGCCTTGCCGGTTTTTTTACCGCATGCAGGTGGGGAACAAATCTGTCGGATAAAGGGATATTTACATTGTTCATCATGGTATAGCATTCCGTTTCGGGAATAACTACCTATTCGGAACTATACGGTAAAAGGTTGCTTTTTAAGGCATTTTACGATACAGGCAGGTTTTTTTAGGGGCACAAACAACCCTGCCGGTTTTTTTGCCGTTATGGAAAAAAAGTCCTTCAGTGAATTCGATTCCCGGCATAATAAAGACCCTGGCATATTTCGATTTGTTCCAGTACCCGCTACTACCGGAAGAGATTGGAAAATTCCTGGATCACCCATTAAAAAAAGAGGCTTTGGCGGAAACGCTGTTTTTCCTGAAAAATGAGGGGATCGTGTTTGAAAAGGATGGATTCTTTTCGCTTGGTAACGACCCTGCTCTTGCCGGGCGGAGAAGGGCGGGCAATACAAGGGCCGCAGCATTATTAACAACAGCCAACCGGATCGGTCGTTTTCTTTACCAGTTTCCTTTTGTTCGGGGTGTGGGCATTTCGGGCTCACTTTCCAAGAATTTTGCAGGCAAGGATGCTGATATTGATTTTTTCATCATTACAGCAGCTAACCGGCTCTGGATAGCAAGGACGCTGATGCATTTTTTTAAAAAACTCAGTTTTCTTACCGGTCGCCAGCATTGGTTCTGCATGAATTATTATATTTCGACAGATGCATTGGTGATCGGCGAAAAAAATATTTTTACGGCTACCGAGGTTGTCACACTGATCCCGGTTTGCGGAGAAGAATGTTTCCGTGATTTTTTTATAGCCAATGATTGGGTAGCAGAATTTTATCCCAATGTATACCCCCGGCAAAATGCTGTATCCGTTACGGGAAAAGATTCCTGGATAAAAAAAGCGCTTGAAAACATGCCCGGCAAACGCCTCGGAAATGCTTTGGATGATCGCTGGATGAAGATCACCGGTAAGCGATGGCTGCAAAAAGAACACCGGCAACGGATGAACAGCAAGGGTGAGCCGATGGGTTTGAAAACAGGTAAAGAATTTGCCAGGCCCACCCCTGAACATTTTCAGAAAAAGATCCTCGATCTCTATACGCAAAAGTTAGACGCCCTGGAAAACCAGTGGCATATCTCTTTCACGGGAGAAAAAAACGCTTACTTTTTTCTTAAAGAGATAATATAATAGTCGCCTATCGACCGCCAGGGCCAACTCGTTTTATATTTTTCTTCTCCCTGGCAAAGTATTTTGAACAGCCGCGGATACTTAGTGGAAAATCCTTCCATATAAGCAGGTGGTACCAGGGTGCAAAGACCCTCCGTTTTCAAAACCCCGAAAGAGCCGCGTAAACAGTTTCGGATATAAGAGGGGTTATAATACCAGCAACGGAAAGCATGCCCTTCTACAAAAGCTTTGGCGCCCATCCGTGTAAATGGTCTTCTGAATGCAGTTCTGAATTTTCCTTTTAGCAGAAGCAGTGTTTCCCAAAGACAGAACCTGGGTAATATCACAAGCGTAACGGTTCCCCCCGGTTTAAGCAAGGCCTCAAAAGACAGTAATACTTTATCCAGTTCGCCCGTACAGTTCAGCCCCGCAAAGTTTGAAAAGATATGATCGTATGGGCCCTTATCTGAAAGACCTGTAAGCGATAGATAAGAACACTGCTCATAACTGATTTTTCCATTTACATTCTGTGCTTTATTAGCCAGCTCCTGCAACATTCCTGCTGCTATATCTGTTGCATGAACCTGGTGACCTTTACCCGAAAAATAAACCGCATCCTCACCGGTTCCGGCATTTAATTCAAGTATCCTGCTTCCCGGTAAGAGGTATGGCTCCATATGCTCCCGTACCCGTTTGCGTTTATAAAGGATCATTTCATCCTGTGCATACAGTTTATCAAATACCAGCGACTGCGCAGAAAATGCGGCTGCAGCAAGTTCTTCATTGGTTACTATATTTTGCGGGTACACCATAGCTCAGGTCTTTGCCAGTTTTTCTAATTTTTGTTTTGCAACTAATGTGGCAGGAAAATAATATAGAAAGGATGCAGCTTTGCGGCAGGCATTCACGCCGTTTGAAAAAGGGTGTGTTAATACGTTTTTCAAATTGAACAGTGATACATGTAACCGGTGGCTCCTGTGTACATAACGGTGAAGCTGCCGGTAAAAATCGGGGCGGTACGTATTGCGGAACATCAGTTCCAGCTCATTGGAATCTGTCCAGTTGGCTTTCTGTGCCAATTGCGTTTTTACTTTTTCATAAAATATGGTTCCCGGCAATGGATAAGATACCGAGATCCCGATACTATGCGGTAACAACCTGTTCACCATTCGTATCGTACTTTGGATATCTGATCTTGTTTCGCCGAGGTAACCGAACTGTAGAAAAAAAGAGGGCCTGATCCGGTATTCTTTTAAAAGCCTGGTTGCGGTTTCTATCTGCCGGGTAGTGATACCCTTATCCATCGCATCTAAAATTTTCTGCGACCCACTTTCGGCGCCCATCCATACATTTTCACAGCCCGCAAGCGCCAGTGAGCGGATATAATTTTCCTGCACAAGCAGGTCGGCGCGTGATTGTATCTTAAACCGAAACCGTGCATTTTCTTTTTGCACCAGTTCTGCAAAAGCAGCCACCCATCCCGGTTTCAATCCAAAAATATCATCACAGAACCAGATATGGTCCATATTGAATTGTTCTTTCAGCAGCAGAATTTCTTTCACCACATTTTCCGGTGAGCGTGAATGATAGCGGTTACCATAAATGGGTTTGGCGCACCAGTTACATTTAAACGGGCATCCGCGTGTAGTGGCTATATTCATTGAAAAATACCCGCTGCTCTGCATCCACATCTGCCGGTAGGGTTCAAGATCCACCAGGTCCCACGCAGGCAGGGGCAGTTCATCCAGGTCCCTGATCAGTTCTCTTTTCAGCGTCTTCATCACAACATCACCCTGTATATAAGCAAGGCCGGGAATAGCCGTATATCCTGTTTCTTTTTGGCTGATCGCGTGCACCAGTTCCAGCAGTGTCTGTTCCACTTCGCCCATAATAATAAAATCGGCGCCTTTTGCCAGGTACGATTCAAAATGATCCGTTGCGTCGGAGCTGGATACGATCACAGTACAGCCGTTTGCTTTGGCAATCTCTATCATCGTAAATGCAGCTTCACGCATATTGGTCAGGCACATTTTAGTGAGGTAGTTAAACCCATCATCACAGATCACAAAAATATCCGGGCCAAATTGCCGCAGATGGTCAACTACTTCTCCCGGTCTTTCTGCAAACATGGTATCGAACAGTTTTACTTCGTAGCCACTATCGCGCAGCATCGCCGCCGCATACAATGTCCCCAATGGCGCATACGGTTGCGCAGTGGCCCATTGTTTGGGATCGAACCGCAGAAAATAGGAATGTGAGAAAAGGATGCGTTCTGTCATTTTTTATACAAGCGCCGAGCCGGGTGATAAATTAAGGTAGCATACACATTTAATACAGGTTTCATTGCTGCTCATATCGAGGCCCTTCCGGAAACTGATCGCTTCCTCGCTGTTCAGTATCGCATCAAGTGATGATTCCCGGATATTGCCGATCTCTTTGTGAAAAAAGCATGGCCTCACTTTTCCATCGGCCTCTATTACTACCGAGACCCAGGGGGCATTACATTTTTTGTAAGGAAAAGCGGCCATGCCATGTTGTGCCGCATAGTAAGCGGCTATCTTTTGAATTTTTTCAGGTGATTCGGCAATAAAGTGATTGGTAAAATAATGGGCATATTCTGTTTGCAGGTAGTCGATCACCAACTGTAGTTCCGGCAGCTCTTCTTTTGATAGCCGTACATCATCCTGCCGGTTGCTATCCCAGGTTGTTTCGCGGTTAAACGCATTACTGCTTACATCGGCAGGCAAAAAACTTACCTGGTTCAATCCCATCTCAACTGCACTATCTATAATAGAGGGCCAGCTGCGGAAATTAAGTTTATGTATCACGGAACGTCCCGTTACCTGGTACCCGGGATCAAGGGTATGGATCGTTTCGATCCCCTCTTTCATTTTCCTGAATGCCCCGGGGATGTTCCGGATACTGTCATGCAAGGGCTCGTTGCCATCTATCGATATAACGATATCGTTTACCAGTTCTACCAATTCTGCAGCATGTTGTTTAATGGTCAGTCCCGTTGACAGTAATGTGATGCGTATATTTTCTTTTTGCAGCAGTTCGCAGAAATCGAAGAACAGGGGATTGAGTAATGCTTCTCCGCCGGAGAATAATACCTGCTGTGTATCAAATGCGCGGAGTGTTTGTAATAAACCTTCCACATCTTTCCGGGTCAGCTGTTTCAGGTTCCTGTTCCCTTTCCAGATATCGCACATCACACAACGGCAATTACAGGCACTGTGCGGCATCAGTATCACCAGCGGCAATGCGCTGATACGGTGCGTTTGCAGTGTGCGGTAACGTTTATAGGTATGGTATAAGGACTGCGAAAGCATGTTATCTTTTTTTGAGACAGATCCATGGAAAGGGTTCTTTATTTCCCCGTATCCTGTTAAAGAGGGAAGCCGGGTTGAACAGTGTTGTGTGACGGAAATTATTCAGTTCACTGGTTGAATGATGAAAATAGTGTCTTGCCATTTCAGGAAAACCCAATGAGCGGTAATATGCTTCTGTCCTTTGTTGTGCGCCGGCTGTTTCGGCCGGTTTGTAAAAATGGGTATCCAGGATATGGATCTCGCCCCCGGGGTTCAGCTTATCGAGCGCAAAAGCAAGGATCTTATTAAGCGAGGGAAAATAATGTATGGAAGCAGCGAATACGATCACATCAAATTTTCTATCCCGCAATACGCCTTCAAATACATCACCATAAATAAACCGCAGCTTCCGGTGGCCGTTAAATACCCGCGCCGCCTGCTGCAATTCTGTGAAGTTGATATCCTGGCCGGTTACATTGGCTCCTTTGATCTTTGCGAGTTGGTAACTCATCCAGCCATTGCCGCAGCCTATTTCCAGTATATCCGGTTGTTTCTTTTTTGTTTTCAGCCGGCTGATCAGTTTTGCGGCCGATCTTTTGCGGAATTGCCATTCAGCAAAATGAGGGTGTGAAGGCAGGAGGTCGGGCAGGCTGCTCACTTCTTTATCATCATACATTCTTTTCTCCCGGGTCCGGGCAGTAATATATTGTTTCTCGAATGGGTCATCCATCCGGGAGGGTCCCTGTACATCCAGGTTATTTAGTATGGCTGAATCGGGTAATATCACATCCTGATTTTTAAAATCCCTGAATTTCCGGCTGTCGGTATTTCCAGAGTCTTTGTAATATTTTGATCTCTAACGGGTATTGGTAAAAATTGGTTTTATAACGCAATCCCGAAACGATTTTCACCATCTTTCTTTTCAGGTTACTCAGCCGTATATCTGATACGGTTGGATAATATCCATTCAATACGGTTTCGAAATTCCGGATCTTGTCAATCATCTCCGGCGTGAGCCAGGGTGTCAACGGGTTCTTACGCAGATCAAACCGCTCCCATTGCGGGCTGATCCAGTCTTCGAGGTTTTGCGGAAACGAAAACCCTGAAGCAAGCACCTGCTCATACAATTCCGATCCTTCTGTAGGTACCGGGCTATAGGTATACAGGACGATCTCTGTTTTCGGATTCACGGCTTTGATCTGTTTGATGAACCGGATATCAAAATCTATCTGCTCGGTTACTTCTGCTGCCGTAGGTGCAGGAACACCGAGCACAAAGGAGTATTCTGGAATGATATCAAATTATTTCAGCCTTTCCGCAAACCAGATGATCTGGTCGCCGGTTTGCGTGCCGCCTTTATCCAATTGTTTCAGTACTTTATTATTACCGCTTTCTGCGCCAAAGAAAATGATACGACAGCCAGCTTCCCTGATCAGTGTTAATGTTTCGTCTGAAAATTTGGCCATGGTATCTATCCGGGCCATGCCCCACCATTTCATTTTTTCGGGTTTGATGAGTTTGGCAAAAGCAACCACCCTTTTTTCAGATACAAAGAAATTATTATCATGGAACTCTATCGCATCCGCTCCCCATTTGTCCTTTATGTATTTAATATCGCGGTAGATCGTTTCGGCCGACTTGGCTTTCCATCTTGCCTCGTAGGTAGGTACCACGGCACAAAAGGAACAGGTGAAGGGACAGCCGATACTGGAATGGTAAGCAAGGGTTTTGTTGCCGAGAAAGGTTTTGCCAAGGTATTGCTGCATGGGGTACATGGTATGCAGCGCATCATATGGCAGTGCGGGTAAAGTATCCTGCTCGATCAGTTCCTGTTTGGTTGTTTTTACGATCTTCCCGTCCTGTGTTTTGTAAATAAGATTCTGGATGAATTCGTATGGTTCGTTTTTTTCCAGCGCATCAACCAGTTTGGGAAAAGCATGATCGCCGGGACCATTGATCACGAAATCGACATATCCCGAATTGAGCACTACTTTATAGTGATTGGTAGGAAAATACCCGCCCCAGATAATGGTTACTTCCGGGAATGTTTCACGGATCTTTTTTGAAACAGGAACTGCCTGCTTCAGTTGGGGGCCGGGCATAACGGTGATGCCTACATATTTATATAATCCCGTTTCAAGGTAGGCGCTGATCTTTGAGAAAGGGTCGTTCTCACGGTTGCCATCCACAATGGCCCAGCCGTATTGCCCGTCGATAGAAGCAGCGATGTTCATGATCGAATTGGGGACCCTGTGTTTGGCCACCGCGCTTTTCGGGTTAAATAAGAGTACTTTATTCATGGGCTCGGATACCGGCAGAACGAAAAAACGATCGCCGCGGTTGCCTTACCGGCAAATAAGCTTCGTTAAAAACAGGCATTAAATAAGCGGGTACAGGCAACTAAAGATTTAGATATTCCGTTTTACCGGTTATGCTGGCAATCCGGAAAATAAAACAATATATACGGCATCGGTTTCCGGCCAGTTTACCGGAGACCGAACCCGAAGCCGCCTACGATCTCTGGGCAGGAGAATATGACCGCCAGCCGAATAACCTGATGCTGGCCCTTGATAAAGAGATCTTTTCGGCTCTTTTATCAAAAATAACGGTCAACGGCCGCAGTATTATTGATGTTGGATGCGGAACCGGCAGGCACTGGTACAGCATCCTGCGGCAACAGCCTGCCAGGCTGGTTGGCTATGATGTTTCCAGGGAAATGCTGACGATGCTGAAAGAAAAATTTCCGGGCCAGGAGATTTTCCGCCAAACCGGTCATTTACTCAGCCAGCCTGCGGATAGCTTTGACCTGCTGGTATCTACTTTAACGGTAGCGCATATTTCAAATATTGTTCCCGCCATCCAGGAATGGGAACGGGTAGTAAAGCCCGGCGGCCATATGATCATCACAGATTATCACCCGGCAACTTTACAAAAAGGCGGCCAGAGAACCTTTTCGCATGATGGCCGGTTAGTGGCTGTTAAAAACTATATACACCCTGTTAAGCTGATCATTCAAACAGCGCAATCCCTGGGGATGGAGCCTGTTCAGTTGATCGAAAAGGAGATCGATGAAAGTATGCGTGGCTGGTATGAAAAACAGGG
>JANXRX010000061.1 GCA_025352905.1 Bacteroidota bacterium | reverse complement strand
TACAAGGATGGCATTCAATCCCACCGATTTACCCTGCCCTGTAGCGCCTGCCATTAACAGGTGGGGCATATTGGCGAGATCAACGATAAAATTCTCGTTATCGATCTTTTTGCCGATGGCTATGGGTAATGAAAAAGTATTGGCCTGGAACTTATCAGAAGCAAGCAGGGTTTTCATACTCACAACCGACTTGCGCACATTGGGTACCTCGATACCGATCGTTCCTTTGCCGGGAATGGGTGCGATGATACGGATACCCAGCGCCGCCAGGCTAAGGGCAATATCATCTTCCAGGTTTTTGATACGGCTGATCCGTACACCCGGTGCGGGTACGATCTCGTAGAGGGTTACCGTTGGCCCTACCGTTGCCGCTATCCGCTGGATGGCAATATCATAGTTTTTGAGTGTGGCAATGATCTGGTTCTTATTGGTCTCCAGCTCCTGCGGATCGTGGACGATCTTTTCGCTGCCATGTGTTTCCAGTAGGTCGAGGGTAGGATATTTATAATCTTTCAGATCGAGTGTTACATCATACTTGGTGGCCAGTTTACCCACTGCCTGAGCGATTTCCTCTTCTTCTGTTTCAGTAAATTCCTTGATCTCCAGTTCAAGATCAGGCAGAACAGGTACAGAAGGTATTGTTTTTGCAACAGGTATTACTTCTTCCGGTTCTTCTGTTAACAGGTCATTGCCGTCTTTTTCAACAACGCCAAATTCATTCATAGGATTTGGAACATCGGCCGCTGATGCAGGCATGATCACTACTACCCCCTTCCCTTCGTTCTTCATTTTGTTCTGGCTAACCGGTTCGGCTACTTCATCGTGTATCATCAGTTTTGCGCCGGATGCTTCTTCGCCTGTTTCGTTCCATTCCCGGAAAACAGGTTCTTCGTCATTTTCCATTGCGGGCAGCATTTCTGCGTTATCCGCTTTTTCCCTGCGTTTTATTTCCCATGCGGGCAACCTGAATACCGGGTTGAAGCGCCAGATAAAATAGCTGAATACAGCAAGGAAGAGCAGTGCGCCTGTTCCAATATTACCGATCCATTTTATGAACCACTCGTTCAGCAGTTCACCTACAGCGCCGCCCCATGAAAAATCGCTGCCCTTTGCGCAGAAACTAAGGGCCATGCTGAGCACGAGCAGCCCGGTGAGCACGTATTTCAGGTTTCGGGAAAGACTGAATATTTTTTTACCGAATAACAGGTTCACACCCAGTACAAAAAAACTGGTACATAAAAGATAGGAGGCCAGCCCGAATCCTTTGTAGATAAGAATATGCGCCACATAAGCGCCTAACACACCCAGAAGGTTGGTTACATGTACATCATCCGTAGCAAAGATCCTGATACCAAACTGGTGAACTTTGTCCTGGTCTTCCTGCCAGGTAAACAAATAAGAGGTAAGGCATACAAATAAAAAAACAGTGATCAGCAAACAGGCCGCACCCGTAATCTTGGCCGTACGCTCATCTTTTACCACTTCCGTTACCGTAACCTGGGCCTCTTTATCGGCAGTCAGTTTTTCCGGGTCGGGCGGTGTTGGCGTTTTCTTTTTTAAACTGTTTGCCATGGAAACAAATATAAGCTAAGCGGCAGAGGGTTGGTTTTATCGGCAACAGATGTGCAAAACTGCTTGGGAGGATCACAGTTTTCCACGTATGAGCATAAGGGTGGTTTGGAGTTTGGGGTTTGGGGTTACTATTTTTCTGAGCGGAGGATGCCTGTGGCTAATAAGCACCAGCCGAGGATGAAAAAGAGTCCGCCGAGCGGGGTGATAGCGCCGATCCAGGTGAAGCCGGTTATGGAGGAGGCTGCGAAGAAAGTGAGGAGATATAACGATCCGCAAAAAAACAGGATGCCCAGCTGGAAAAAGATACCGGCATAGCGGATCCATTTTCCAGGGTAGGTTTTGAAAAGTATACCTGTGAGTGCCAATGCGAATACATGGTAGAACTGGTAGCGTACGGCGGTTTCAAATGTGTTGAGCGCCAGGGGTGTTAGTATTTCTTTTAAGGAATGTGCGCCGAAAGCGCCGAGGATAACGGAGAAGGCGCCTAAGAAGGCAGCGGTAGTGAGAAATCGTTTATTCATTTTTATGCTACGGATTTTTGTGTTTGGTGATCAGTTTGGCAAACCAGGCGTCATTAATATTTTCTGTTTGTATGTGATGAGTGGCCTGCTGATAAAAAGGTAAACGTTCATTTCTTTTTTCAGTAAGGTAACCGGCCAGTTCTGTGTCGGATAAATTCCGGATCAGGGGCCGATGCTCCTTTTCTGTTTTCAGTCTTTCGGCCAGTACCGCAACCGGTTCATCTATCCATACGGTAATCCCCTGTTCATTCATCCATTTCATATTCTCATGAAAACAGGGTGTGCCGCCGCCTGTTGCCAGCACAAATGCTTTTTTTTCAGCGAACCAGCGAAGTACTTTGGCTTCCGATTTTCTGAAATATTCTTCGCCATCTTCTGCAAAGATCTCGGAGATTGTTTTTTCTTCGTGCGACTCAACCAGGAAATCGAGATCATAGCCGCCCACTTTCATTTTTGCGGAAAGCTTTTTTTTCCAGTAAGATTTACCAACACCCATCATTCCTAATAAGAAAAGTTTCATTCAATTTATCTTTTGAGCAGGTTTATCGTTTGTTGTTTAGAGTTGTTTGTAGTTGTTGGTTTATGGTTAATATGACAAAATATTTGCAAAACTTCTTTTACCACAAAACGTTTAACCACTAAATACCATAAACCGAAAACCCTAAACAAAACTATCCACTATATTAGACCGCCAAGCATCTGGCGCGCGTCCCTGGCAATTAGTTTGTTGTTCAGGGTTGTTTGTGTTTGTTGGTATATCGGTAGTATGACAAAATATTTACAAAACTTCTTTTAACCCAAAACCTTTAACCACTAACGACCATAAACCGAAAACCGAAAACCCAACTATCCACTATATCAGCCTATTTAAAAGCATTGAGTCCTGTAATATCCATTCCCGTGATCAGCAGGTGCACATCGTGTGTGCCTTCATAGGTGATCACGCTTTCGAGGTTCATCATGTGGCGCATGATACTGTACTCGCCTGTGATGCCCATACCGCCAAGCATTTGACGGGCGTCCCTGGCAATATTGGCGGCTATCTCACAACTGTTCCTTTTGGCCATACTTATTTGCTGCGGGGTGGCTTTGTGCTCATTCATGAGAACGCCGAGTCGCCATACCAGCAGCTGTGCCTTGGTAATTTCGGTGATCATTTCGGCCAGTTTTTTCTGCTGTAACTGGAAGCCGCCGATAGGGCGGTCGAACTGGATCCTTTCTTTGGAATAACGCAGGGAAGTATCATAACAATCCATGGCCGCACCGAGTGCGCCCCAGGCAATACCGTAACGGGCTTTTGATAAACAACCCAGCGGCCCTTTTAATCCTTTTGTATTGGGAAGGATATTTTCTTTCGGCACTTTTACATGATCAAATACGAGTTCGCCTGTGGCGCTGGCGCGGAGGCTCCATTTTCCATGGGTGGTGGGCGTGGTAAATCCCTCCATACCCCGTTCTACGATCAGTCCCTGTATCTCGCCCTGTTCATTTTTTGCCCAAACAACGGCTACCTGCGCAAAGGGGGCATTGCTGATCCACATTTTAGCGCCGTTAAGGATCACATGATCGCCCGCATCTGTAAAACGGGTAATCATGCCTGATGGGTTGCTGCCATGATCGGGTTCGGTAAGACCAAAACAACCCAGCCATTCGCCGCTGGCGAGTTTAGGCAAAAATTTATTACGCTGTTCCTCGCTGCCATAGGCAAAAATAGGATACATGACCAGGCTTCCCTGTACACTGGCGGTGCTGCGTACGCCGCTATCGCCTCTTTCCAATTCCTGCATCATGAGCCCGTAACTGATATAGTCTAACCCGCCGCCGCCATATTGCTCCGGAATGGTTGGGCCGAAGCAACCGAGTTCTCCCATTTGTTTTACGATCTGCTGTGGAAATTCAGCCCTTTGTGCATATTCTTCTATAATGGGGGAGATCTGTTTCTTTACATAACTGCGCACCGTTTCACGGATGAGTTTCTGCTCTTCGGTCAAAAGATCATCCACCAGGTAATAGTCGGGCGACTGGAATATATCTGTTTTGGCCATTGGGTTGATTTATAGACAGGCAAAAATAGGTTTATTAGTTTATTGGTACCCGGCTTTCCAACCTTTCTGCATCCGGATGCTCTTAATACATATCATAACCATTAAATCTTCAGATATGAAACCTGTATTCTACCGCCTGGCTACCGCAATTTCATTGGTTATTCCTGTTTTTTGCCTGGTTACCGCTACCGCCCAGGAAAGAAACACCCATATATGGCCGGTAAAACTGCAGAAAGAATATACAAAGACCTATGCCGTAGGCTCCGAGACAATCATGTTAAATAACAGGTATGGCCAACTGACCATTGAAGCATGGGATAAAAATGAAGTAAAAGTGGAGGCGCATATTACGGTGGGGGCGCAATCAAATGAATATGCGACCAAAGTGCTTGACAGGATCTCGGTTGTAGATGAGAAAAAACCGGAAACCATTTCTTTTTTGACCAAACTGGAGGATTGGAGTAATGATGGTGACTATAACGGCGGTCATGAAATGCGGATCGATTACCTGGTTCATCTTCCGGCCAACGCTAAATTATATGCGGAAAATAATTTCGGTCCGATCACCATTGGCGACTATACTGGTGAAAGCCGTTTTGTAAACAAATACGGAACGCTCACCGCGGGTAAACTTGGCAATTGCAAAGCCATGACCGTTGAATTTGGGAAAGCCAGTATTGAAAGTATCAGCAACAGTGAGCTGGTATTTAAATATTCAAAAGTAGATATTACTAAAATGGCCGGTGTGATCAAAGCGAAGTTCGATTTCTGTAACAGCGTGGATATGAATGTTGATAATGGTATTCAGCAACTGGAATTAAAAAACAGTTATACCAGCCTGTATATGGTGACTCCGAAAGATTTTTCGGCCGACTATGATATCGTTACCAATAATGCCCGGGCAACCAGTAAGTATGCGGCCATTACCGAAGAACCCATCGCTGGCGCGAACGGAAAAATAAATACATTCAGCCCCAACCATCGCTATACCGGAACCTTTGGTAAAAGTGGCGGTACTAAGCTCAGTATACAGAGTAGTTTTGGGAATGTGAGACTGATGTGAGGAAAGATGACAGATGACAGGAAGAAGTACTAAGTGTATCTCCGCTGTCATCTGTTATCTCCGCTAATTATCCTCCTCATCTTCCTCCTCCTCCTCCGGTCCTCCTCTCCTTCCGCCGGTGGCAACGGCAGCGCCTTTTACGCCGCTTTGTTCGATCTCCCTGTTTATTTCGGTGATATCGGTGCTCCTGTCGGTTTTATCGCCCATGAGGTTGCTGGTGAAATAATCGGCCATGCGCCAGTAGAAATACTCCACCATATCGCCATAGCCATGCCGCTGACCGGGCAGGATCACCAGGTCGAAACGTTTATTGGCCTTGATCAATGCATTGGCAACGCGCGTGGTATTGGCGGGATGTACATTGTTATCTATATCGCCGGTTGAAAGCATCAGGTGCCCTTTCAGGTTCTTAACGAGGTCCTGGTTCTTTTCGATATTATACACAAACGAGGTATCGTTCTTATCACCAATTACTTCTTTTACGCCATGGTGCTGTTCGCTCCACCAGCGGTTGTATACCGAGTTATCATGGTTACCCGAAGAGGAAACCGCTACTTTAAAGAAATCAGGATACACCAGCATAGCCGCCGTACTCATAAAACCGCCGCCGGAATGGCCATGAATACCCACCCGGTCAATATCAATATACGGGTACCTGTCGGCAAGCTGTTCAGCCGCCGCTTTTTTATCAGCCAGGCCATAATCCCGCAGGTTACCATAACCAAAATTATGGTACCATTTGCTCCGTGAGGGGTGTCCGCCACGGTTACCCATGGTAAGCACCACAAATCCTAACTGCGCAAGCCGGTCCGTTCTGTCCATGCCACGGCCAAATGCTTTATTAACCGATTCTGTTTGCGGGCCGGGGTATACATATTCGATAACCGGGTATTTTTTGGTTGAATCAAAATCAAATGGTTTGTACATCACCCCATAGATATCCGTAATACCATCGTCCGCTTTTACTTTGAAGATCTGCGGAAACTTGTAACCGGTAGCAAAAAGAGAACTAAGATCAGAAGTTTCCAGGTCAAGTACTTTCCGTCCGTCAGATGCATACAAAGTTGTTTTAGGAACCGTGTTCACCCTTGAATAATTATCAACAAAGAAACTTTTGCTGTCGTTCATAGACATTGCATGTTCAAATTCACCCGGGTCGAGCAGTTTCAGACCGCTTCCATCCAGGTTAGCTTTATACGCGTGGAGGTAATAAGGATCCTCGCCCGGTTCCCTCCCGTTTGCCGAGAAGTAAACGATCCTTTTTACATCATCGATACCCAGGATGTTTTCAACGTGGTAGGTGCCGGATGTGATCTGGTTTTTTAGTTTGCCATTCTCATCATAGAGATAGAGATGCGCCCATCCGTCGCGCTCGCTCCACTGTATAAATTCCTTTCCTTCATTCACCAATCCTAAACGCCTGGTTTCAATATAGGTGTTGAATCTTTCTTCAATTAAAGGTTTCACTGTATTGGTAGTAATATCCACTACACATACATCTACTTTTTTCAGGTCGCGGCTCGTACGTGTAAAATAAAATTTGTCGTTCGTACCCAGCCACTTGTTTACCCGGTAATCGTCATCGCGGGTATTGATCTTTCCCGGGTCTGACCATAGCGAGATATTCTGATCCTTGAACAAGGAAGCGGTTAATTCTTTACCGTTTTTGGCGGTTACATCAAACAGGTACATATGTTCGATGGGCGATTCTTTTTCACCGGGCATCCAGTACTTATAGGTTTCGAGTGTGGGCCTGGGATCGGAAAGACTGTTAATAACCCAGAGATCTTTCACTTTCCGGTTATCGGTACGGGTGAGAATAAAATGTTTTGAATCGGGCGACCAATAAATAAATGCGGGTTTGCGTTTATTCTTATTCTTTTCCTTGTCAACATTGTTGTCTCCATTTCCCTGTAAGTTGCCTTCGCCATGGTAACTGTCGTTCTCGATACCATCCGTTGTTAAAGCGGCTTGTACGATGGTAGAATCCTCTTCGTTTTTTAAGGCTTTTTCGTAGTTGGCCTTGTCCATCCAGAACAGGTTATAATTCTTTCCGAAAACGATCGTGTTTCCATCGGGAGAAACCGAGGCCCAGTTGGGTTTCCGTTTCGGCTTTTTGAAATCGGAGAGTTCGGTGAGCTCACCGGTAAGCAGGTTGTATTCAAAATAAAACACTTTTTTTTCTTTCACCGGCGGTGTGCCTTTTTTTGCGGTGGAATCTTTCTTTTCGATCTCCTGGGTACTCTTCACTTCAAACTGGATCCAGTTTTCGTCTTTGATAAAACGCATGCTGTCGAGCCCGAGATGCTGCGCTTCAAAAGGATCTTTTACGATGCGCGTGATCTTGGCAGCAAGATCTGCATTATCAAACAGAAGTTTTTTTTCTCCTTTTACCGGATCAACGATATACCATTTTTTGCCGTCGGTCGTTTCATACATATACCAGAAACGTTCGCTCTTCTTTAACCAGTGCGGGTCAACACTGGTACTGAAAATCAATTTTTCTAATTTTTTGGATGAGTAACGGGCAGCCATTGCATAATTGGCTTTGGTAACCGGTGTATTCTGGGCAAAAGACCCGAGGGTAATACACAATAATACCAGTAACTGGATACTTCTCATATTGGTTAGTTTAGGTTGACAGGAATGAAAATAAAGCAAAGCTGATGAACAATAAGACCATTTGTAAAATATTTTTCTGCCAGCCGGTTTGGATACTGAATTCACCGATTGTATGCTGAATAATCCTTTCGCCTTGTACCCGGTAAAGTCCTGAATCCTTCATACTTTGCACAAAACCACCTGCATGCCCGTTGATCATAACACCACACCCGGCTTTGCCAAACAGGCCGATGCATCAGATGAACTGGCTTATCTAAAGCAGCAGTTTCATTTCCCGAAACACAACGGAAAGGATGTGATCTATTTCTGTGGCAATTCGCTCGGGCTCCAACCGCTGCAGGTTGCCGCTGCGGTTGAAACGGAGTTGAACAGCTGGAAAGAATTGGCCGTGGGTGGTTATTTTAAGGGCCCGAATCCATGGCTGTATTACCAGGAATACATGAAACCCTCTTTGGCAAAGATCGTTGGCTGCAGGGAGAATGAAGTGACGGTAATGAATGCATTAACGGTGAACCTGCATTTATTACTGCTTGGTTTTTATCGCCCCACACCTGAACGTTTTCAGATTATGATGGAAGCGGGTGCATTTCCTTCCGACCAATATGCGGTGGAAACATTGGTGAAACATTTTGGGTATGATCCGGCAACGGCTATTATTGAGATATCGCCGCAGGAAGGAGAAAAGACTTTGCGAACAGAAGCCATATTAGAAGCGATCAGCGAACATGGAGGCAGCCTGGCCATGGTACTGTTTGGCGGCATTAATTATTATACAGGGCAGTTTTTCGATCTAAAACGTATTACAGAAGCCGCGCATGCAGTAAAGGCGATTGCCGGTTTTGACCTGGCGCATGTGGCAGGGAACCTGCCTTTGCAACTGCATAACTGGGATGTTGATTTTGCTGCCTGGTGCAGTTATAAATACCTGAATGCCGGGCCGGGCGCTGTGGGGGGTGTATATGTTCATGAACGTCACGCAAATAGACCGAGACTCGGCGGATGGTGGGGTAATGATGAGAAGACAAGGTTTAAAATGGAAAAAGGTTTCGTACCCAAGACCGATGCCGGTGGATGGAACATCAGCACGGCACAGGTATTCAATACTGTTTGCCTGAAAGCGGCGCTGGAATTGTTTGATAAAGCGGGGATAGATCAACTAAGGGCAAAAAGTATCCGTCTCACAGCCTATCTCGAGTATTTATTGCACCAGTTACCCAATATCCGTTTTGAGATCATTACACCCACTGATCCCGAAAGCCGGGGTGCGCAGCTGTCTCTATATTTTATCGAAAAAGGCAAAGAGATCCATGATAAGATGATAGAGAACGGGATCATAGTTGATTACCGCGAACCCGGCGTGATCAGGGTAGCACCAGCGCCGATGTATTGCAGTTTTGAAGATGTTTACCGTTTCTATGAAATATTGAGAGACAATTTTTAATGTTAATTCCCTTCAGTGCTTTTTACTTCAGTGGCAAAAAAATATACATAAAGGCACAGTTTTGATTTGGGAGTTTAAACTGTTTTACAATGAGTAAACATCATTTCAGTTATTTGGCTTTAGGAGATTCTTATACAATCGGGGAATCTGTTCCCTTGCATGAGAGCTTTCCTTACCAGTTAGTCCAGATGCTTCGAAAAGCGGGTACTTCATTCGAAGCGCCGGAGATCATTGCGAAAACAGGTTGGACCAGTTTTGAGCTTGCGGAACAGATCCTGCATACAAGGCTGAATGAGCCCTACGACTTTGTTTCACTACTGATCGGTGTAAACAACCAATACCGGGATTTACCGGTCGAAGATTTTGAAACCGATTTTCATTTCCTGCTTACAAAAGCCATTCATCTCAGCGGGGAAAGACCGGAAAGGGTTATTGTATTATCCATTCCGGATTGGGGTTCAACGCCTTTTGCAGTAAAAAGCAAGCGTTCAGATATCAGTACAGAAATCGATCTGTTTAACCAGGTCTGCGAATCTGCCGCCAATAAATCACTCGTGCATTTTATCAACATTACAGCGGAAACACGGAAAGCGAAATCAGATAGCCTTCTTTTAGCCGGCGATCATCTGCATTATTCAGGAAAGATGCATGCGATATGGGCAGAAAAAATATACAGCATCATCCAGGCTCAAATCCATAAGGAATGATTTCTCTGTAACAAAGCCCGCGACTATAGCGCTTGCAGGTAAGTGGCCATTTCAGTATGATATTCCTTAGCAACCTTTTTTGCCGCTTCAGCAAAATCTTCCCCGTTGCCGGCAAAAATAATGGCGCGACTGGCGTTGACCAGTAAGCCGCAATCTTTGTTCATCCCGTACCTGGATACTTCTTCCAGGCTACCACCCTGCGCACCTACACCCGGCACCAATAAGAAATGATCGGGTATGATGGAGCGGATCTCCGCCAGTTCATCTGCGCGTGTAGCGCCTATTACGAACATCAGGTTCCCGGGTGTTCCCCACCTGGCTACTTTTTCAAGAACCGTTTCATATAAACGTTTGCCGGCGCCCGAACCGCTAACCTGTAATTGCTGGAAATCATGGCTGCCTGCGTTGGATGTAAGGCCAAGAACGATCGTCCATTTATTAGTGTATTCAAGAAAGGGACGAATACTGTCTTCGCCCATATAGGGTGCCACGGTTATGGCATCAAAGGGTAATACTTCAAAAAATGTTTTTGCATACTGTGCAGACGTGTTGCCGATATCGCCCCGTTTGGCATCTGCGATCTTTAGATGTGTATCGGGGATATACCTCACCGTTCTTTCCATCGCCTCCCAGCCCTTCCATCCCTGCGACTCATAAAAAGCGGTATTGATCTTATAACTCATGCAGTAAGGCAGTGTGGCATCTATGATGGCCTTATTAAATTCAAATACTGCATCTGGATGTGTGCGAAGGTGATCGGGAATCCTGGTGATATCGGTGTCAAGCCCTACACATAAGTAAGTTTGCTTCTGCCGGATCTGCTCGACCAGTTGGGTTCGGTTCATGGGGCGAAGATAGATTACAACCCCGTATAATAATCATATCCCCTCTCTGCCCAGTAATCGGGCGGGCGTGTATTGGAGAAGCTGATGGTGCCGATCCGTTTGAGGTGTTTTACGCCGTATTTTACGGGGATAATAAGCCGCAAAGGGTATCCCTGGTTCATGGGCAGGGGTTGGCCATTCAGTTCATAACATAGTATGGTCTGCGGTTGCAGAACGCTGGGCATATCTATCCCTACATAATATTCTTCATCAGGCGTATTCATGCCTACGAATTTCATATTGGCTTCTTTTTCCAGTCCGTAATGTTTGATCAGTTCAGAAAACCGCACCCCACTCCACCAGGTGATCTGGCTCCAGCCTTCAATACATTTAAAATTGAAGACCACATCTATTTTTGGCAGTTTTTTAATATCATCCATTGGTATGAATAAGGTATCCCCGCTTGCTTTTACAACCTGCAGTTTCCAGGTAGAAGGATCGAAAGTATCTGCTGCCAATCCTACATAACCGTTTACCCTCGCTTTTTTGGCTGCAGCTGTTCTCGGGTATTCTTTTATCAGGTGCTTTGTGCTGTACAACCCACTGTATACTTCTTCGTTTATGTCGAGTACTTTTCGCAGCGGTTGCTGAATACCTCCCCGTATACCATTATCAAGTGGTTGTCGCAACAACCATTTCCAGCCGGCCCAGCCAATGGCGATCATGGCAAAGAAAACAAGGAATGCCAACAGGCTTTTCCGTTTGTATTTCCTGGCGCCCACACTATCAACTTGTATCTCTTTCATAATTATTTATTTTGTACTGGAGGTTTCTCTTTAATAACTTCAAAACCGGCTACCATTGCGCGGAAATTATTCCATCCGGCCTTGATCACCTGTAAAATATGAATGAGAAAAAATAAAACATAGCCAACAGTCAGGATAAAATGTTCCAGCCTTGCCGCTTCATACCCGCCGCATAAGTTAGTGAGCCATTGGATCTGAACAGGCTTATAAATAGCCAGCCCTGTGATCACCGAACCGAAACCCATGACAATGATCATTGTATAGGCAACCCGCTGGGCCGCATTGTATTTTAATTGTGCCGGCGCCAGTTTGCGGATACCCAGGTCGTGGAGCACCACCTGCCAGGATTCTTTGAACGAGTGCCTGTTGGGAAGCAGGTAACGCCATTCGCCCGAAACTGCCGTGTAGGTAACATACAACAGGCCGTTGATGATGAACAGCCACATAAAAACAAAATGGAAAGCCATTCCCTCCGATAAACGATATGGAATATTGAGCCATTTGTAGAACCATTCCGGAAAGAACCGAACCACCACCGTGTTACCGATTTTTACCTGGTAAATATCATTGGCCCAGTAGATCAGCATCCCGCTCCAGATCATGATGGTCAATACCGGGAAGTTGACCCAATGCATCCATCTTGTAGCGATCTTGTGTTTGTAGACGATCCTTACAGCCATGTTTGTTGTTTTGATGGTAACAAATTAAGAAGAATACCCGGTGTATGAAAATATTTTGCACACAGGCGCACTGGCAGGGTTAAGACCAGTCATTCCGTTGTTATGACCAGATCACCGGGCAATTACCGTATAGCCCCATGGTTTAAGGTCATACACCGGCGGAATATTTTTCATTACTGCTGTTTCACCCATATAATGATATGGCCCCTCGCTAAAATCCCTGAGCCCGTCATTATTGACCGTTACATGCTGTGGCGACTGGCTGAGATTAAGTATCACAAGAACCGTATGGCTTCCCGACCTGCGGTAAAACGCATATACCTGGTCGTCTTTATCCGTAACCAGTTTTTTGAAAGATGCATTGGCAGCCAGGGCCGGATTACTGTTGCGCAGGGCAAGTAATTGGCTGTACATTCCCGCTCTCTCCAGTTTTGCAAACTTGATGGTATCCTTTTCAAAGAACGGGATGGCCCGGAGTATCGGTTCTTCCTGCCCGCTGTAGATGAGCGGCACGCTTCGTTTCATGGTTTGGGTAAGCACGGCAAAAGGTGCATGGGATGCGCCCGGCATAGTGGCAAAATCGGCTTTGTTCCAGCTATTCTCATCATGATCGCTGGTAAAGAACATCCGGATCCCGTTTGGCGGCAGCGTGGTATCGGTCATATTTACTACACTGTCTATCGCAGATGCTTTTCGTTTACCGGCAGCGATCAGTTTCATCATATTGAATTCCGGCCACGCATAAGTAGCATCAAAACCTACCCCATGTAACCAGGCGCTGTCTGTTTCTGCAAGCATAAATACGTTCTTTATTGCTTTGAGTTGTTTCACACAGTTCGTCCAGAAACTCCTTGTTGGCCCCACTGCATAATCACAGCGGTAACCATCGATCCCTGTTTCCGTTATCCAGTATTTCATCTGGCTGATCATCGTATCCTGTAATTCGGGATTTGCATAGTTTAATTTCCGGGTATCGGTCCAGTCGAACTGAGAAACAGCTTTCCCGCTACTGTCGCGCACATAAAAATCAGGATGCTTCTGTAGCCAGTAATGATCCGCGCCCGTATGGTTTGGCACCCAGTCGATGATCACCTTAAAACCCTTCTCATGCGCCTGTTTTACCAGCGCTTTCCAATCGTCCATGTTGCCGTATTCAGGGTTGATGGCCGTATAATCTGAGATGGCATAATAACTACCCAGGGTGCCTTTCCTGCCTTCTTTGCTGATAGGGTTAATGGGCATGAACCAAAGTGTACCCACGCCCATCTGTTTGAGGCGGTCGAGGTGTTTGGCAAATGCCTGGAAAGTACCTTCAGGCGTGTACTGCCGCACATTTACTTCATAGATATTGTTCTGCATGATCCAGGAAGGATGACCATCGGTGGTAGCGGTATCGCCGGTTACGGTGGTGTTATTTCCGTTTTTACAGGAAACCAATGCAAGGAGCATGAACGGGATAAGATTCTTAATGGGCATAGCACGGCTTTAGGTTTAAAATTATTCAAAAGAAATGTGTAAAACAAACACTAATTAATTATTGTGCAGAAAAAGCCGGTGCCAAAAACAAAGCTTTTCTTTGCATTCCAAAGATTGACTATGGACAAACAACCTATGTATTACGGCGGTTACCTGCACCTGGATAAGATCCTGGATGCACAATACCCGGCCAGTTTTGAAAACGGGCATGAACCGGCGCACGATGAAATGCTGTTCATCATCATTCACCAGGCTTACGAATTATGGTTCAAACAGATCCTGTTTGAACTGGATTATGCCAAGACCATTTTTTCGCAGGAGAAGATCAATGATAATTCGGAGGACCTGAACCTGGTGAGGCATAGGCTGCACCGGGTGATTAGTATTTTACAATTGCTGAACCAGCAGGTGCATATCCTCGATACGATGACACCGCTTGATTTTCTTGAGTTCCGCAACCTGCTTACACCCTCTTCCGGCTTCCAGAGTAAACAGTTCCGGTTAATTGAAGCGGAACTGGGTTTAGAACTGGAAAACCGCCACCAGAAAGAATATTATAAACGAACCAATGAGGGTGGCTTTACCAAAGAGGATTACCAGGCCATTACGGAAACAGAGAATAAGAAGAACCTGTTACAATTGGTCAACAACTGGCTGGAGCGAATGCCTTTTTTTGAGAAAGATTATTGGAGCGGTTATAAACCGGTTACACCCGCTGTCACCACCGATCACTCATTCTGGAACGACTACCGCTATATTTACCAGTCGGGATTAACGGAAAGAGAGCAAACCAAGATCCATGATTTTGACTATGTTTTTTTTGAAAAGATTCCCGTGGGTTATACCAGCGAACAACTGGCTGCTTTGCGTGGCAGTTTTTCACCGGCGGCTTTGCGGGCAGCTTTATTTATTATGCTATACCGAGATTTCCCTGTATTTCAAACCTCTTACCAGTTATTGGATGCGTTGATCGAGATCGACCACCTGATGAGTAACTGGCGGCATAGTCACCTAAATATGGTTCGCCGTATGATCGGCATGCGTGTGGGCACCGGAAACACTTCCGGCTCAGGCTACCTGGAAGGAGCATTAAACAAACATTTCGTATACCGGGATCTGTCGGGATTAACAACTTATTTGATCGAACGGAAGAAATTACCAAAATTGCCAGGGGAACTGATTAATAATCTGGGCTTTAACCCCCTGTAGTCCCCCTGGGAGGGGGACGGGAGTTGTGCGCAGCTATATAATTTCGACATCTACCCTCCCCTTTCAGGGGAGGTGTCACGCAGTGACGGAGGGGTGAAGCAGGCTTTAATTTCTGTAAGCACACCCGCCAAACTTCAAACACCCTTTTGTTTTCAAACCGTAATACTGTAATTCCCTGCTCTCGTAAAAATTCGTCGCGCTCTGCATCCCTTTTACGTCCATCCTCTGTGTAATGTTGCTGACCATCTAACTCTATGGCGATCTTTTCTTCAAAACAATAAAAATCAAGGATATAATTTAGTATGCTGAATTGGCGCCTGAATTTTCTGCCGGATAGTTTTTCTTTCCGGATATATCGCCAAAGTGTTTTTTCGGCATCGGTGGCATTATGACGCAATATCTTACGGTTTGTTTCCAACCTTTTAAGGTTATTGATACGGTTATTGTAAGCCATTTTTCCACAAAAATATTTGTTGCCGAAACAAATACCGGCAAAGCGCGGATGAGCTTATACTTAGTATTAATACTTAAGTCATACTTACCTACATTCGTAACACAATATTCCTGTATGACCCGTATCCAGGCCCTGTTACCTATCTTATTTTTTTGCCAGGCAATTATTGCCCAGAAAACCGATCCTGTTCTACCTATGGACCCGGGGGTGAGAACGGGTAAACTGTCTAATGGCCTGAGGTATTATATCCGGAAAAATACGGAGCCCAGGAACCGGGCCGAATTGCGGCTGGTGGTAAATGCGGGTTCCGTTTTGGAAAGCGATAAACAGGTGGGGCTCGCCCATTTTGTGGAACACATGAGTTTTAACGGAACCGAACATTTTAAGAAACAGGAACTGGTGAATTTTCTCGAAAAAAGTGGTGTCAGTTTTGGCGCCGACCTGAATGCCTCCACTTCCTTTGACGAAACGATCTATGAGCTGCAGGTACCCACCGACAGCCCGATGGTATATAAACAGGCATTGCAGATACTGGAAGACTGGTCGCACGGTGTAAGTTTTGAGCCGGAAGAGATCGATAAAGAGCGGGGCGTGATTGTGGAAGAATGGCGGCTTGGCAGGGGTGCAGATGCGCGGTTACGGGATAAATATTTCCCGGTGATGGTGAAGGGATCACAGTATGCCAAAAGATCGCCGATCGGTACCAAGGGAAATATTGACACGGCGCATTATGCTGCCATTACCTCTTTTTATAAGGACTGGTATCGCCCCGACCTGGAGGCAGTGATCATAGTGGGTGATGTTGATGTTGCCGAAACTGAAAAAATGATCAAAGAACATTTTGCGCATATTCCCGCGGCGGTACATCCCAGGGCGAGAATAAAATACAGTATCCCATCGCATGTGGATACCCGGACAATTGTTCTGACCGACCCTGAGCAGCCTTATAATGTGGTACAGATCTATTATACACAACCACAGGCGGCTCCTGTTAAAACCGAGTCGCAGTTCAGGGCCGATATGATCAGGGATCTCTTTAACCAGATGATGAGCAGCAGGCTTGATGAGATTGCCCAGAAACCGGAAGCGCCTTTTTTATTTGGCAGCAGCAGCTATGGCGGTTTTATCGGCGATAAGGACGCTTTCAGTTTACTGGCGCTTGCCAAGACAGGAAAAGATATCAATGCATCCATTCAGGTATTGCTCACTGAAAATGAAAGAGTGAAACAATACGGCTTTGCACAGACGGAACTGGATCGCGCCATCAAAAATATTATGTCTCGCGCCGAAAATGAATATAATGAGCGGGACAAAACAAAATCGGCCGACCTAGTGCAGGAACTGGTAGAAAATTATTTAAAAGGAGAATCGGTGCCGGGTATTGCGTATGAGTACACGCTGTATAAAAAGTTTTTGCCCGGCATTACCCTGGCGGAAGTTAACGGGCTGATCAAACAGTGGATCAGGCCTACCGACCGGTCTGTGGTAATTACTGCCCCTGAAAAAGAAAAAAAGATCCTGCCCTCACAGGCATCAGTACTGGCGCAACTGAACAGGCCGTTGGGTAAACTTAAAAGATATACTGATAAGGTGATGAGCGGGCCGCTTCTGCCTGTTGCACCCATTGCCGGCAAAGTGACCGCAGAGAAAAAATATGAGTCGATCGGCACGTCTGAATGGACACTTTCCAATGGTGCACGCGTGGTATTAAAGCCCACGACTTTTAAAAATGACGACATCCAATTTTCTGCGATCAGCTGGGGCGGTACTTCTTTGTATGCCGACAGTGATTATGTAAATGCATCCAATGCGGCCAGTATTGCTTCTGTTGGCGGAATCGGCAACCTGGATATGCAGAGCCTGCAGAAAGCGCTGGCTGGCAAAAACTGTTTTGTGGCACCAGGTATTGCTGCCTATATGCAGGGAATGAATGGCAGCAGTACATTGAAAGATATTGAAACAGCCATGCAGTTACTGTATGGCTATTTTACAGCGCCGAGAAAAGATGCAGGCATGTTTAGCGTATTGCAGCAGCAGATCAAGGCGCAGCTGGATAATAAGGATAAGGATCCCGGTTCGGTGTTCGGTGATTCTATAGGCTATATCATGGGTAGTTATCATCCCCGACGTAAACCTTTTGAGATCGGCGATCTGAAAAAGCTGGATCTCGATAGGTCATTTACTATTTATAAAGAACGGTTTAGTAATGCGGGCCAGTTCCTGTTCACTTTTGTAGGCAATTTTAACCTTGACAGTATCAGGCCCTTGATAGAAAAATATATCGCTTCGTTACCCGGTACCAGCCACAAAGAAACATGGAAAGATATAGGGATCCGTTATCCTGCCGGCCAGTTAACCAAAGTGATGCATATGGGAAAAGAAAATAAAGCCAGTGTGCGCATTTTCTTTACAGGCAATACGATATATGAAGAAACCGATGAGCTGCAACTGGGGCAGCTATGCAGGGCCATGGGTATTAAACTCCGCGAGGTCTTACGGGAAGATGCCGGCGGTGTATACGGGGTTAGTGTGAATGGAGGCATGAGCCGTGAACCTAATACAAGCTATAGTATCTCTATACAATTTGGCTGCGCACCTGAAAATGTAGATAAACTGGTAGGGATGGTAATGGATGAGATCAACCATACCAAAGCCAATGGCGTGGCCGCTGTAAATGTAGATAAGATCATTGCCGAACAAACCCGTGCACTGGAGAATGATGTAAAAGAGAACAGTTTTTGGCGGTTCAGACTGGAGCAGCAATTTTTCAGGGAGAAGAACCCGCTCGCCATTTTAGAAGTTGGTCAAAAAATAAAACAACTAACCGTGGCACGTACGCAATTACTTGCGAACCGGTATTTTGATGAAAAAAATATGGCCAAATTCATTTTATTGCCAGAAGGAAAATAGTTCGGATGCAATCTACCCGTAAAAAAATATTAGCTATCTGCGGAAGTACGCGGAAAGAATCGGTGAACCTTCATATCCTCGAACAGGTTGCCGGTATATATGCCGGTTTGTATGACTGGCACATCTTTAATGAACTGGATCAATTGCCACACTTCAATCCCGATCTCGACAATGATCAGTTACCTGGCACAATAGCCGCTTTCCGCGAACAGATCGCCAATGCTGATGGTGTATTGATCTGCACGCCTGAATATGTATATAGTTTGCCCGGTAGTTTGAAAAATGCTATTGAGTGGACGGTATCCACTACCCTTTTCACTAATAAACCCACTGCGCTGATCACGGCATCTTCCTCCGGCGTAAAAGGATTTGAAGCGTTAGAACTGCTGATGAATACCATCACCGGCACCACTATCGATCCATCCCTATCCTTACTGATACAGGCTCCTAAAACAAAACTGACTAAAGAAGGAAAAATCGTTGATCAGCAAACACTGGAGAATATTCATCGCTTAATCAACGCGTTTGGAAGAAGGATGACAGATGACAAATGACAGATGTGTGTCTCTATTTAACTACTGTAAACCCAGTACTACTGCTTCCGGCAAGTCCGTTGGAGGTGATACCCTGGATCACTACTATATATTTACCGGGTGTATCGCCGGTATAAAAAGAAACCTGTTTATTACCTGTTATATCTGTCCGGATCTCGGGCGACCAGTATAACAGGTTGCGCATGTCGGGCAGGCGGCTTTGCAACTGACCGGGTGTTTCATATATGGGCGAATAAAATTCCCGCTCTAACTGCATTCCTTCATACTCAATGACCAGCGCATTCGGATCGAGCTGGTACCCTGCCAGATCACCCTGGTAACTATGATACTGGATGATGCCATCATACAAAAGGTTGTTTTGATAGAATTTTTGCGCCACTACATCTATCCGCTTAATCTTAAGCGGATCAAGCGCAATGATCCTGGTTGGGTCAAAAACAGGTATGCCATCTATCAGAACAAGTGGGGGTGTTTCAAAAAAACGATCAAATGCTTTATCTCTCATGCGGTAAGAGAATTTATCGTTATTATTCCGCACCCGCACATCCGCTATATACTCGCGCATCACTTCCTCCATCGTTATAAAACGGGTATAATCGTCTAAATAGTACTGTTTATCGCCATTGCCATAAAAAGCCATCGTATCAATCGACCTGGGAAAAAGAAACTGCCGTTGTTTATCTGCATAATAAGTATTGCCGATCTGCGCCTGCATGCTGTGAACCAGGAGAAGATCTGCGTCTTTTTCAGAAACAGCCAGAAGCGGCGTTTTGGTTTCACTGTATTTTTCAAAGAAAGGGCTGCTGATATCCACACGGTATAAACTATCTGTTTGCACATTTGTTTGTAATACGATCTCATTACCACCATAAAAATTCTTTACATCAAATTTTACTGATCCATTGGCCGTGCTGATGGCATTGTTAAACAACGGTTTCTCCCGAGGTACAGACAGGTATGCGGTAATGTTGGCTGCAGGCTGATTATTCCTTTTGTCGACTAGTTTTCCCTGGATGATATGCCCTTCGGCCTCCGGAACAAAATCTATCGGGCTTTTTGTTGCGCGCATCACATTTTCCCATTTAAAACGCCTCCAGCCCTGGGTCAACATCAGGTTATCTGTTGCTTCGGCCAGATCCGGACTATTCTCTGAGAAATAATAAGCAGGCGATTCGATGGTTCCTTTCAGATCAGATTGTAGCCAGAGATAGCTAAGTATCCCGCTTTCCGGCGCTGTTTGTAAAGCATCTGCCAAATAAACGGAAGCGGAAAGATTGCCGGTTACCGGTTGCGACAATGGATCTTTGGTAGTAATCGTAAGCGTAACTTTTTTCCGGGTTGCGTATTGGCCGGCATCTGGTTGTAAGCTTACCAACATGGCAGACGGCCTGGTGAACCAGAGTCTCTCACAAACCGGTTGTTTTGATTCATTAAAAACCGTGAAGTGCGATATCCCTTCTCCCAGATCTTTTTTATCAATTTTTATCTCTGCCTCTCCATTAGCCAGATCCTGCGTGATCATTTTTTGTAACAATTGGCGGGTATGCACCAATAAATAAACGGGGCCGCCACCGGTACTTTCAATGTGTATAGAAAGCTGACCCCTGCCGTTATCCTTTACCTGCATCACAGTACCTTTAGGGGAAACAACTGGCAACGGGCGCGTAATTGTTATGCCCTGGTTTGTTGTAAGTATTGCCCTGTATTGGTCGGCGTCATAAGGTTTAAATGAAAAATTGCCCATACCAAACCGAAGCGTTTTAAAACGGGTAACCGTATCATTACGCTGGTTCACAATTATGCCGGTGGCCTCCTGGCTCTTTCCATGGGCATCTACTATCCTGAATGCAACTTTAGAGTTGATCCCGCCTACCAGGTTTCCACTCTCCGGGAAAAATTGAACATCATATACACTGGTTTCTGCGGCCGGCCAATCAGGTTTTTTTAAAGGATTTATGATAGTAATATTTTTCTCAAAAAAGAAATCCGCACCCGCATTCTTCATCCAGTTAGTATAGGAACGTAATACATAATTACCCGAGTTGATGGAATAAGGCAACTGGAAAGATCCATTACCCGTTGCTTCATTCATGGCGATCTTTGCCTGCAAAACAGGTTTATGCTCGGAGTTCAGCAATTCCACATAAGCTACCTTACTAAGGTCGAGCGGTTGCTGCAGTTGTGCGTCCGTTGCGTATATTTTGAACCATACTATCTCACCCGCCACATAAAAGGCCTTGTCGGTATGCACAAATAATTTCTCCTGCAGGTTTTGTGCCCTGAACGCATCAAACTGTTGTGCGATCGCATCATCTGTTCTCTGTGCACTGGCCATACCACCTATTAATAACAGGCAGGATATAAGGCAACCATATTTGTGCATACTTCTTTTCATTCAAATATTTTTATTGCCAGAACGAGGGTTTAAGATTCGTACCGCCCCGCCTCCTGCAATCCAGGCAATCTTTTTTTGCGGCAATAAAAGCGCCTCCGCTGGTATAATAATATAGTGTGTAACTGGTATCAGGATAATAAATATGACGAAAATTACTCGGGTCCTGGGCCCCATACTTGGTATCGCAATTCAGTTCTGATACGGGGATTTGCCAGTTGATTAGTTCGGGATAACTAATAAAGATTCTTTTCTCCGTTGCTGAAGAAACGCTTACAAACCCGATCACCGGTTCATTTGGATTGGTGGTACAATGTATATTGCCAACCAACTGCGCAGGCTGCGGATCAAAAATGGTACCGGTCTGCTGTGTGCTCTTCTGAATAATCTGCCAATATTGATAAGCTTCCGGCGTAAGGGCAAACTGGCGCACATTGATCGAATATTTTATGGCTATTTTTTCAGCGTTATGTAATACTGTGGCAACGGGCGCATAACTGATCACATCCTGGCCCAACGCTTCTGAACTGGCTGTAACAACGGTCGTTGAATTGGCGCTTGCCCAGCAATTATATTGTTGTATAAGTGAATCCCAGGGATTGATGTTATAGCTTAGATTGTTATTGTCTACGCCATAACTTGTCTCATAATTTGCCCGGTATTGCCATGTCTCTACATACTCCCAGCGATAATAACGGGTACTGTTTTTCGGGTCATGGGTGTGCGCAAAAATGGTAACATCCTGGAAGGCAGAATTCTGGTCCCAGCTAAGACTGTCAATAGCAGGCGTTTGCTTTACAGGAACAAAATCCGATTGGTAAACACTTCCATTAGCGGTAGTGATCTTTAACCTGTATTTAATTACTGAACTCAGGTTTAATACCTGGCTGGTGTATATGCCGTTTCCCAGTGGGATCAATCCAAAAGAAATTCCGTTATCGCCTACTATCAACACCTGGGCGCCCAGTTCAGGTTTAGGTGGGAGACTATCTGAAAGATTTTTGGTACGGCTTAATGTAATAGTTGTGACTGCATTGGGGCCCGCATTGATAACGCCTTCGATCACGAGATAATTATAATCTACTTTGATAGCGGCGGGTTCAAAAGGCTTACGGCAGGCAAAAACTGCGAGCAGGAGAAATAAACAAAATAACAGGTGCTTTGTTTTCATCGCCGGTTAAAATTTAAAATTATAGGTAACGAAAGGAATCGCTGTTCCGAATATGGATAACTGGTAGCCTTTGATAACACCATTTTCCTGTGCAAAATAGATCGAGTACGGATTCTGCCTGGCAAACATGTTATATACGCCCAGGGAGAAAGAACTATGCGCCAGTTTTTTAATTTTATGGTTGCCTTCTATATTTATAGAAAAATCGGCACGCATATAATCAGGAATGCGGTATTGATTTCTGTCTGAATACAACACCCGCTGTGCGCCTGCCTGGGTAAACAAAGCGATCGGCAGCGTAATAGGGCGTCCGGTGCTGTATACTGCATTCATTGACAGGCTTAACCTATGCGAGAATCTATAGTTACCGATAAAATTTACATTATGCGGTTTATCGAAATTGGCGGGATAATAGTTTCCCTTATTGATAGTTTCGCCGGCGATCGGATCATCCATTCTTAAGCGGGTACTTGAATAGGTATAGCTTAACCAGCCATTCAACTTGCCCACCGTTTTTTTGATCATAAACTCAGCACCATAGGCTTCTCCCTGGGTATTAATTACATCAGTTTCCAAATGTTTGTTCATGACCAGTGTTGCCCCGCTTTTATAATCGAGGTAGTGATAGATCCGTTTATAATAAACCTCAATGGAAGTTTCGATAATGTTGTTATTAAAGTTCTGGTAATAGCCCAACGAAGCCTGGTAACCTTCCTGTGGTGGTATATTGGGATCACTCAGCTTCCAGATATCCGTTGGCGAAATAGCGGTGGAATTAGATATGGTATGGATGTATTGTCTTAATGTATTGTAGCTGAGTTTGACAGAAGAACTGTTCGACAAACTATAACGCATAGCCACCCTGATCTCAGGCGCCTGGTAGGTTTTTATATTGGCACCCGAACCATAATGCGCCGTATCGGTGATCGTACTTATTTCCCGCGGGGCACCCGGAACATAATGATACACATCATGCGCACCCAGGTAACTGAACAAAGAATAACGAATACCTGCTGTGATAGAAAAATCGGGGCTGATATTATATTTATCCCCGAAATACAAAGCAGATTCCAGCGCCTGCTCTGTGGGTACCTGGTTGGGAATCACCAAAGATTGGGGTAAAGTAGGTTGAAAAGATCCCGGATGGATCGTATAATAAATACTGTGCAGTCCAAAAGTGAATGCATGTTTGTTACCCGGGTTATAATTAAACTCCGTACGGAAATGTGTCTGGTTAATATTAAATGATAACTGGTAAGCATTTAACGGGTACCTGTCACTGCCCTCGCTATATTCATAATGATCCATACCGGCAGAAAATACGCCAACGAATTTATTAGTGAAAATATGTTTCCATTTTACAATAGCGTTCCTGTTACCATACTTATACAGGGTATCACTGTTGAGTTTAAATTGATCGTGACTGTAATAACCGGTAATGTAGATGCTATTTTTCGGGTTGATGGTATGCGTAATATTCAGGTTAAGATCGTAGAAAGATGCACTGCTGTTCGCATAGGCAGAATTGGGGATCTGTTTCAGTATCCAGTCTGAATAGGTGGTCCTACCCTCAAGTATAAAAGTGGTCTTCTCCTTATCAAGCGGCCCTTCAAGGGTAAGACGGCTGGTGAGCAACCCGATCCCACCCGTGCCAGTCATTTTTTTACTATTGCCATCGCGGGTAGATACATCCAGCACAGATGATAAACGTCCGCCATATTTTTCGGGGATAGCGCTTTTATATAACTCCACGCCTTTTACCACATCTGTATTAAAGGCAGAGAAAAAACCAAACAGGTGTGATGGGTTGTAAATAGTGGCGTCATTTAACAGTATCAGGTTCTGATCTGCAGCCCCTCCGCGCACATTAAACCCGGTACTGGCCTCTCCCACCGAGGTAACACCCGGCAATGTTAATACCACACGCAGGATATCCGATTCACCCAATACGGTAGGCACCTGCTTGATGGTACGGATATTCACTTTGTCCATCCCCATCTGCGTGCCACGTATATTGGATCTGCGCTCAGCGTTTACCGTTACTCCTTTCAGGCTGGCAATATAATCTTCGAGTTCTATATTCAGTTTTCCATCGCTATAAAGCATTAACTGGCGCCGGGTATCTTTCATCCCTACGCTGTTGATCCTGAGTATATGCCTGCCTTTGGGCATACTGATCGAAAAATAACCAAACTGATCGGTCACGGTCTTAATGGCAGGCGTATCTACAAATACAACCGCCCCACTGATGGCTTCCCCATTTTTTATATCCCGTACATATCCTACCAGGATCGCATTTCCTTTGGCAACCGTATTGGTATGGGTACCTATCTCAAATAATTTTACTTCGAGGGAAGCTTTTAGTTTATCTTTTTCGGTTGTTGTACCCATTAATAAAACGGGTGGTTCGGGCAGGCTGTCGGAACTATTCTTTTTCTTATCAAAAAACCCGGCAGGCAAACTGGTCTGCAACTGTAGCTTCCTGCTAACAAATACATTTCTCTGCGCGTCTACTACAAACTGGAAACCGGTGCCCCGAAAAGCATCCTGCAAAAGTTCGGAGAGCGTTGCATTGAGTGACTTTACGGTAATACGTACACTATCTGTTTCGGATGCTTCAAAATAAAAATGACAGCCCGAAATGGTTTCCACCTCCTGTACAAACTGTGAAAACTTAATATCAGAATAGGTAACGCTGAAACGTTTGTTTTCCTGGCTCGTTGCTTTCTGTGAAAAAAGCAATAACCCTGAAAGAAATATACTTATGTAAAGGCCGCGATAAGCCATACTCATTTTTTTAACCGGTCGTAGTACACTGCTACCTGCGCAAGCGTTCCTGCCGGATCTTTTTTATAACGGATATCCCGTCGGTTAAGAAATTTTCTTACTTCGGCCTTCCGGTCCTTTAAAACGGATGCAATATCCGCCTCTCCCGCAACCGCGTGGAATAAGCCATCCTTAACAATATAATAGCGATCATATTGTTTGAATTTTCTGAAATTATCCTCCGCCCGCAGCGATTGCTCTATCCTTTTCTCGTGCGTGGCAAAAACCAATATATTGCCGTTGTACAAACGCTCATAGAAATGCGGGCCTGTTGTATTTTCATGCGTGCTATCCGGTACTATCCTCACAAATACATGCGTTCCGATAGAAAATTCTGTTACTTTTTCAGCAAC
>JANXRX010000042.1 GCA_025352905.1 Bacteroidota bacterium | reverse complement strand
CCTTCCACACTTTTTTCGCGGTCCAGTCCTCATCTTTTCCACTCCATAACGCGTCGTTCGCAGGCAGGCCCAGTAACAGGAAAGCCTGTGCGCATAAATATAAACTTCCCGTAGAAATATAATTTTCCGCGATGCCCGGCTGGTGTCCGTAAATACCTATCTGTAACCATCCATTTGCATCAAAAGTACCCGGCGCTTCCAGTTGTTTCCTGATCATGGTATATAATGCAGCTCTTACCTGCTGCGCAGATACGTGTTCAGGCAATGTTTTTTGCAAAGCCATCTGCGACAGTAACTGGAATGTTCCAAAACGATAGGCGAGTGAGCGCCCGATAATGGGATACGTTCCTTCTGGGGAGATCATCCGTTCAAGCACCTGTGCGTACCGTTTGCTGCGTTTTAATTGTGTATTGTGATCGATCAGTGGCTTTTGCCCCTTCATTTCCAGTATTTGTGAAATATCCAGGAGCATCGGGGTGGATAACAAAACTGTTATAATAGTCCCAGTGAAAATTGGCGCCATCCCCATAAGCGCCATCACCCTTATACCATTCTTTGTGTTTCTGTATACCATAGTCAATCCGCGACTGATCACATTCGCCGGTAAATTCTAATAAGCCTGTTTCAACCATACCTGCAAACAACAACCAGTTATTCTGCGGTGGCCTGGTGGCGCGGGTAGCTTTTAATGCAGCAACTATATTTTGTTTTGTTACCCCATCCAGCCTCCCCCACAATTGTTTTGGCGCCCGGAGAAGGGCATGTGTGAGAAAAGCGGCATCTACCAGCGACTGTCCTTCTATCTTAAAATCCAGGTAATCGGGAGATGTGGAATCTGTTCCGTTATGTAAACAAAGAAGGGCAAGGTCGATATATTTCTTCCGCAGTCTTCCTTCTTCCGTATCATCCGGCCCCAGTTCAAGCCAGGGCGCCATACCGGCCAGCAACCGCGCAAAACCTTCGAGGTAGGTAGAGGGACTACCCTTCTGCATCCCGTCCACTTTTTCAACAGGCATCTGCTGTTTTAATTTATTCTGGCTAAGGGCGGTGAATAGTGGGTCGGCGATCTTTGTGAGTGACCTGATCAGGTATGCCCGTTCTTCCTGCCCGTTTATATTATCAGTTTGCGAATAAGCGGAAGTAGTCAATAGTGAGAGGGTGATCAAAACATAAAAGAAACGCCTGTTATACATGTGTGGTAATTTAATAACAAAGTAAACAGTTTATTAGATAAATGCTTGTTCTAAAAAAGACCTGAGCTAAAGCCAAAATTATTTTATTTGTCCCCGCCCTGAAGGGGGGGCTGTAATTCTTGCGTATTCCTGGATTTATAATTGGATAGAAACACTCCGCTCATTATCAAAATGGCAGCGGCTATTTTGGGCAGGCTTAAAGTTTCATTCAGCAGCAGCATAGAAGCGATCGTTGCAAAAAAGGGCTGGGTATAGATATAAGAACCAGTAACAGCGGCGCCCAGTTTACTTATTCCATAGTTCATCAGTTGATATCCGAGAAAAGTGCTGCCAATAACAATATAGGAAAGGGAAAACCAACTGATCCCGTCAAAAGCCTGCCAGGATACATGCCGGAGATCCTGCCAACCTAAGGGGAGCATAACAAAGGACCCGAATAAGAACACCCACTGCAGAATATGCGTAGCCCTATATTTCGCCATCAATGGCTTGATAGAGATCACATATATCGAATAGCCAATAGCGCCCATGATCACAAAAGAATCACCAAGCGATTGCTGACCACCGGCCTGGGAAGAAAGATCGCGCGAAAAAATCAACAGCGCGCCGCCACTGATCCCGCAGAAAAGCCCGATCAGCTTTAGAGGTGTTAGCGACTCCTTTAAAAACCAGGCTGCAAGGAAAGTAATGGTAATAGGTGTGGTTAAAACTAATAAAGAAGCATGAATGGGGCTGGTTAACGACATGCCCCGCATAGAAAAACTCTGGTTGATGGCAATACCAGCCATAGCGCAAAAGAACAGCCGCAAATAATCTTTTCTAACGATCCCCGTCTTTACGGGCCGGAAAACATATAGCGCCCAGAAAAGAAAGGAAGCCACCGTGATCCGGATAGTGGCCAGCGCAACCGGGTGTATCAGCGAGGGGCTGATATGTTTAACAGCAATCACGCTTGTTCCAAAGAAAAAATTACCCAGTAAAACGGCTGAACGCGCTTTGTTTTTTTCAGTCATGGGGAAGAAGGGATAAGGCGTAAGGCATAAGTCGTAAGGAATAAGAAATCAACTCTTACACCCTTACGGCTTACGACTTACGCCTTACGACTAATTAAAAATTAATACTTAAACACTTTCCCTCCCGCCATCACTTCCTGTGTCTTCTCATCAAAAGTTGCTTTCAATCCTGTTCTGGCGGCTGCGGTGGCCATGATATTAGCGATAGAATGACTATAGCCTGCTTCAACAGGGGCGTTAGGTTGCTTCCTGCTGCGGATACATTCCATCCAGTTACGTACGTGTGCGGTGGTTAATACATCCCCGCCGGTATTGGCGCCTGCTTCTACTTTGATCATTTCACTTAAACTCAGTTCGGGTAACAGATTAGGCTGCATTTTCATAGCCGCGGCAGGACCTGCTTTCAGGCCGCCTTTTGGTGAAACCTTATTGGTGATCAGGTTGAGTTCGCCACCATTGGAATAATATATTTCCGCAGGGTTCTCATCGCCATTATGCATGCGCGACATGTATACAACCTGGAAGCCGGTAGTGGGATCGTCTGCAGGGCCGTATTCAAATACAGCGGTGGTTGTATCCCAGTTGCGGCGGCCATCCTTCCACACATAGATACCGCCATTGGCAGTAACACTTCTCGGGTGTTTCAAACCGCTGAACCAATGCACCGTATCTATCTGGTGGCTCATCCATTGACCAAAAGCGCCGGAAGAATAGGGCCAGAATAAACGGTACTCTAAATATTTTCTTGGATCAAAATTTTCGTAAGGACGGTTCATTAAAAAACGTTTCCAGTCAAGGTCCTCTTCTTTACACTGCGCAACCAGATCGGGTCTTCTCCAGCGGCCGGGTTGATTTACGTTCCAGGTAAGTTCTACCATGGTGATCGGTCCAAACTTGCCCTGCTGAATAAAATCAGCCGCAGCCTTGTAGTTGGCTCCGCTCCGGCGTTGCGATCCGATCTGTACGATCCTGTCGGATGCATTTACCGCTTTTAACGCAGCACGGTTATCTTCCATCGATTCCGCAAATGGCTTTTCACAATACACATCGCAACCGGCTTTAACGGCTTCAATGGTAAGGTTGGCGTGTTGAAAATCTGCTGTGCTTATGAACACAGCATCAACTGTTTTAGAATTGTATAACTCCTCGTTATTGCGATAGGCGGCAACATCATGCCCCATCTTGTCTTTCAAAAATGCCTGCCCCTCATCCCTTCTTTTTTTCCAGAGATCAGATACCCCTACAATATCAAAATTCATCTCTTTATAAAACTTCATAAAGGGAGGGATATGCGAACTCCGGTGCCTGTCCGAAAATCCTACCACACCAATCCTGACCCTGTCATTGGCGCCAATGATATTGGCATAACTTTTTGCGCTGAAGCCGATGGAAGCGATATAGGTTCCTGCTGCGGCCTGTGCTGATTTTTTGATGAAGTTGCGACGTGTGTTTGACATTTTACAATCGTTATGATGGTGAAAAATTATTTGAACTCTTTGATTTTGATACTCCGGAAAGCAACATGCGTTCCGTGTTCCTGTAGTAAGATATGACCTTTGGGCACGATTCCGAAATCGGGTATTTTGGCATACTTGCTTTTGGCAACCAGGGCAAGGAACTCCGGCGAGCCACGCTGGTACTCCAACACCTTCCAGCCATTGATCCAGTGTTCTACATGACCGCTGGGAGATACCGTGATCCGACCGCGGTTCCATTCACCGATAGGGAGTTTTTCACGGCCGTTCTTGTTTGCGGGGATCAGATCGTAGAGGGAAGCCAGTTTACGGTTACCATCCCTGCCTGCTTTAGCGTCGGG
>JANXRX010000319.1 GCA_025352905.1 Bacteroidota bacterium | reverse complement strand
TCTTATAAACCAGTTCAGTTAAAGTATCACTCCCTGCAATAATTAAAAGCACTAGGACAAAACTTAGGTGATACTTTCTAATGAATGACATTAATCTTGGAATAATTGATTCTTAAATATAATCAATGATGACAGAAGGATTGGATTGGCTGAAAAAAATAACCCCAAGAACTAAATCTTGGGGTTATTCTGTGGGAGCACACGGGTTCGAACCGCGGACCCCTCCGACTGTGGTCGGAGTGCTCTATTTCCTTGTGCTTATTAGTGTTTCGATCTTTTTCCTGCTTTTCCATGATTTCAATTCTAATTCTCTTTTTGTAGCCAATTCCTTGATTTCATATAATTCAAAATACATGATATCCCAATCACCAACTTTGCCTGTATATACTTTATACATAAAAAATAACCCCAAGATATAAATCTTGGGGTTATTCTGTGGGAGCACACGGGTTCGAACCGCGGACCCTCTGCTTGTAAGGCAGATGCTCTAAACCAGCTGAGCTATGCTCCCTTTTTAGTGGAGTGCAAAAATAGGGTCTGAAGCGTATCCTCCAAAAAAAACTTTGCTTTCGGGTAAATTAATTCAGTTGCAGGGCAGGCAGGCGGTAATGCTGGCTGTCGTACACAAATAATTCTTCAATACCGTAGTTCCAGTATTTATATAGCGGGGATTTGACAATATATCCATCCGCCAGCGCCTTTGTTTCTGTATTTATCGTGATCCAGCAGGTCTGGCTCTCCATGCTTACTGCATAACTGTCGATGATCCCTTTATTGATCAGGAAGTTGATATAGGTTCGGTGCGGGGGAACCAATGTCATAAAGTCCTCATCCATCGTAAATTTAATGATCGCCTGAAATTTTTTCATTCTCGTCTGTTTTACCTGATGAATAGTACAATATCCGTGCAAGGTTTCTTCAGATGGCAAACTGGCAACCGAAACAGTAATTTACTGCTTTTATTGCAGTAAGTTTATTTTACCGGGCATCATCCGGAACAACGATAAAAACAGACAATATGTTGAAAACGATCGTATTACTGGTATTTTCCAATCTTTTTATGACGTTTGCCTGGTATGGCCACCTGAAAGACAAGGGAATTCCCCTCTGGAAAGCGATCCTGATCAGTTGGGGAATTGCATTTTTTGAATATTGCCTGATGGTGCCTGCCAACCGGGCGGGGTTTGCGAATGGTTTTACCGGGTTCCAGCTTAAAATAACACAGGAGATCATTACACTGATCGTCTTTTCTTTTTTTGCTGTCTGGTACCTGAAAGAACCTTTTCAAACCAAATACCTTGTCAGCTTCCTGTTTATTATCGGTGCGGTATATTTTGCGTTTAAAAAGTAATCGTTTACGTATTAGCCGGAGCCACTTGCCTTCTTCTGCGGAAAGCTTTTTTCTGTCCTGTTCCTGAGCTGTCGGCGCGGTTGAGTACATCCTGCCGTAGCTGCTGTTTTTGTGCCGGGGAAAGACTATCATACTTCGCCTGGAATTGCTTCCTCATTTCTTTTTTCTGTTCGGGTGACATATTAGCCATCCTTCCCTTCAGTTGTTGCCGCATTTCTTTCTTTTGTTCAGGAGAAAGGCTATCGTATTTAGCTTTCAATTGCTGGCGCATTTCTTTGCGGTGTTCAACAGAAGCGCTGTCGGTTCTCCCGCCCGCAAAATTTCTTTTTTGTGCAGCAACCTGCGTAATGCTAAAAACAAATGTTACAGAAGATAGAAGGATAAGGAGGATACACTTTTTCATGGGTTATATTTGAGATAAGACGCCAAACCCCTGCAAAAGTTTAAACGGCCCTGAGTTAAGGCATTACCAGCCTGGCGATCCTCCCATTGCCACCGGCCAGGAAAACCGCGTCTCCGTTCTTGGCTTTCCGGCACACATGAAAACTTTCTTTGGAAATCAGTTTCCATTTGCGCCCCCCGTCTTTGGATATATCAATACCGGATGTGCCACAGGTAACTAAGTTATCTTTAGTAAGATAAATGACGCAGGATCGGTATCCGTGTGGAGATATTTTCGGTGTCGTCATCTTAATACCTTTTTTTCCAAAACTCACCAGTACACAGTTCTCAGAACCGATACTGTCTTTTGAAAAATTCCCTCCAACGATTACCGCTTTTTTTTCAAAGGCGTGAACAGCAATAGAATTGGCGCCGGTAGATTCCAGCCCCTGCATCATCGGTAATGAATCGAGTATTCTTTTTTTAGAAGAGGAGATATCTCTCAGGTTAGATCTTTTGCCGCCGGTTACCAGCAGAACAGGAGGCAATGTTTCATCCGTAAAATGTGTGAACACAACATTGGTACCGCTGGAAGCAAACATGGCCTCTCCGGTGGCTAATGCCTGTTGCGTGGTATCGTCATTTTTCTTCCACGTATCCCCGCCATCGATCGTAAAAGCATAGAACAGTTTGTTATTGATCGGGTCGCCAACAACGATCCCCAAAGGCATGGCCTTACTTTCCTCACGAAAATCCATCGCATCAAGGAACATACCTTTTGTATTGTCTTCAAAAACTTTTTTCCAGCTCTTGCCGCCATCTTTTGTTTTGAGGATAACTGCGGGTTCGGATACGCCCATAATGATCGCTGTATTCTCATCAAAAGCCTCGATATCCCTGAAATCCTTTTTTTCATAACCGGTCACTGTGATCCATCCCCAGGTAACGCCACCATCCGTAGATCTTCCTACAGCGCCATTACTGCCACTTACCCATATAATATCGTTATTCACCACGCTCAACCCGCGGATGCTCACCCTTTTTCCGGATTCAAGAACCTTAACCGTTGGCTGTTGCGCACCTGACCGGAACTGGAAAAATGAAAAACAAATGACGGATACTAATTTTAAATAACGCATATAATGATGATTGTACTTTCGTGAATCGTGGGTAACCTGCATAAGTGAATTTACTCACGACTCACGTTCACCCCTAATATAATAAATATTCCCCCACCGCTTCTTTCCATTCCCCACACCTGGTTAACCTGGTTATGGCCGCTATGAATTTTGGTAATGATAATTCGAATAATGCCTCACTGTTCTCTATACCCAGTAATTTATCCAGGTGCTGCCTGCCGGTTGGGTTTACCAGCGTAGGATAAGGCGCCCAGGCAAAATGTTCGGGATACCGTTCCCTGATGACCCTGATCAGTAGCAGCCCAAAAAAAACCGGTTGAAAATAACCGGGTTCCCTTGGACTTACCTGGATCCCCCTGCATACCTGTCCTGTATACTTACTATCCCCCGGTGTAAATTCCAAAGCAGTTACTTCTATTTCATCCAACCCCATCGCATGAAAGATCCCTGCAATGTCTGTGCCATTGATCCAGGGCGCGCCGGCTACCGTAAAAGCCCGGTCGGTTCCCCTTCCTTCACTGATATTGGTTGCTTCCAGTAAACACATTCCCGGATACAATAACATGGTTTCGAAACTTTGTATAGCCGGCGAGGTCGGCACAAAACGGATCCCCCAGTCGGGTTGAAAAAAATTTCTTTCCCATCCCTCACAGCTGATCACTTCGAGGTTACAGCCTATGTTTTTTATTGCATTAAAATAAAGCGCCAGTTCCCCCAACGTGCAGCTATGTCTTACCGGCATGGCCCACCTGCCAATAAAAGATGCCTGTAACTCGTCCAGCATGGGGCCTTCTGCCAGGTCCAGGTTGCCCGATATGGGATTGGGCCTGTCGAGGACCACTAATTTCTTACCCGACTTTGCGCAGGCTTCCATTGTATAAGTAAGTGTCCACAGGTAGGTATAAAAACGACTGCCCACATCGGGTATATCAAATAACAGGATGTCGATACCGGAAAGATCCTCTGAAGAAGGCGCCAGTTTGCTACTGTATAAACTCGTTACCGGCAAACCCGTTAACAGATCCGTGCCGTCATGCATTTCATGGCCATCTGCACCCACCATATCCAAACCATGTTCGGGAGAAAACAGTGTAACAAGGTGGAATGAATGTTCCTGCAATGCTTTCCGCGAAGGAAGCAGGTCATGAGTAGTAGCCGCATGATTGGTAACAAACCCGATCCGTTGTTCTTTCCAGGAAGGTTGTGTATGCAGTAAACGATCGATACCAAAACGGATTGCCATCCATTAAAGATACAAAGCTTACACTGAGCCGTCTCGTACAAAATCCATTTCGGTTTTCAGTTCTTCCACCACGTTAAAAATAATCGGGCAACGTTCGTAATGCATAAACGTGGTGAACAGTCGTTTTGTAAACTGGGGTATATGTAGTGCCGGGAACTCCCTGCAGCCCGCAAAGCGATGTTCATACACCGTGCATTGATTAGCGGCCAGGAAATGACAGGGTATCCTGTTTACAATCATAGTACCGTTACTGCCTTTTTCGAGGTATTGCGCATCAAATGCTGCGCGTGGCTGTTGCAGGTGTGCAGAAAGATGATCGGCATCCTCATCAGAGATCAGTATCATCAGACTTTTGCAGCAATTGCCGCAATCGGTACAATTGATTCGGGGTGTAACAGATCTGTTAAGCCGGCTCACAAGCCGATCCACAGCTTCGCTATCACTTTCCTGCACAAATATCCTGAACCGGTCGTTCTCGGCCTGTTTAGTTGCAGAAAACAAGGCGATCTTTTCCAGGTCCGTTTCCATATCATTCAGTGTTTCTCCGATCTTTCAAAAATAGCTTTCACGGGATAGATTATATACTGAATTCAGGTTTTCGGCTCATTTATCCACATTCTTGCGCCATTTGTAGAAAAGTAAACTTGGGCTGCTGTGTGAGGTGGTTAGATTTGTGACCCTTCCCAACCCTCCCTGACAGGGGGGCGGGCTTCAGGCCGGAAGGGTCAAATTAAATAAATGGCTACGCAAATAGGTGAATACAACGAAGAATCGATCAGGTCGCTCGACTGGCGGGAACATATCCGCTTACGCCCGGGGATGTATATTGGTAAACTGGGTGACGGGGCCGCGCCTGACGACGGGATCTATGTGCTTATTAAAGAGGTGATCGATAATTGTATCGACGAATACACGATGGGGCATGGTAAACAGGTGGAACTGGTCATCGAAGGCAAAACAGTGACCATTCGCGATTTTGGGCGCGGTATCCCGTTGGGCAAGGTAGTGGATGTGGTGAGCAAGATCAATACAGGCGCCAAATACGACAGCAAGGCCTTCCAGAAAAGTGTGGGACTGAACGGTGTGGGTACCAAGGCGGTGAATGCCTTGAGCCAGTATTTTAAAGTGACTGCTTTCAGGGAAGGAAAAGAGAAAACGGCTGAGTTTGAGAAAGGCGTACTGATAAAAGAATATAAGGAAGCGAAAACGGATGAACCCAATGGAACCCTGGTTGTATTTACGCCGGATGAGACGGTGTTCCGGAACTTCCATTATATACATGAGTATATTGATAACCAGTTATGGAACTACTGCTACCTGAATGCGGGACTGGCGATGCATTTCAACGGTAAAAAATATGTGAGTAAGAATGGGCTGCTCGACCTGCTTCAGCGCAAGACCAACCCCGATGAATTACGATATCCGATTATCCATTTAAAAGGTGAGGATATTGAAGTGGCCATGTCGCATACCAACGACTATGGGGAAGATATTTTTTCTTTTGTAAACGGACAATACACCACGCAGGGGGGAACACACCAGCAGGCATTCAGGGAAGCCTATATTAAAGTGATCAGGGATTTTTTTAAGAAGGATTATGAGGCCTCGGATATACGCACCAGTATTGTTGCGGCGGTTTCTGTAAGGGTGCAGGAGCCGGTGTTTGAGAGCCAGACAAAAACAAAACTGGGTTCGCAGAATGTATATGAAGGGGGGCCGAGCATGAAAAATTTCGTGCTTGATTTCCTGGCAAAAGAACTGGATAATTTTCTTCACCGTAACCCAGTGGTGGCTGATGCGTTAAAGAAACGGATTGAACAGAACGAAAGAGAAAGAAAGGAACTGGCCGGTATCAAGAAACTGGCGAACGAGCGGGCCAAGAAAGCCAACCTGCATAATAAAAAGTTGCGCGACTGCCGTATCCACCTGAATGATGAGCTCCCGGCTAAAAACAAGGAAGAGTTCATCCTGCTACAGAATAATTCTACCATTTTTATTACGGAAGGCGACAGCGCCAGCGGAAGTATCACCAAATCGAGGAACGTGGATTCGCAGGCGGTATTCAGCCTGCGGGGTAAGCCGCTGAATTCGTTCGGTCTCACAAAGAAAGTTGTGTATGAGAACGAAGAATTCAATCTTTTACAGCATGCTTTGAATATTGAGGACGGGCTGGAAGGATTGCGTTATAACCAGGTGATCATTGCCACCGATGCGGATGTGGATGGTATGCATATACGGTTATTGCTGATGACTTTTTTCCTGCAGTTCTTTCCTGACCTTGTAAAACATGAGCACGTATATATCCTGGATACGCCTTTGTTCCGCGTACGTAATAAACAGGAAACGATCTATTGTTATGATGAGCATGAGAAAAAAGAGGCGGTGAAAAAACTCGGCAGCAAACCCGAGATAACCCGTTTTAAAGGATTGGGGGAGATCAGTCCGGATGAATTCGGAAAATTTATCGGCCAGGATATGCGCAAGCAACTGATCAGCATCAATAACGAAGTGGCCATTCATGATATCCTCGATTTTTATATGGGAAAAAATACCCCGGAAAGACAGGATAAGATTATCGACAACCTGCGGGTGGATCTGGATTTAATTAGTAATTAATAATTAGTAATTACCTATCGGGAACACGCAGGATGGTACAACAGACCAATAAAAATTATTAATTACTAATTGTTAATTAAAAATGATACATATCGTATTTGAACAGGACAATGTAGCCGCGCTTGGTAAGGCAATAGCGCTGGATGAAACACTACAGGGAGACATTATTGAGATCAAGGATGATTTTGCGGTAGGACCACTTGAGAATATTTATGAACCGGATGGTTACGGGCAACGGAGGGATTGGTGGGCAGGCTTACTGGAGTTCTCACCGTATACAGATTCTTTGAACCAGGTAGATGATGGAGTAACGGTTCAGAACCTGCTGAAGCGCCTGGATGAGGAACCGGGGGAAGAAGTATGGATCTGGATGGGGCAGAATGCACATGATGTATGCAGTTATTACTGGCTGGTCAGCCAATTAAAAGAATACCAGGGCAGGATCCAGGTATTGTATCTCAATAACCTGCCATTTATTAATGAGAAGGGAAATATTTTTTATCCCACACATCTGCACGAGATCCAGCCGAAAGAATTTCTGAAAGCAAAAAAACTGGCCCGGCCCATTACCTTAAGCGAATTTGAAGTGGATCCGGATGAATGGAAAAAAATAGTGGGAGAGAATAGCATGGTCCGTTTCCTGGAAGGCGGAAAGAAAATAGCAGGTAAGGAAGCGGATTTTTATGACAGGGATATACTCCCCAATATAACCGCTGAACCGCAGAAGTTCAGTAAAGTACTGTACCATACGCTTACAAAAATGAAAGTAAAAACAGGTGATGTATTTCTTGCCTGGCGCATGCACGAACTACAATCGGAAAGCAAACTCGAGATAGCAGGCGACCGGGCAAAGGGATGGAAAGAACTGACCGTAAAGTTTGCCGGTGAAAAAGAAAATATCGAATAACGAATATCGAATATTGAAATGGTAGAGATTACACCTATTAGCAAAGTTGCCGAAGATGAAAGAGGCGCTACGCATTTTTTTGATACAGACAGGACGGGGCAGTTCATCATTGCTTACCGTCGCGCGGGGAGCGCCAGTGGCAGGCATTATCACAAAGGCATTGCCGCGAATAAGAACCCTGAAAAGATCATTATCCTGAGCGGTGAAGCTACCGTGAACTGGTATGATATGCGTGGGGAAGGAAAAGGCAGCCTGAAAGTATCAGCGCCGTCGATGGTTACCATACAGGCATGGGCCTGGCACGAAGTGATCGCCGATACCGATATTGTTGTGTTTGAGCTGAACGCACTGGCAGATGGGAAGGATGATACCTATTGGATAAAATAAGAAAACAAACCGGGATAACTGAACAGTAAGATGGCGAAAGAAAAACAGGAGAACAGGGTTTTTGAAAATGAAACAGGTGTACAGGGGCAGTATAAGAACTGGTTCCTTGATTATGCGTCGTATGTAATACTGGAAAGAGCAGTGCCTGCTATTGAAGATGGGTTGAAACCGGTACAGCGCCGGATCCTCCATGCCATGAAAGAAATGGATGACGGCCGTTTTAATAAAGTGGCCAATATTATCGGGCAGAGTATGCAATACCATCCGCATGGAGATGCGAGTATCGGGGATGCGCTGGTAAACCTTGGCCAGAAAGACTTACTGATAGAAACACAGGGTAACTGGGGTGATGTAAGAACGGGTGATGAAGCGGCCGCATCCCGTTATATAGAGGCTCGCTTATCAAAATTTGCACTGGAAGTGGCTTTTAATGCGAAGACCACGGAATGGCAGTTGAGTTATGACGGAAGAAAAAATGAACCGGTAACCCTGCCTATGAAATTTCCGCTGTTGCTGGCGCAGGGAGCGGATGGGATCGCCGTTGGGTTATCTACCAAGATCCTTCCACATAATTTCTGCGAACTGATAGAAGCCTCGATCAAAAGCTTACGCGGAAGAAAATTTGAACTCTATCCCGATTTTCAAACCGGCGGTATGATAGATGTAGCGGCATACAATGATGGTAAAAGAGGGGGGAAAGTAAGGGTTAGGGCAAGAGTGGAAGAACTCGATAAAAAAACACTGGTCATACGCGATGTTCCCTACGGCGTAACTACCACACAGCTGATGGAGAGTATTACCAAGGCAAATGACCATGGCAAGATCAAGATCAAAAAAGTAATCGATGTAACCGCTGCTGATGTAGAAATACAGATAGACCTGGCGCCGGGCATTTCACCTGATATCACTATTGATGCCTTATATGCATTTACCGATTGCGAGGTAAGCATTTCCCCCAATGCCTGCGTGATCGTTACAAACAGGCCGCAATTCCTTACGGTGCATGAACTGCTTACCGTATCATCCGAAAATACCAAGACCCTTTTACGAAAGGAACTGGAGATCCGTTTGCAGGAACTGGAAGACAAATGGCATTATACCTCCCTGGAAAAAATATTCTTTGAAGAAAAGATCTATAAAGAACTGGAACAGAAGCATGAGACATGGGATAAAGTGATAGAAGCGATAGACAAAGCCTTCGCACCTTTTAAGAAAAAACTAAAACGCACCATTGAGCGGGAAGACATCCTGAAACTGACTGAAAAACCCGTAAGAAGGATCTACCGGCTGGATATCAATGAACTGAATGAACAGATCAAAGCCATAGAAGCCGATATCAAACAGGTAAAATTTGACCTGGATAACCTCACCGATTTTGCCGTGTCTTATTTTGAGGCGCTGCTGAAAAAATACGGCAAGGGAAGAGAACGCAAAACCATACTGAAAGAATTTGATACCATCCAGGTAAAACATGTGGCCATTGCCAATACCAAGTTATACCTGAACCGCTCCGAAGGTTTTATCGGAACCGGTTTAAAGAAGGATGAATTTTTGTGCGAATGTTCCGACTATGACGATATCATCGCCTTTACCAAAGGGGGTACCATGAAAGTGGTAAAGGTTTCGGACAAGGTCTTTATCGGGAAAGACATCATTCACGCCGCCGTATTTGAAAAGAATGACGAACGCACCACGTATAATATGATCTATCTCGATGGAAAAACAGGCACCAGTTATGCCAAGCGTTTTAATGTGACCGGTATTACCCGCGAGAAAGAGTATGACCTAACCCGGGGAACCGACAAAAGCAAAGTTCATTATTTTACCGCCAACCTCAATGGAGAAGCAGAAACCGTGAAGATCATATTGAGCCCCAATTGCAGCGCAAGGATCAAGGAATTTGATTTTTATTTTGAGGAGATGGAAATAAAGGGCCGTAGCAGTATGGGTAACCAGGTAACCAAGTATCCTGTTAAGACCGTGAAATTGAAAGAGGCCGGCAAAAGCACGCTGGCCGGTCGCAAGTTATGGTTCGATGATAAATTCGGTCGCCTGAATACAGAAGGCAAGGGGCAATACCTGGGTAGTTTCGAGGACGAAAAGATCATCCTGTTTTATAAGGATGGCAGTTATGAATTAACGGATACGGAGATCACGCAACGCTTTGAACCCGAAAAAATAAAGCTAATCGAAAAATTTGTTCCCGAAAAAGTGATCAGCGCCGTTTATTTAGACAACGATAAGCAGCAATACAATATCAAACGGTTCAGGATAGAAACGACTACACTCAAAACAGCCTTCCTGTTTATTAAAGAAGGCACGGGAAACCGGCTTGAAGCGGTGAGTACAGATGCCGAACCCTTATTGATCGTACAAACCGGCCGGGGGCAGGCCGTGCGCAAAGCAAAGTTCAAAGTAGCCAGGATGGTAGATATTATGGGTTGGAAAGCCGTTGGCGCCAAGCTAACGGATTACAGTAAGACCCTCGAGATGGAGTGGGAGCAAAAACCGAAAGATGAAAATGCGCAACCGGAATTGTTCGGCTAAACTTTTTCTAACGTTTTCCCGTACTTACTTACCATAAAACCTCTTTATGGCTACACAATATGCGTTTATTACCCGCTGGCAATTCAGGGCGCCTTTGACCGAAGTATGGGATATGATCTATGATTCGCTCAACTGGCCCGGCTGGTGGAAAGGGGTGAAAAAAGTAACCGAACTGGAAAAAGGCGATGCAGACGGTATTGGCGGCGTGCGGGAGTATACCTGGCGAAGTATACTGCCTTATGAATTGTCTTTTCATTCGCGCCTCACGGAAGTAGACAAATACAAACGAATGAAGGGAGTTGCCTTTGGCGAACTGGAAGGTGAGGGAGAATGGTTTTTCGAAGAAAAAGATGGGATCACGTATGTACAGTATAACTGGACGGTATTTACCAATAAAGCATGGATGAACTACTTTGCTTTCCTGCTCAAACCTGCTTTTAATTATAATCATGATGTGGTTATGGGCTGGGGGGCGAAGGGACTGGCTAAGAAACTCGGAGTGGAACTGGTGAGTTATAAATGAGCAGTCGTTGTTGGTCTCCTAAGGTAACTATATACGTGTTAGACCACAATCGTATAACTGCTTAAAAATCATCATTTAATCCATCCTTGATGCTTAATGCAAATCCATTTAAAATAAGAGTGAGTTTTTCGTCCCATGGCAGGATCACGCTTTTATTCTGCTTCCATTTCCCCTTTTGTATTTGTTCTTTCTCTGCCAAATAAGTTCTTGCCATCTCATAAATAATCTTCTCGCCCATTAATATAAACGAAGCTGAATTGTTATAAAGCCGAACTCTGAACCTATTTTCTTTTACGTCTATGGATAGGCGCGTCGTGGCGGTGAGAACCAACTTCATTATTCCGGGCTTAGCAATAAAGTCAAATGCTATTTCGGTGGTGATATTGCCAGAGGTACGATCCTCGTCAATTTTGACAGCTTTATAATTTGTATTTTTTATCAAAGCTGATTTAACCGCATTGAAGATTTTCGTTTTGTCATTAATATTATCGAACGAAAACACCTTTTCGTAAATAATATTACCTTCTTTAAATGGTACACTGCTTAACAAACTATCCTTTTGAGACAGGCTACAAACAGGAATTAGCAGGGCTAACAGGAAATATTTCTTTACTGATAAAAATTTTCTTGCTTTTTCCATGATGCAAATTTAGTACCTAGTGCCGTT
>JANXRX010000301.1 GCA_025352905.1 Bacteroidota bacterium | reverse complement strand
GTTTGATAGATAGGTGTCATGATGGCCCCTGTTGACGGATCGGGTTCTGTGCCGGCATGGATATATTTGGTTGCGAGTTTCATGACAGGTAGTTTAGATACAAAGATGCAGTAATAAGTTCATAGGTCATAGTTGATGGTTCATGGCGTGGTTTTTTCCATGAACGATGATCTATGACCCTATTGTTTTTTCTTCGGAGTAATGGGATCATCGGCTACTATTGTAATGGGAAGCGTTGCCCTTACATCATCCCACAAAATAAGAAGGTTGGCCCCGGTTTTGGTTTCTTCAAAATACATGGTGAAGGCTTCAACAGTTTCGGTGTTCTTGTCAACATCCGCATCGGCCCGCAAAACATCTTTCCGGCTGTCGTAAGAGAAATTGCCCCATACATAATTGTCTTTACTGAAGATCATGGTCCATTTATTCTCGCCAGGGATACAATATACCGTATACCTCCCTTTGGGAAGGATCTTCCCGCCAATCTTCACGTTCGAAAAAAACTCTGCCTCGGTGGCTTCATTGGCACCCAGCCGCCACAGATCATTGTATTTTACGATACCGCCAAAAATAGACCGGTTATTCTTTAAGGGCCTTCCGTAAATGATTCTTCCCACCGGCAGTTCGTTTGCCTTTCCGTTCATTTTTAACAACGGATAATTGGGGGGCCAGTAACTCATATCCATCGGTGATTTATCAAGATCGGTTGGTTTTTGCTGGCCCTGCGCACAAAAAGCAGCGAGAAGAAAAATAAAGCTGGCGATCGACTTCATGCAAAAGATTTCAGCAAAGATAAACAGGCTACCCGTTTAAGAGTTCAGCCAGGCGAAACTCTGCCATTTTTTTAACATCCGGGAAAAAGACCCGGTACAGATTCTGCAACGCTGAATAATGTTCCTTGAAAAGAAGAAAAGCGGGCCCTGAATCGCCCAGGTATTTTGCCCTGTGTGCCACACCCCGGAAACTTCTTTCGATACCATCTGCAAAACGGTAATGATATAGCCAGTCCTGGCTGATCATATGCGGCAGCATCCGGTCAAACTTTTCGGGTAGCAATGGCTCCTGCGCAAGCAGCTGACCATATACCTCTGCCGAAAAAGCTTTCCAGCCCTGCTCCGTCATCTCATTTACATCGAGTGCAAGAAAATGATCATACACTACATCCATAAAGGCCCCGGCATAAGGGCCTACCGCTGGATGTAAAAATTGTTTCGCTTCTTTGGTAACCGGGTGAAGGTCAGTAAATGTATCGATGGCCCTATGCAATTGGATACCCTTTTGAACAGCCGGCGGGTAATCGAACTGCTTTTTCCCTTTGATAAAATCACTGATCATATTACCCACGAGAATATCGGGGTGGTGGAAAGAGAGATAGGCGTGGGCGAGGTAGTTCATGATTTACGAAGTTCTACCTGATCTGGTCCTTTATCCAGTTAGCCATTAAACTGAGCGCTACCGGCGACATGGTTTCCTCTATTTGTTCATATTCCGAAAAATCGCCCGTTGTGGCGGTTTGCAAAAAATGGTTAAGCGATGCGAGCGAGGTTACCTGCACATTTGTATTACCACTATTGTTTAATATGGTTTTGATCAGGGCAAGATTTTCTCTTGCGCCCACCTGCGTATCCTTTGCGCCGTTGATGGCCAATACCGGGCATGTTACTTTCGCCAGGTCTGTTGCCGGATCGTAGGTGATAAAGAACCGGAGCCAGGCGAGATCATAGAGCGTATGAAACATTGTATGGATATCGCTCCCCACCAGACTATTGTCTGTAACATGCAGGGCAGAAATGGTTTCTTTGGTTTGTGCCGCTTTCCATTCGGCAAAGATCGTATTGACCTTATTATCGAGATCCGCTTTAGACGTAGTTGAAAACTGCATCAGTACTTTTTTGAAAATTTGTGAAAATGCAGCAAGGGAAGCATCATCAACACCGGATTGTTTTAAATTATAGGCATTTTGTTCCGTGATGATCTGTGCACCGCCAACCGCTGGCGCACCCCATAATATGACAAAGGAAATATCTTTTCTGCGCGCAGCAACCATCGGCGCAATGATGCCGCCTTCGCTATGACCGATCAGACCGACTTTTTTACTGTCTATATCCGTTCTTGACAAAAGATAATCCAGGCTCGCTTCCACATCCTTTTCAAAATCAGCCGAGGTTAATCCTTCAATATCATTACCGATAGAGCTTTTACCGGTTCCCCTGTCGTCTACACGCAATACACCGATGCCGTGGTTGGTAAGATAGTCTGCCAGCACAGCGTAAAATTTATGACCCAGCACGGTGCCGTCCCTGTCTTGCGAACCGCTGCCGCTGATGATGATAACCGTTGGAAAACTTTTCAGCCCCCTTGGTTTGGTGAGCGTGGCGCCATAGTGCAGACTTTTATTTGCATTGGCATATTCCACCTCCTGCAATTCATATTGAAAAGGTGGGCGGGGTGTTTGGGGCCTGTTGTTTGTAACGGGAACGGGCAATGGTGTTGCGGCAGTTTCCTTTGGTAACCGCTGTAAGTTCAGCCCCAGGCTCGCACCCCGCTGGCTAAAAACACCGGTAATATTGTCCTTACCATCCCATTTTCCCCTGTAGCCACCCTGCATAACAGCGATCTCTGCAATCACACTATCGTTAGTGACGATGGTTTTGCTGCCATCAAGGTTAAAGACATGCTGGTCGGGACTATCAAAGCTGCTTGTATAGCCAGCAGTTGTTTTGCTCAGATTCATTACAAACCGGATCTCCTGGCCGCCTGCTTTGATCAACCCCTGCCATTTGCCTGTAATATCCTGCGCCGTAGACAGCAGGCAGGCAAGAAAAATAAATGCGCTGGTGAATAGGTATTTCATAACAGGGATTATTTTATTTGCTGATTTTTAAAATAGCGGTACGAAAATACAACGGGTATGATAACCATTACGGATACGAGAGCCAGGAAGCAGATCAGCGCATACTGATAAGGCAGCAGCAGCCCGAGAATGGCCGCAAAAAGACCGCCCGCAAACCAAAGCTTACCGGCAAGATGATGTGTTTTGCGCCAGTTATCTTCACTTTCCAATGTCCAGGGTAAGCGAATGCCAACAAAGTAATTGGGTTTCATGTTGAGCATGAGATTGCCCAGCAAACTGAAAAAGATACCCATCACAGGGATTAATATTTTTTCGATACTGAACAAATGACCAAGCATGGCATTGATGATCAACACCTGTATCAGCGAAAGAAAGACAACGATCAGTATAGATATTTTGAATACAAGCGAATCCGAAGAAGCCGCTGTTCTTTTGGGATCGATCGAAGGAAGATATTTAAGGAAAACATACATCATAAAAGAGACCACACTTATCATGGTAATAAAGACCCAGCTCTGTGCTTTTTCCCCATAGCCATCGGCCCCATGAAAACCGAAGTGTATGGGAATGGTTGCCGGCATCGCCGCATAATTCAATGCGAGGTACACAATTGGCACAGCTATGATGGCGTATACCAGCAGGTCGATAGCGGTGAATTTCTTTTTCATGATTTTTTCTTTTTGGCGGAGAACTGCATAACCCATTTCAGCATTTCATCCATTACGGTTGTATTGATAGAGTAGGTGATAAATTGCCCGGTCTTCACAGATACCACGAGATCAGCCTGACGCAACAGGTCGAGATGATGCGAAATACTGGGCTTCGAAATATGGAACTGATCCGCGATCTCCCCTGCGGTCATATCCCGCTCCTTCAGCATCTCGAGGATCTCGCGCCGGGTAGGGTCGTTCAGGGCTTTGAATACTGTGTTCAGAACGATAGTATTTATATAATTAGACAAATGTCTA
>JANXRX010000300.1 GCA_025352905.1 Bacteroidota bacterium | reverse complement strand
ATGGAGCCTTACTCCAAACTGGTGGCGTTAACTATAAAACAATCGTGCTGACAGATGTGAAATACATACCGGTTGAAACCATGAACGGCTTGAAACAACTGGCGGAAAAAGGAGCGAATATTATTTTCTATAAACACCTGCCCGCCGATATACCGGGCCTCGGAAACCTGGAACAAAGACAATTTGCCTACCGGAAAATAATTGATGACCTGTCTTTTTCTGCGATGGCTAACGGATCCGGCAAGAAAGCGATCGTAGGAAAGGGTTCTTTTTTAGTTGGGGATGATCTGGGAGCATTATTGGCAGAAACGAAAGCAGGCCGGGAAACCCTTACCGACAAAGGATTGCAGTATGCGCGCCGGAGCTATACCGGTGGGCATTATTATTTTATTTCCAATCCCGGTAAGACAACAGTGAGTGAATGGTTGCCTTTGCAGGTAATGGAAAAAAATATAGCGATCTACAACCCTATGACACTGGCGATGGGTGCTGCAAAAACAAAAATGGAGAATGGCAGGGTACAGGTATTCCTGCAACTGGCAGGAGGTGAAAGCTGTATTTTACAAACAGCAAATGCCATGATACCCGGCGCTGCCTATCCCTATTATACCATAACCGACCAGGTACAAAACCTGAACGGGAAATGGACCCTGGAATTTCTTAACGGTGGGCCAACCATTCCTGCAACAACTGAAATAACCGCGTTGGGTTCATGGACAGACTTGCCCGGTGAGGAACTAAAGTATTTTAGCGGCACGGCCCGGTACAGTACTCATTTTACAAAACCAGTTTTTGTTGTGGATAGTTACCTGCTTGACCTCGGTGGCGTAAAGGAAAGCGCAGAACTGATACTGAATGGAAAAAAAATAGGCGTATTGTTAGGCCCATCTTATACCCTGGTAATACCGGCCGCACAACTAAGTGCAGACAACCTGCTGGAAATAAAAGTAACCAACGGCATGGCCAACCGGATTGTTGACCTGGAGAAACGGGGTGTTGAATGGAAAAAATTCTATAATACGAATTTCCCTTCGCGCTTCCCGGAAAACAGGGGTAGTAATGGAATATTTACAGCAGCTAAATGGCTACCTGAGATGTCAGGCTTGCTTGGCCCCGTAACCATAAAGGGACTTCAGCTTTTAAAATAGAAAAACAAACCCTGCCTCTGTAAAAAAAAGCTCACCGAGGCACAGAGGGCACGGTAAAACCACGGTTATTATCATGAATAAAGTACTATCTATATTATTACTGTTTTATGTAATTGCATTGCCTGCCCAAACAAAGCAGATCCAGTACCTGTCCGGTACCGGCAGTGATAAAACAGTTAACTGGGATTTCTTTTGTACAGGAGGAAGACAAAGTGGGTACTGGACAAAAATAGCCGTACCCTCCTGTTGGGAACAGCAGGGGTTTGGCAATTATAATTATGGCCGGGATTATAAAACCTATGGTAAGAATTTTCGGTTCTACGACGAGCAGGGAATGTATAAATACAATTTTACGGTTCCCGCTGCATGGAAAGACAAGGAGGTATTTATTGTATTTGAAGGCAGTATGACCGATACCGAGGTAAAGATTAACGGGAAAACAGCAGGGGCTACACACCAGGGCGCTTTCTACCGGTTCAGGTATCGTATTACTGACAAAATACAATTCGGGAAAACAAATACGGTCGAAGCAACCGTTAGCAAATTGAGCGCCGATGCCAGCGTGAACAATGCGGAACGCTTAGCAGATTACTGGGTGTTCGGGGGAATATTCCGCCCGGTTTACCTGGAGGCCGTGCCTAAAACATATATTGACTATACCGCCATTGATGCCAAAGCAGATGGTAGTTTTCATATGCAGGTGTTCGTAAAAAACCTGCAGCAGCCCGCAACAGTCGTTGCAGATATAGTAGACGCAAAGGGAAAGCTGGTTGCTTCCGTAAACGTGAAAGCCCATATCAATGATTCGTTGGTGAGCTTACAAACCAAAGCAGAAGGGATCTTGCGATGGACCGCAGAAACGCCGAATTTGTATACAGTACATGTGTACCTGAAAAACACGGCAAGGACACTTTATCAAACTACGGAGAAATTCGGATTCAGGACCATCGAGATCAGAAGGGGCGATGGGATCTATTTAAATGGTGTACAGATAAAAATGAAAGGGGTTAACCGGCATTGTTTCTGGCCCGAAACAGGAAGGACCCTTAATGATTCCATACAGTTGCTGGATGTGCACCTGTTAAAGGAGATGAATATGAACGCGGTACGGTGTTCGCATTACCCGCCGGATAAAAAGTTCCTGGAACTCTGTGATTCGCTGGGGCTATATGTATTGGACGAATTGGCGGGCTGGCAAAAATACTATAACACTACCGTAGGTGAAAAATTGGTAAAAGAAATGGTGCTGCGCGACTGTAACCATCCGTCCATTATTTTCTGGGACAATGGCAATGAAGGCGGCACCAATAAAGAACTGGATAAAGATTTTGTAAAATGGGATTATTCGCAGCGCCCGGTAATACATCCGCATCACCGGCCAGGAAATGAGTTTAACGGGATCGACTGTAACCATTATGAAGATTATTACAGTACGAAGAGTATATTGAACGATTCGCTTATTTATATGCCCACAGAATTTCTACATTCACAGGATGATGGGGGTGGGGGATCGGCCATGAGTGATTTCTGGGAACTCCATTGGAACGCAAAAAGAAGCGGCGGTGGTTTTATCTGGGCGATGCTGGATGAATCGGTGGCAAGAACCGATTTTAATAATGTACTCGATGGAAATGGACTGAATGCCAATGATGGCATACTGGGCCCGCACCGCGAAAAGGAAGGAAGTTTTTTTGCTTTAAAAGAAGTGTTCTCGCCCGTTAAAATAACGATGAAAGCGCTGCCTGCAGATTTTGATGGCAGGATCCCTGTACAGAACAGGTATCACTTCACTAATATGGATCAATGCCATTTTCAGTGGGCCCTGGTGAATTATTACCAGCCGCAGGACAGGTTTGCCGGGTACACAGTTCAACAAAAAGGAACCGCAACAGCGCCATCTATACTACCTACCGCAAGCGGGGATATCAGACTCGATATTCCAAGGGACTATAAAAAATATGATGCATTGGTGTTGGTTGCGCTGGATCCTTTTAACAAAGAGATCTATAAATGGATCTGGAAGATAAAAACCAATGAACAGTTACTTGCGGATGTTATAAAGACAACAGACAGCACCACCATATTATCAGAAACGGATACTACGTATACTTTACAGGGGGGAGAGGTATCCATTACCCTGAATAAAAAAACAGGCATGCTCGCCGCTGTAAAGAACAGCGCTTCTGATAAACTGTCATTCACAGGAGGGCCATTGCTTGTGCCGGGAAATGGAACACTGATTGCTTCCCGGAAATATAAAGACGGCAACAGCCAGGTAATTGAATTTACGGGCGACAATAACCTGAAATATACCCGGTGGAAAATCTTTAGCAGCGGTTGGGTAAGTCTTGAATATGCGTATGTGCTGAATGGATCTTTCACTTATGCCGGTATCAGTTTCAATTACCCCGAAAATTATATACTCGGCGCAAAATGGTTAGGCAAGGGGCCATACCGCCAATGGAAAAACCGTTTACAGGGTACGGAAGTAAATGTTTGGCAGAATCTCTACAACAATACACAAACAAGTTATCCGCCATTGGTATATCCCGAATTTAAAGGCTATTATGGCGATATAACATGGATGCAATTTAACACCGTGGAAGGAAAATTTTATGTGGCCAGTAAGGATACCGGCCTGTATATAAGGCTTTTTGATTTTTATGGGTTAACCGGTATAAAACCGTTCCCGGATTTGCCGCCCGGTAATATCAGTTTCCTGGATTGCATTCCACCGATGGGAACGAAGCTGGCACTGAATATCAGTGCCAACACATCTGCACTCGGCCCGCAAAGTGAACCGGCAAAGTTATCCGGGTCAACCCAACGCAGTCTCTATTTTTATTTCGGATCACCCAAAACAAGCGCTGGCAAAGAACCGTATAGCAGGCCCCTCATTGATAATGTATTCTAAGTTCCGTAACATGCGTATATGTTTTTTATGGATATTGATGATCAGCGCCAACTGTGTCTGTGGCCAAACAGACGGTGTATCCCAATGGTGGCATGGTAAAGAAAGGATAATACGTTATCATCCCGAAGGAGAAGATATTGTGATCACAAACGGCAACCGCCGTTTTACCCGCGCGTTGTATGGAACACATACTGCATTTCGTGTAGAGGCGGGAGATCTCCCGGAGTTTGCATTGTATATGCCCGGCATGGGAGGCAATATTAAATTCGGATTGATCAGCAAAGACAGTTCCAAATGGCTTATCCATGCAAATAAAATAACGGCGCGTTACCGTGCGGGAAGTATGATCTATACGATGGAGGACCCTTTGCTTGGTAAAGGGGAGATACATATTACCATACTCGCAATGGCGGACAGGGAAGGAAGTATCCTGAAAATTTCAGCCGAACATATCAGTCCCGGAACAGAATTGGTATGGGTCTATGGGGGCGCAACCGGTAAGAAATTCAACCGTGATGGCGATATGGGCCCCGATCCTGAAAGCAGTTTTTACCTGAAACCGGAATATTGTACAGACAACAGGTACACTATCGAAAAAGATAATTTTTTAGTGCGTTACGGCACGGGTGAAATATTATCAGAAGCTGATCGCTATGAAAACAAAAACCTGCCCGGCGATAAAGTACAGCCCCAAAAAGGGAAAGAACAATTAATCAGTGGCGTATTTCCTGCCATCTCAACTGTTCAACTGGTGGATGCGGCAAAACAATCATCTCCGCTTGGTTTATATCAGTCCATAGCATCTGTCAGTCCGGCTATAGCGGGCAAATTAATATTACAGGATACAGGCAATCTATTCTTTTGTTTTTATCCCGTTACCGATCTTGCAAAACAATTAGTGTATGCAGGCTTACCCGATGTTTTCAGCAAAGCAGAAGCAGCAAGGAAATTATTGGCAGAAAGAATACAGGTGATCACCCCTGATCCCTATATCAATACAGTCGGCGCCGCATTAAGTGTGGCAGCAGATGCTATCTGGGAAGAGCCCTCCTTCCTGCATGGCTCCATCGGCTGGCGCATCCGCCTCAATGGCTGGCGTGGGCCCTATACGGGAGATGTGCTGGGCTGGCACGACAGGGCAAGGATGCATTTCAGAAGTTATGCATTATCGCAGGTTACGGCGCCCGATTCCGGAAAAGTCATAGCCGATACCGCCTTACACCTTGCACGGCAGTTGGAGCAAATGGGCACGGCTGTTTTCAGT
>JANXRX010000285.1 GCA_025352905.1 Bacteroidota bacterium | reverse complement strand
GCGGAGCCGGTTCAGGGCAGGCTCTATTTTTGAAATGGCCTCCTGGTAAACTTCTTTAAAATGCGTATCGGCCGTAAGCAGGTACCCCCGCTGGTTGGTTTCAGCATCCAGTAATAATTTCTCACAATAACGCAGGGTGATGATCACCCGATACGTATGCTCCACATCTTCGGTATATTTGGCCTGGGAACGCCCGTTCTGATCAACATACAAAGTTCCCAGCCAGGCAAGCAGGATAACCGCAAGTGCGAAAAACAGGTAAACAAAGCGGTTTTTGCCCATGACGATAAAGATAAGTACATCGGGGTCATGGATCATGGATCATGGTTCATGGATCATATTTGGAGGATTGTATTTGCTTTTACCATGACCTATCAGCCATGAACCTGCAATAAACGTCTAATAATCACCTAATAACAACCGAACTGTAGAAAAAAATACCCATTTTAGGATAAATTCTGATATTTATTAGGATGATGATTTTGAGCATAAAAAAATATATTGATAATCAATTCGTTATGAACAAGTTGGCCAAAACTGAATCTGGACTTGTTATTGCATTATTACTACAACGATCATCAAACCAGCCAACCATGTTACAGCAATCACAACTGCAGAAACAATCCCTGAAGATCCTTCCCCAGCAAATTCAGATGTTGGGTATTTATCATCTCAATACCGTGCAACTGGAACAGCGGATCAAAGATGAACTGGATGAGAATCCGTTGCTGGAGGCAAGTACCGATGATGAAAGCTTTGAAACACTGCAGGCCGATAAGGACCAGCCCCAGGATTACCAGGATTCGGAAGAATACCAATATGATGATATACCGGATTACCGGCTGGAAACTGAAAGCTATATCCATAGTAATAATATTAACCTGCCGATAAAAGATACCATCGACTTCAGAACCAATATCAAGCAGCAACTGATTAATATGAAGCTGACAAACGCAGAGAAAGACATCGCGGAATATATTATCGACTGCATTGAAGACAACGGTTTCCTGGAAAGAAACCTGCAGGAGATAGCGGATGATATTTCATTTTCGCAAAAGCTGTTTGTAGAAGAAGCCGTGATCGAAAAAATATTATTACAGATCCAGGAGTTTGAACCGCTGGGTGTGGGCTGTCGCAATATTCGCGAGTTTTTTCTGAAACAGCTAAACAATCAGAAACAATGCCCTATCGTTAAAAAATGTACAGAACTGGTTAACCATTACTATAATGATCTTCAGAAAAGAAATTTTGAAAAGATCTATGCCGGTCTGGATATTGATGATGAAGAATTTTCCATTCTCCTCAAACATATCAGTACACTTCAGTTGAACCCGGTAAGCGGAAGCCAGGAGGGACTGATCGTAAAAGAAACCATTATCCCGGATTTTATCCTGACAGTAGAAGGCGAAATGGTAATGGTGGAATTGTACAAACAAAAATCAAACCTGTTATATATCAACCAGTCGCTGATGCATACGGTTGAACGCAAAGAAGGCAGAACAGCCGAAGAAAAAGCAGCGATGCAGAATTTTAAGAGCAAACTTACTTCTGCCATGTGGTTCATTAATGCCATCAAGCAACGCGAAGATAATATGCTCCGTATTATAAGAACCATTGTTAAGAAACAGAAAGAATATTTCCTGACCGGTGATGCGTCTTATATGCGCCCGATGATACTAAAAAATATTGCAGATGAAGTAAACCTCGATATTTCAACTATATCACGGGTTACCTGCAACAAATATATAGATACGCCTTTTGGGTATGTGCTGTTAAAAAACCTCTTTACACAAAGCATCGTTAGCGAGGATGGGTTATCTGTGAGCAACAGGGTGGTTCAGATAAAACTGAAAGAGATCATTGATAACGAAGACAAGGAAATGCCTTATAATGACCAGCAACTGGTTGCGCTTCTTGAAAAAGGCGGAATTAAGATAGCCCGCAGAACAGTTGCCAAATACCGTGAACTGTTGAACATACCGGTGGGTGATATGCGGAGGATCTGGGCAAAAGCCATATAATAATGGTAAAGAAAGAGTAATTTTAAGACTACGAAACAGATGATATGAATAAAGTACTGATTATTGATGATGATCTGGATATGTGCCGATTGCTTGACCGTTTTCTTACCCGAAATAATTTTGATGTGAAGTTTGCCCATACCGGCAAAAAAGCATTGGAAGAATTAGAAAGGAACAGACCTGATGTGATCCTATGTGATTTCAGGCTGGAGGATACGGATGGCAAGGACCTGCTGATCCAGATAAAAGAGCGTACACCACAAGTACCGGTAATCATTATTACCGGCTATAGTGATATCAAGATTGCCGTTGAAGTAATCAAGCATGGCGCTTTTGACTATATTACCAAACCGCTTTTCCCGGAAGAGATCCTGGTTACGATTAAAAAAGCCATCAGTCATTCCCAGGATCCCGGTAAAACGGAACAGGCTGATCAGCCCAAAGAAAAAGGTACACGCCAGGGTGAGGGAATCGAGAAAAAATACAAGAGCACCGGCAAATATATTTTTATTGACAGCAACGAGTTCCGGCCCATACTCAAACAGATGGACCTGGTAGCGCCAACCAATTACAGCGTGATCATATATGGGGAGAGCGGCAGCGGTAAAGAAGCGATTGCCCAGGAGATACACGCACGCAGCAAAAGAAAGAATACACCTTTTGTGGCCATTGACTGCGGCGCACTTTCCAAAGAACTTGCCGGAAGTGAACTGTTCGGGCATGAAAAAGGATCTTTTACAGGCGCCCTTAATCAGAAATTGGGAAACCTCGAAATAGCCAACGGCGGAACGGTTTTCCTTGATGAGATAGCAAACCTGCCTTACGATGTGCAGGTTTCTTTATTACGTGTTGTGCAGGAAAGAAAAATGCGCAGGCTGGGTGGAACCAAAGACATAGACCTGGATATCCGTATTATCGTGGCTAGTAACGAAAAACTCTGGGATGAAACAAAAAGAGGAAGGTTCAGGGAAGATTTGTACCACCGTTTTAATGAATTCAGTATCAATGTTCCGCCATTGCGCGACCGCAAGCATGATATACTCACTTTTGCACACTTTTTCCTGGATCATACCAATAGCGAACTGGATAAGCAGGTGAAAGGATTTAAACCCGAGGTAGAAGATATTTTTAAAACATACAGCTGGCCGGGTAACCTGCGCGAATTAAAGAATGTGGTAAAAAGGTCGGCACTGCTGGCAGATAATGAATGGATAGATGTAACCGTACTTCCTTTTGAACTGGTGAATCATAGTAAACTAACATTTGAAACTTTTCACCGCGAACCGGAAACAGAGAAAAAGCAATTCTATTATGATAAACCGGTAGCCGATGAAGCACCTGTATTCAATCTTCCTGCCGCGGAAGAAAAAACAGGGGAAATCAAACACAAACCGGTGGAAGTAAGTTCCCATGCATTAAAAGCGGTTAGTATAGACGCAGAATATGAAATGATTGTACAGGCCCTCAAAAAAGCCAATTACAATAAAAGTAAAGCTGCCAAGCTCCTGAATGTAGACAGGAAGACCCTGTATAATAAAATGAAGCAATACAACGAATTCAACGAGCAATAATGAGCGGTTATGTTAGAATCATTCTTATCCGATTTTTCATTTATCAAGGAAACGCTGGACAAAGAAGGAGATCATAATTTCTTTGGCAGGGACTTCTCTTTTTTTTCTACCGAACCAATCCTTTTCTATAATTCAGAGAAGGATGTGATCGTATATGCGAACAGTCACTTCACGGATGAATTTAATTATACCGTTGATGATCTCTCAGACTGGAAATACAGTATTTATCCCTTACTTAGCCCAGATGACCAGGACGCTTTCCGTGCGGCAATGAAAACCCTTTTAGAATATGACGGCGAATCTGCACCCGATACCAATTACCGGCTGATCGGCAAAGGCAGGAAACACACGTATTATCGTGTTAAAGTGCGTAAGCTGCACAAAGCGTATTATTTTATCCAGCTGGAAAACTCGGTCAAATCTGCTATTCCTGTCTTAAAAAATAAAACAGCTGATGAACTGATGCAGGAATCAGAATCCATTTTACGGTTTGGTTTCTGGATGTATGATATTGCTGCAGATAAATTGTTCTGGACAAAAGGAATGTATCACCTTCTGGAATATGATGATGTGGATGAAATAACTCCGAGTATGGCTCTATTATCAGAGTTCATTGTCAAAGACGAAAAATACCTCGAATTTGAAAAAAGATTAAAAGACGGGCAGATCAAAGATGCTTACCGGATCAAGTACCAGTTAAAGACTTCGAAGAATAATATACTTATCGTATCGGAACATGGACGTGTAGAGCATGACGAGCATGGGAAAATAGTTCGTATGATAGGCCTTACCCGGGATATTACCCTGCAGGAACAAAGCATGAAGAGCCTGGCAGATTACAAAAATATGATGCAGGAAAATGAAGCCTTCCTTAACTATGGAACATGGGAAAGCAATGAAGATGGTAGCCAGATCTCCTGGACAAACGGTATGTACGAAATCTTCGGGCTGGCAGATGCTGATAAAGATAAACTGCCCATAACCCGCGACTTTTATCTTCAGCATATGACCAATCTCCCGTATGAAAAAAGGGCGATCACTGAATTTATTGGAGATAAGGATTCTTACCGGCTCGAATATGAAATAAAAGACGCAAAAGGCGCCGTCAGGATCCTCTCTACTTTTGCAAAGATCATACGCGACAGTGAAAGAAAGATACAGAAAATAATAGGCACTACTTCTGATGTAACGCAGGTTAAGGAATATGAAAAGATACTGGAGAATAAGATAGAAGAACTCAATAAATCCAACCGGGAACTCGAAGAGTTCGCCTATGTAGCATCGCATGATATGCAGGAACCGCTGCGGAAGATCTCTACATTCGGGCAGCGTTTAAAAACCCAGTTTGCCGGCGAACTGGGTGAGGATGGCAGCTTATACCTTAACCGGATGCTGAACGCATCTGACAATATGCGTAACCTGATTGATAACCTGCTCGAATTCTCCAAAATAAGCAGGGATAAACAGCCTTACGAAAAAACCGATCTATCCGTGGTAGTCCGTGATGTAATAGAGGACCTTGATATGCAGATTGATGAAACGGGAACGGATATAACGGTAGACACCTTACCCGTAATTGAAGCAATCAATAGTCAGATGCGGCAGCTTTTCTTTAACTTACTTCATAACTCTATAAAATTCAGGAAAAAAGACACCAAACTCGTGATCCGGATAGGGCAGAAGAAATTATCGGCCCAGGAAAAGAAAAAATTTCAATTATCTTCTCCTAAAGAATATTACCTGGTAACCGTACAGGATAACGGGATCGGTTTTGAACAGCAGTATGCCGAAAGGATATTCCAGCTTTTTCAACGGCTGGAAGGTAAATCGGAGTACCCGGGTACCGGCATCGGGTTAAGTATCTGCCGGAAAATAGTAACGAATCATCAGGGACAGATTTTCGCGGAAAGTGAACAGGGTAAAGGAACGGCTTTCTCAATAATTTTGCCACAAGATCAATAAAGCGCATGGCTACCGAACAACAATTGCTTCGAATTCTTATAGTAGAAGACGATGAGGATGATTTTATCCTGATCAATGATTATATCAAGCACCTGCGCGCCTGGAAATGCGAAGTCAAATGGATCTACCGGTATGACGATGCAATAGAAGAACTGGCAAATAATGCCTATACCATCTGTTTTTCCGATTACCGTTTGGGTGCAAAAAACGGTATTGACCTTATAAAAGATATACAGGCCCGGAACTGTAACACGCCGGTGATCCTGCTCACCGGTAAGGGCAATTACGAAATAGATATCGAAGCTACCAAAGCAGGCGCTTTTGATTACCTGATCAAGGCCGACCTTGATGAAGACAAACTGGAACGTACTATACGTTATACGCTGGAACGTATTTCCAACCTGCAGAAGATCAAAGACAGTGAACGTAAATACAGGAATATCTTTGAAAAATCAAAGGATATTGTATTTATCGCTGCACTGGATACCAGTATTCTCACTATTAATTATGCCGTTACAGATATTTTGGAGATCTCTGCCGAGGAAAGTATCGGTAAAAAATTAACCGATTTTTTCCAGGTTACAGGTCAGTTCAATGAGTTCATGGCCACATTACAGGAAGATGGCGAGGTAGAAAATTACGAAGTGGAATTGTTAACCGTAAATAAAGAGATAAAAACCTGCCTGATCACTGCTTCTATAGAGGCCGATAGTGAAAACAGGAATTATATGCAGGGAATCATTCACGATATTACCAGCCTGAAAAAGGCAGAACTGGCCAGTTTACAGGCCGAAAAACTGGCTGCCACCAGCCGTTTTATCAGGACGATGGCGCATGAGGTCCGTAACCCTTTGAATAATATCAACCTTTCGGTAGAGAACCTGGTTCAACAGATTACAAATGAAGACGACAGGATCTACCTGGAGATCATTGAACGCAATGGTAAACGGATCAATGACCTGATTACAGAATTATTACAAAGCTCCAGGCCTGCTGAGATGAATCTTCGTCCAGTATCTATGATCGGCATTCTTACCGATGTGGTAAACGCTGTACAGGACAGGGCAATACTGCGCAGGATAAAAGTAAATTTTAGTTATTCAGGTAATGATTGCTCTATAAACGCAGATGGACCTAAACTGGAAATGGCCCTGTTAAATATTGTGATTAATGCGATCGAAGCTGTTGCGGATGAAACAGGTGTAATTGAAGTGACCGCACAATGCAAACCCGATCAGGGTGTCATTAATATCACTGATAACGGTTGTGGAATGAATCCGGAAACCAAGGCAAGGTTGTTCGAACCTTATTTTACTTCCAAAAGAAATGGATTAGGGTTAGGTCTTGCTACTACACTTACTATTCTTAATGCACATGGAGCCGCGATAGAAGTGATCTCGCAGGTAAATAGCGGAACAACATTCAGGCTTACTTTTAAAGCATAACTGATCTTAGAAAGCGAAACCAACATAGAAATTAAGTACGCTATTCTTTGAGTTCTGGGTAATGTTGCCGGATAAGCTGCCGTCTTTACCAATCTGCTGCAGCCCATAATTATACCGGGCGCCTAACGTTACATTGCCCACATCAAAACCCAATCCGCCGAATAACCCATAATCGACCGACTGGAAATTATCTTTATTCAATTCGGTAACACCCGTAATATTCCCATTCTGGTCTACATCTTTTACTTTGGCAGATAATAAAAAAGCAACGTATGGCCCCATATGGATATTAAAATTGCTTACCACATTAAAAACCAGGGCAAAAGGAACTTCGAGATAGTCAAGGTCAAAACGGTACTTGCCACTGCCAAAAACATTGTTATAATTTTCCTGTGCGCCTTTCATCGAATACATGATTTCAGGCTGTAAAGAAAATCCACGGGTAACGGGTACTTTGGCGTAGAAACCAATATTGCCCCCAGCTTTAAGATTTTCATCTTTCACATTATTTACATAGAGATTACTGAGATTAAGACCGCCTTTAACGCCAAATTTGGGCGTTAAACTGTATTCGCCGGGAGCGCGTTGTTCCTGCGCTGAAATAGTTGCTATGCCCAGCACGATTGCTGCAATACCCATGCACATCATTTTCACTGAATTCTTCATATAGGATTTTTGAGTACTAAGATTTTAAAAAACGGATTAGATCATGGCCAAACAGGATAGATCAGGCGAAATGTCTGTCGTTGTCAAAGCTGAAGTAGAAATCATCATCTGCAAGAAATATATTGGAAAGCGCTTTTTTAAATTTGGTGAACCAGCTTTTATTGGTAGCCGTTTCTTTCTCATAATAATTCACATTGATGATCTTTACGCTTAATAATATCTTATCGCTTGAAATGCTGTTCTTTATCTCATTGTCTATATCAGCACAAACCAGTTCTTCCGGATCGATCACTATTCTTGCCAGACCAAATACGTTAAGGAAAAAAGGAGTGCCTTTTTTGTAATAGTTAAGCGCCACAGGAAACTGTTTTTCAAATTCCGTCACTATCTGCACCGGCCGGTTCACATAAAACCAGATATAACCATTTTCATCAATCTTGATGGTATTGATTACCGTAGCGTTCAGGTTCAGCACACTATTGCTATGGCTGTGAAATACAGCAGTCTCGAGTTGGTTGATCTTTTCACTGATGAAACCAAGATGTGTAGTCGTATTCATATCCATTTGTTTCCAGTATATGTCCAAAAACTGTTCCGGTAACCGACTTAACCTGAAAATGGCGCTTTGGGGAATTAAATACACAACCCGATTTTTAGATTCGATGAAAGCACGCTACAATACCAAAAATTCTGTGGTATGTTTTTCGCAAATACCCTGTATATGAAGAAATGGATCACATGGACCAAAAGGATTCTGCTGGGCATACTATTGCTCATTATTCTGTTGATCCTGTCATTGCAAACGCCTTCAGTCAAAAGATTTATCAGGGCAAAACTGGAAAACTACCTTATCGCGAAAACAGGAACAGACATCCGTATCAGTGCGCTTAATTACCGGGTGCCAAAATGGGTGGAACTGGATGGTGTTTTTATTAAAGATAAAACAGGCGACACCCTTCTATACGGCAACAAACTGCGGGTAGATATTAATATGTTCAAATTACTCAGCGGGCAGTATGTGATCAACAGGATCGAACTAGGCCAGGTGACCATGAAAATAGGACGAAAAGAAAACGACTCGCTTTTCAACTACCAGTTCCTGATCGATGCATTCAGGAGCAAAACCCCGGCAGATCCAAAAAAAAAATCATCGTTTTCAGTATCACTGGATGAAGTGGTATTTACCGGTTGCCGTTTTTCCTGGCAGGACAGGTATGGCGGCATGTTGCTGGAAACCCGTATTGGTTCATTCGATACAAAGATCGATAGCCTCGATATCAATACAAACAGGATATTTGTCAACAGCTTCAACATGGCTGATACGCGTTTTGATCTTCAGTTGCTGAAGACAAAAACGATCATTGTTCCGGTAACGGCAAAAGACACGATAAAATCAACGGTATTACCGGTGGTTATCTGTAAAAAACTATCTATCACCGGGTCGGAGTTCAGTTTTACAGGACAGGAGATGGGGATACATACGTCCAATACGATTGGTGAACTGGACCTGGCGAACCTCTCAACTTCTGCACAGCAGGTAAGCTTAGATAAAATATCCTTACTCAATTCTTCACTTTCCCTTGACAGGAGCATGGTTCCCAAAAAGGCAGGAAAAGAATCAACCGATACGGCCGGTAATGCACTTGTACTGGCCATACAGCAGGCACAGTTTACCAATAACAATATTTCGTATAACGATCTTTCTGTAAAAAAAAAACAGAAAGGGTTTGATGCAGATCATATCAGCATCCGTTCTTTTAGTGGCTCCGTTACAGGCATCCATAATACTTCTCAAAACACCAGGGCTGTTATTGCATCCCTTTCTCTGAAAGAACAAAGCGGGTTTGTATTGGATTCCATGCATGGGAACATCAGTATGTATGATACCCTGATCACCGCAAAAGATATCCTTGTAAAAACAAATGCTTCCCGTATTGCAGGCAATGCAAAGCTCTACCCGCAAAGTTTCGATGCCCGTTATAAGGGAAATGCACAGAACGATTTTTCATTCCACAATAATATCATAGGCAGGAAAGATATTGAATTACTCGCACCTGTTATTACTGATAAATACCGCAAACAGTTACAGGGCGTAACAGCTTTGTATATTACCGCAGATGGTTCGGGCAATGCACGGAGGATGATCCTCAAAACTGTTTCGGCACATTCCGATAAAAATGACCTGAATCTCACGATGAATGGCAGTTTAGCCAATATTTTATCCAAAGATGCTTTGCAATATGATATCTCTATACCCAAAGCAGTGGTATCAAAAAGTTTTCTTGATCCATTCCTAAATACCAATGGAAAACAAACAGTTAATCTCCCCCCGGTAATGGCACTTAGCGGTAAAGTAAAAGGGGATATGAAACAACTCAATAACGACCTGGTTCTTACCAGTGCATATGGTACGGCAGCAGTAAAAGGACAGCTAAGAAATTTTACCAAACCCGATAAACTGGGTTATAATATGCGGCTGCTGGCCAAAGAACTGGAAACCGGTAAATGGATAAACAAGGATTCCCTGTTAGGTAAAGTGAATGGAACGATACTGATCAATGGCTCGGGTATTGATTACAAAACAGCTACAGCTACGTTTTCTATCGATCTCAATTCCTTCCGTCTGCAGCAACATGTGTATACCGGTATCGGTTTCAAGGGTAAAAGTGATGCAGGTGTGTATGCGGTTAAAGGTGGCATAACCGATTCCTTATTGCGGCTTACCATGGATATGAACGGCGCCCTGAACCAGGCATACCCAACGGCTACCGGCAAGATCAATATCAGCAATGCCGATTTGTACACACTGGGCCTGTATAGTCAACCATTGCGGTTCAGAACAAGCATCGACGTACAGGCAAAGGACCTTACACCGCAAACCCTGAACGCATACCTCCGAATGGACAGCACAATCGTGTACGAGAACAAGAAAACATTTCGTGCGGATAGTTTACTGGTTAAAGGCATAATAGACAGCGGCAAAACACTTCTTACGCTTCGTTCTCCTTTTGCTGATGCCACCATCAAAGGCGATTACAGGTATACTGAATTGCCGGATGTTTTACAGGGCATCATCGCTAAATACACCAAAACAGGTAAAACAACAACCACGCGTTCACCGGAAGTGGCTGTGCTCGACCTGGCTGTGGATCTTAAATCGGATCCCATAT
>JANXRX010000174.1 GCA_025352905.1 Bacteroidota bacterium | reverse complement strand
CCTCGCCGTTCATGCACGAAGAATACGAGGCAACACTTCCTGATTATACAGACTATCTTAACAGGGAAATCAAAGAAGAAGATTAGCAAATCGTTTATATACAACCAACCAACACCAACCATGAAAAAAACCGCATTATTTCTTTTGATGATCCTTTGCGCCTGGCAAACCATTGCACAGGATACACTTTCTAAAAACGACATTCCTGCAGCCGCAAGATTGCTCGATCTGCATTTTACACAGAAAGAGATCGACACGATGTACGAGGGTGTAAAAGAAAATATGGAAGGCTACCAAATGATGCATAAGCAAACGCTGAATAATAATGTGCCAATGAGTTTGTGGCAGAGCCCTGTTTTACCGGGCATGGTGTTCAATGAAAAGCAGGATAAGATCAGCTGGAACATTCCGAAGAATGTAGAGCTGCCCGCGAACCGGAACGAGTTGGCTTTTTATAGCATCCTGCAGTTATCATCCCTGATAAAAAATAAAAAGATCAGCTCTGTAGAACTAACAAGGTTTTTTATCGACCGGATAAAAAAATATGGGGATACGTTACAATGCGTGATCTCTGTTACGGAAGACATTGCCATGCAGCAGGCACAACAGGCCGACGCAGAAATAGCTAATGGCAAATACCGTGGCCTCCTGCACGGCATACCTTATGGATTAAAGGACCTGTTTTCCGTAAAAGGAACCAAAACAACCTGGGGCGCCGCACCGTATAAGAACCAGGTGATCGAAGAGGATGCGTATGTATATACAAAACTAAAAGAAGCTGGCGCCGTATTGATCGCGAAATTTACACTGGGGGCATTGGCCATGGGCGATTACTGGTATGGCGGGCGCACTAAAAATCCATGGAACCTCGCAACGGGTTCTTCGGGTTCATCTGCCGGCTCAACCTCCGCAACCGTTGCAGGCCTCGTACCCTTTGCCATAGGAACGGAAACCTGGGGTTCAATTGTTTCTCCTTCCTCTACCTGCGGCGCCACAGGATTGCGCCCAACATTTGGAAGCATCAGCCGCAGCGGCGCCATGACTTTGAGCTGGAGCCTTGATAAAGCGGGCCCGATCTGCAGAAGCGCATCAGACGCGGCCGTTGTATTTAATTACCTGCACGGAACAGATGGATATGATGCAAGCGCAGTGAACAAACCGTTCAATTACAAACCGGCTACCGATATTAAAACATTGAAAGTGGCGTATGCGAAAAATTATTTTGATAAGATCACCGATACAAGCCGAAGTGAATGGAAGGTGCTGGACGCCTATAGAAAAATGGGTGTAGAACTGATCCCCGTTAATTTCCCGGATAGTGGTGTGTATAATTTCAATATCATGGATGTGGTGATCAGCGCAGAAGGCGCCGCCGCATTTGATGATTTTACGCGGAACAATATTGATGATGAAATGACCAGGCAGGGAAAATTCGACTGGCCCAATACCTTCCGTGTGTCAAGATTGATGTCGGCCGTTGAATACATCAACGCAAACCGTCACCGCTACCTGCTGATGCAAAAAGTAAATGCCCTGATGAATACGGTGGATGTGCTGATCTGTCCCACACGCGGAAGCGGTAACCAGGGGGCGATCACCAACCTTACGGGCCACCCGGTAGTATGTATGCCCACCGGTTTTGATAAAAGGTTCAATTTGCCAACCAGCATTACGCTGATCGGTAAGTTGTATGATGAGGCCACTATTTTACTGGCGGCGAAAGCTTATCAGGATGCAACACCATGGGATGATATGCACCCGCTGATGTTTAAATAAGATCGTGATGCGTGAGACGGCGGCCGTGAGTTAAAGAAACTTTCAGATGGCGCTACACCTACCTGATATAAGCGCTCTTATTTGAAGTGAACACATAAGGCGTACAGGTACAGTCGCAGTTTCTTTTTTCTACCGACAGGCTATTTGCATTTTCCAGTTTTACCAGCAGGGAAATACCGGGAAAGGGGGTGCTTCCGATAAAACCAGGATTTGCGTAGCCCAATGAATAACAATAGGTATTGCCGTCCGCTGTTAGATCCTTAAAATCGCGGTTGACGAGGCCGGTGTTTTGTGTATCGAAATAATATACATTACTGCTAAGACCCGGCACAGAATTACCTATAGAAAAAGCAAGTTGTGCCGGAGTGATATTATCATTCACAAGCGCTATATCATTGTCCTCAACGCCTTTTTGTGTACTGTTTTTAAACCAGTTTCCTTTGGCCGCTCCGGCGATATCAAGTAAAAATTCTCCGTAGATGGGTGCTACGGTCCGCTTGACTTTTCCATCAAACCGCCCAAGCTTAGGCTCTAACATGGCGCGCGACGCGGCATTAAAATAATCAAGGGGATTGGCCCCGATATTTTTTACGGTTACGCCAAGGTCCATGCCAGCCAAACCATTGGTAGCAATTGCGAAACCCAATACTTCTCCGGCGGTTGCAGAAAGAGAAACGGTAGCCCTGCACTGCTGGTAGGTGTTGCCGCCGGTTGAATAAACAGAATCACAGGTTACGCTGTTAAAATTGTTGACAGCGGCAAACAATCGTTGCGAAAGGTTGCTTACGTGGTACCAATACATAAAGCTATTATCAGAGCCGAGCATAATCGTGTAATCATAATGATCGCCAACGGCGCCGATATTATAATGGGTTCTTACAAGTTGTACAATATGAAGATTGCCCGGCGATTTGATATCGAGGGAGGCTTTATTGGTAAAGCAATAAAAATACATGTGATCGGTGGGGAATACATGACCGGGAGGATTCAGGTTGCCCAGTGGTACGAGTGCAGTAACATCGGCCGTATCAAAAGGGATAACGGTTAAGCTGCCCATTACAAGATCGTATGCAGGATTGGAAGAATCGGTATTTGTATTGCCATTTGTATTGGCGCCACTATTCTTTTTACAGGAAGAAAAAGAAAAGAATAGAATAACCGAAAGGAAAGCAGCCAGTCGTTTCATACAATACATATTGCTCAATGAATTTACATAAAAGATGCATCTGTTCAGAATATCGATGCCCGGGTCGCGTGAAAACCAGTTATTTCTTATATTACACAGATCAATACCAAAACATGAGAAAAATAATAGCAGTAAGTATCGTATGTGCGTTGTTTACATATCAACCGGCAGCCGCACAAAAAACGATCGCGGGGTTCACCGAAAAAACATCTGCGGAAGAAAAACAAACCGAACAGAAATTTGACGCGCTCCTGAGCGCCCCAAGAATCGGGCAAACCATCAAAGAGCTTTCTGCCAAACCGCACCATGTGGGTTCTGTGGGTGGAAAAGAAGTGGCAGATAATATTGCCGGCAAACTCAAAAGCTGGGGTTGGGATGTAAAAACGGAAACCTACCAGGTATTGTTTCCCACGCCTAAAACACGGGTGCTGGAAATGATCTCGCCCATTATCTATAAAGCATTGCTGAAAGAGCCGGGTGTAAAAGAAGATGCCACATCCGACCAGGCCGACCAGTTGCCTACCTATAATGCATGGAGCGCGGATGGAGATGTAACAGCAGATCTTGTTTTTGTAAACTATGGTTTACCTGATGATTATGAAAAATTGACCAGCCTGGGGATTGATGTAAGAGGAAAGATCGTAATAGCGAAATATGGCAGAAGCTGGAGGGGAACCAAACCAAAAGTGGCGCAGGAGCATGGCGCAATAG
>JANXRX010000166.1 GCA_025352905.1 Bacteroidota bacterium | reverse complement strand
TGTTTTCAGCAAAGCAGAAGCAGCAAGGAAATTATTGGCAGAAAGAATACAGGTAATCACCCCTGATCCCTATATCAATACAGTCGGCGCCGCATTAAGTGTGGCGGCAGATGCTATCTGGGAAGAGCCCTCTTACCTGCACGGTTCCATCGGCTGGCGCATCCGCCTCAATGGCTGGCGCGGGCCATATACCGGAGACGTGCTGGGTTGGCACGACAGGGCGAGGATGCATTTCAGAAGTTATGCTTTATCGCAGGTTACGGCGCCCGATTCCGGAAAAGTCATAGCCGATACCGCCTTACACCTTGCACGGCAGTTGGAGCAAATGGGCACGGCTGTTTTCAGTAGTGGGTATATCAGCCGCAACCCTGGCGGCGACCAGCGTCCGCATCATTACGATATGAACCTGGTTTATATGGATGAACTGCTATGGCATTTCAGGTGGACGGGTGATATCGCTTTTATAAAAGAGATGTGGCCCGTTATTAAACGGCATCTTGCCTGGGAAAAAAGAAATTTTGATACGGATAACAACGGGTTATATGATGCGTATGCCGCTATCTGGGCAAGTGATGGATTAGAATACAGTGGCGGAAGTGTAACGCATAGTTCGGCGTATAATTACCGGGCCAATAAAATGGCCGCTGAACTGGCAGTATTGATAGGAGAGGATCCGGAACCTTACCGTGCAGAAGCCGCAAAGATCATCGCTGCAGTGAACCATACTTTGTGGATGGCGGATAAAGGATGGTATGCAGAATTCAAAGACGCATCCGGATTACAATTACTTCATCCCACCGCAGCTTTATGGACGGTATATCATAACATCGATAGTGAACTGCCTGATGCTTTTAAGGCATACCAAACTCTGCAATACGTAGATAACCATATCCCGCATATACCTGTGCGGGCAAAAGGATTGGCAGAAGGATATTATACCCTCAGCACCAGTAACTGGATGCCGTATACCTGGAGCCTTAACAATGTTGCGCTGGCAGAAATAATGCATACTACCTTAGCCAACTGGCAAACCGGCCGGAACGAAGAAGCCTTTCTGTTATGGAAAAGCGCCCTGCTGGAAAGTATGTATCTCGGTGGGAGCGCCGGCAATTTTCAACAGATCTCCACCTATGATGCAATAAGAGGAGAAGCCTATCGTGACTTTGCTGACCCTATTGGCATGACGGCAAGAAGCCTGGTACAGGGGCTATTCGGGATATTACCGGATGCATTGAACAAAGAGCTGACTATTAAACCGGGTTTGCCTGCAGCATGGAAGCATGCCTCCCTGCGAACACCGGATATTTCGTTTGCGTTTACGCGTATGGAGGGAACGGATACGTATACGATCATGCCTTCTTTTCAAACAAAGATGCGTCTTTCCTTACTGGTAAAAGTGAACGGAAGCAGGATAGCATCTGTACTTGTGAATGGTAAAAAAGCGGTATGGCAGAACGTAGACAGCGCCATAGGTTCGCCAATGATCCGTATCAGCGTCGGGATGGCAGATAAATACAAGGTAAAGATTGTTTGGCAAGGGCTACAGCCAGATACTTTATCCCTAAAAAGATCCATTGCAAAAGGAAGTCCTCTTGCGATAAGGCTTCCCAATGCAACTGTAAAAGAATTATACGACCCGCAACAATGGATGCGCTCCGTACAGATACATGGCCATGAACTGTCTTCCGCGGTAACCGGCGATACGGGTATCAGAACCGCATTCCTGAAAATCAACCAGGGGCAATTTACCTGGTGGCAACCGCTAATCATTAACATAAAAGAGGCGGTTGAGATCGTTGATCCGGGTGAGCAGGAAAAAAATTCGCTGCAGTGTATCCTGAAAAACAATTCATCCCGCTCCATAACGGGCAGGCTCACGGTTAACGGAAATATCAACATACCGGTCGTGCTCCCATCTTTTTCTTCCCAAAAAATAATCCTTGCGCCCGATAATATGCTGCCTGGCACCAATGAAGTTGTTTGTTACTATAAAAATACACCCGGCCATTTGCCGGTAACAGGAAACATCACGACATTGGAACACACGAAAGCAATGATTTCTAATTGGAACATGACCGTGCAGTCAGGGTTATTGGAAACGGTTGATATAACAAAGTACTTTAACGATAAGGTAACCCATATATTTACCAATACATACCTATCACCCCGACCCGTAACGGCCACGCTGCAATTGCCAACACAAGGCATCGGCGAATGGACGCATCCTTTGTTAACGGCCATGATCGATGATTCGGGGCTCCGGAAAATGGCTGGCGATAAGGATCGATTTTCCTTACCGGAGGGTATTTCTTTTCAAACGCCTTCTGATACGGCAAGACCAAATATACTCTTCACCTCGCAATGGGATAATTATCCAAAAGAAGCAGCTATCCCTTTAACGGGCAAAGCCACACACGCTTACTTTTTAATGGCAGGCTCCACCAATACCATGCAGAGCCGCATGACAAACGGCGCTGTAATCATTTCTTATATGGATAATACCAGCGACACTTTATTATTAAATAACCCCGGATCCTGGTGGCCCATCGAACAGGATTATTATGAAGATGGATATGCTTTTACACTGAATGCGCCGAGACCCGTGAGGGTGCATCTGAAAACCGGCGAGATCGTGACGGGTACTGGTGGCGACTTTCAAAAATACAATGGCAAAATGATCGATGGCGGAGCCGCAACAGTGCTTGATATGCCTTTAGTAAAGTATAAGGAGCTAAAGGAACTAAAACTACAGGCCATTGCAAATGAGGTAGTGATCGGCCTGATGAGTATTACATTAATGCGATAATTTTTCATGTTAAATAAATCAAACCGCGCCTTTGCGGGCATTTTTCTCAGGATAGTGCAGGATGATAGTTGAAAAGAATCCGATATTTTGTTACTGATTGCACACTTCATAGTCATATAAAAATAGATCAAATGAAAAAGATCATCCTGTTTACCTGTTTGCTGCTTATTACATTCTTTCATATGAACGCACAGGAAGCAAAAAAGAGCGTAACCAAAACGCTTATATTCTCCACTGTTAAGGGCCAGCTAAGTAAACCGGATACGGTTAGTTTACCACATGGCACCGTATCTGTAAAATGGCTGAGCGGCGATACTGCTTATTTTTCTATTCTCTCCTCCAAAAAAGGAAAAACTGTGATCGCTTTTCAACCCCCTGCCGACCGTAAGGGTATTTCGCGGGCAACTTTGGGCATACGCAACGCATCCGGCGCTGTTACTAAAATAGAGGTCACGGGCCTGAGTACCAAAGCCCTGGAAGGGGAGAACGAAATACCGCTTTCCATGGTGGCCGATGCATTGGGTTATAAGATCAATATTGGATGGGAGGGCCTCCCCAACACTACCTTGCCTGTTTTGCAGGGAGATGAGATAGCCGCTTCCCTTTTTACGAAAGCAGGAAAGGGTAATGTAGAGATAATACCCGTTGCCCGGTATTCGCCCGATTTTGAACTGCCTTTCGGTTATTACACCGATTCCGCTGGAATGCCACGGACAAAACAGGTGGGCGTTCTGGCAAAAGCAGGCATGTACCCTGAGCACCAATCATTATTCCCCGCTATTGCACAGGGTGGTCATTCATTTGATCCAGGTAATAAGACATTTGGTTTTTTTGCAGTGGGGCCAACACATACCGCTTATTCGGAAGATGTATGGAACATGTTATTCCATCCCGGCAATGTAGTGCACCCCACCCGGATCTACCCATTAAAAGATGCTTCAGGAACCAGTATTAAAAACAGTTACCTGCTTTGTTATGAGGAAGCAAAAAATGGTGACTATAATGACTACGTATTTGTTGTTAAAAACATTAAACCAGTAATGACAGACCCATTCACCCGTTTATTTAATGGGGTGAGTATGGATGGATGGCACAGTTACCTGAAAGATATCGGCACGAATACTGATCCGGATAACAATTTCAGAATCGAAGACAGTACGCTGCATGTATTGGGTAAAGATCTTGGATATGTGATCACAGAC
>JANXRX010000222.1 GCA_025352905.1 Bacteroidota bacterium | reverse complement strand
CTTTGAAAAGAACGATTTCTTTTTTGTCATTTTTGCCATTCCCAGCTGGTTATGTATCATGCTTGGTAGTATGAACCATGCCTGGTGGGTGGTAAGCATCGGGTACGGGATTGCTTTGTATGGATTGGCTTATTTTCTTGTACACGAGATCATCATCCATCAACGCTTTAAATTATTCAGCCGCAGCAATAGCCGCTATATTAAAGCCATTCGCCGGGCGCATAAAATGCATCACAAACACCTCGATAAAGAAGAAGGCGAAAGCTTTGGAATGCTGCTCGTAAACAGGAAGTACTGGGAGAAATAAATGTAACCGTGTCTTTGTTCCCCGGTTTACGAAAATTAAATTTCACAAAGAGGCACAGTACGAGTAGATACACATTCTTAATAAATTTTTATTGTCCAAACACTACGATTATATCATATCAGGCGCAGGTTGTGCAGGCATGAGTTTGCTTATGCGGATGATGCGGGAGCCGTTCTTTAGCAGTAAAAAAATACTGATCATAGACGGCTCGGACAAAACGGTAAATGACCGAACCTGGTGCTTTTGGGAAAAGGAAGCAGGACTTTTCGAATCCATTGTACACCATCGGTGGGAGAGGGTTAATTTTTTTTCGGAACTGTTTTCTGCCACACTAACTATTTCGCCCTATCAATATAAAATGATCAGGGCCATCGATTTATATTCCCTCGTTCGCGAAGAATCGGCCAAACACACAAATATAGAATGGCGGTACGAAAAAGTAAGCGAAATAGACGGTACCGGTTCAAAAGCGGGTCTTGTGCTGGCAACGGAAACAATAACGGCAGATTGGATCTTCAACAGTATTTTATTTGAAGATGATCCGGTTACTCCGCCGGGTGGGAAGGGATATAATTTGTTACAGCATTTTAAAGGATGGATGATCGAAACAAATGAGGATCATTTCGATCCTTCGGTTGCCACCTATATGGATTTCAGGGTAAACCAGGACGAAGGCACAACTTTTATGTATATGTTACCGGTTTCGAAAAGGAAGGCATTGATTGAGTATACCCTGTTCACGGAAAAATTATTAAGCCCCGACAAATATGAAACTGCTTTGAAAGAATATATCCGTTCTTACCTGCAGATCAGCGAGTATAAAATTGAGCATGAGGAATCGGGCGTAATACCTATGACCAACCGACACTTTCCACAACAACGGGGACGGGTCGTATATATGGGCATTGCCGGAGGGCAGGTAAAGGGAAGCAGCGGATATGCTTTCCAGTTTATTCAGAAAAGAACCGCAGCGATCTGCAAAGAATTATGTGCCGGCGGAAACCGGTTTAACCGGTGGTCCTTACAACAAAGAAAATTTCAGCTGTACGACAGCGTGCTGCTGAATGTATTGCATTACCAAAAAATGAAAGGCGACAAAATTTTTTCAAAGATCTTTCAAAAGAACCCTACAGAACGGGTGTTACGGTTCCTGGATAATGAAACTAACCTATGGGAAGACCTGCAGATCATGCAGACAATGCCCGCGACTATTTTTTTACCGGCAGCTCTGAAAGAAATATTTACCTGACCGTATCCGCATCAATATGAAAAAGATCATCACGCTTACCCTGAACCCTGCCCTTGACAAGAGCATCGTCGTTCCTGAAATGGTTCCGGAAAAAAAATTACGGTGCCTGGATGTTAAGGTAGAACCGGGTGGCGGTGGCATCAATGTGTCGCGTGCGCTTCACAAACTGGGCGGCAATAGCGAAGCGGTTTACCTGTCAGGCGGATTTACCGGCAAGGAATTTGAAAAATTATTAGCAGCGGAACAAATAACATCTGTTGTGTTTGCTATCGGCGCAGGCACAAGGGAAAATTTTATTGTCCTGGATGCTTCAGCCTCGCTGCAATACCGTTTTGGTATGGAAGGGCCGGCAGTATTGGAAAGTGAATGGCAGCAGCCACTGAACTATATTTCACAACAGGAAGATGTTTCATATATCATTGCCAGCGGAAGCCTGCCGCCGGGCGTGCCTGTTGATCTTTTCGGCAGGCTGGCCGTGATCGCTAAACAAAAAAAAGCCAGGCTGATCGTGGATACCTCGGGCGATGCTTTGGCACACGCGGTAAATGAAGGGGTGTTCCTGATAAAACCCAACCTCGGTGAACTCAGCGCACTGTATGGCAAAAAAGGGCTGGTTGCCGCAGAAATTGTGTCAGCCGCAAGAAGTATTATCGCGAAGGGCGGCTGCGAGGTGATGGTTGTATCCATGGGCGCCGATGGCGCCCTACTGATCACGGCCACAGAGAATATACAGGTTAAGCCGCCGCCTGTTAAAATAAACAGTACGGTAGGAGCGGGAGACAGCATGGTTGCAGGGATGGTGCTGGCGCTTTCAAAAGGATGGAACTGGGAAGCGGTGTTACGGTATGGTGTAGCCGCAGGAACTTCGGCCACGATGAATAAAGGCACCGAATTATGTAAAAAAGAAGAGACGGATCAAATGTTTGAAAAAATAAAGCCCGAATAGGCTGCAACTATTACTTTTGCACCCCAAGGCCTTGTAGTACAATGGATAGTATAAGAGTTTCCGAAGCTCCAGATCCAGGTTCGATTCCTGGCAAGGCCACTATTTAACCTGATAATTTCTGCAGAAGCTTTATTTTATCTTTTTTAATACGATCTGTTCTTCCTGCTTCTTTATAATATTTGCAAAGAAATCGCGTAAGCCTTGGTAGTCATCCGGGTAAAAAATTGCCTTTTCAAGCGAAAGTATACATCTCAGTTGAATGTTTTCTTTGTTTCCGGCGATACTATATTCAAAGCTCCCTTCTCTTTCATTCAGGATCACCTTTAAACTTTTTGGAAGCTCCTCAATTACATATCCTTTTGGTACTTCCATATTCAATACATAAACATGTTTAATCTTGTAGGGCATTTCTACGGGATAAGAACGTTCTGCTGCAACAAAGGGATTTTGATTCCA
>JANXRX010000153.1 GCA_025352905.1 Bacteroidota bacterium | reverse complement strand
ATATGTTAGGTTGGTAATTTACATGCTACCTCATTGTTACGGCAGTAACGGTCTGCCAATGATCTCACGGAACGGCCAGGGAATGCTTACCAGGATAATGATCAATGCAACCAGGAAATAATAAAATGCTTTTTTGTATTTCACCTCATCCGTTACGGCTTTCTTAGACATTCCATATCCCAATGTGATCAGTACAATGGCAATGATCATCCCAACCGGATGCTCGATCCAGTAAAACCGGAAGAATTTGTCTTTCATAAAGCTCGTCCCTTCCGGAAGGCTGTTCATCATAAAACCAAACCTGCCAAATGCTACCTGGTACAGACCCAGTAGTAAAGTAATATGCGCGGCTATCATCGTAAACAGCCATATCTTTTTATCCCGTGGTGTAAATACTTTTTTGCCCATCCAGCCCTGCCAGGCTTTTACAATAGAGAGCACCAATAAAATAAGGATTACCCAACGCAGTAAATTATGTATATGCAGTAAACCGATTTGCATGAGGGATGGTTTTGGTTGAAGATAGGGAAAAACAGGCGTAAGGCATAAGGCGTAAGTGGTAAGGAGTAAGAAAAAATAGCATTGATAATAATATTTCCTATCCCTTATGCCTTACGCCTTATGCCTTACCCCTTCTCCCTCCCTATTCCACCCAATCCGCAATGAACAAATTCGTATCATGTGTGCCCCCGTTATTGCGGTTGGAGGAGAAGAGTATTTTTTTACCATCGGGACTGAACATAGGAAAAGCGTCAAAGCCTTTATCGCGGCTGATCTTTTCCAGTCCTTTTCCGTTCAGGTCTGTGAGGTACATATTAAAAGGGAACCCTCTTGCGTATTCATGGTTACTGCAGAAAATAATGTGTTTGCCATCCGGCGTGAAGTTGGGCGCCCAGTTGGCCTGTTCGAGAAAAGTGATCTGTTTGGCATTTGTTCCATCGGCATCAGCGATCCAGACTTCCATATGCGTTGGCGCTACTAATCCTTCGGCAAGAAAAGATTTGTATTCCTTAACCTCTTCATCTGTAGTGGGCCTGCTGGCCCTCCATACGATCTTTTTACCATCAGGGCTGAACCAGGCGCCGCCATCATATCCCAGTGTATTGGTGATCCTTTTTTCTTTACCGGTTGCCAGTTCCATCACATACAGGTCCAGGTCGCCATCCTTATCGCTGCAATAGATCATCTTCTTTCCATCGGGTGATAAAGTACCTTCCGCATCGTATCCTTTGGCGGTTGTTAACTGTTTAACGATGTTACCATTCAGGTCCGACATATAAATATCATAACTATCGTACAGCGGCCAGATATATTTATTTCCGTATTTAGATCTGTCGGGTAAAGGCGGGCAGGTATCTGCTCCTTTAAAAGTGGATGCGTAAATGATATGCTTCCCATCGGGCAGGAAGTAGGAACAGCTGGTACGTCCCTTACCGCTACTGATCATTTTATACGTAAATTTTTCACCCGGGGCCGGTACCTTACCAACAAATATCTGGTCGCAATTAAGACCTTCTTTCGGGTTGGTTCGCTGGAAAGTGATATACTTTCCGTCGTAACTGAAGTAAGCTTCTGCATTATCCCCGCCAAAGGTTAACTGGCGGATATTCTTAAAATGTTTTTCTCCTGCAAACAAAACAGAATCCGGGGCAGTTGTAGCTGTTTGCGCGGGTAGTGTGGTTATGTACAATAAGAATGCTAAAAAGGAAAGAGTCTTTTTCATATAATGTTAATATTCGGTAAAAATAAGGGGCTGATTATTGTCTTTTGTCAAAAAATTGTCATCACATCCTCAGCCGGCTTATTTTTACAGGATGAAATACCTGGGTGCCTGTTTATCCATACTATTATTTGTTGGTTGTAAGAATGAACCGGAAACCGTGCATTCCGTCAAACCTTCACCACACGAAATGCCGGTGGCCGTGAGGGACCTGTTTCAGAGGGTATCCAGGAACCCTGATAGTGTTGGCCTGCGTTTTCAGCTGGTAAATGCATTGGACAGCCTTGGCGATTATGGACAGGCGCTGGCACAGGTAAACCTGCTTATCAGGAAAGACAGTCTTAATTACGGCCTCTGGTACCGCAAGGCACTGGTAGAGGAAAATAATAAAGATACCGCGGCAGCATTACGGGCCTATCAATATGCGATCCGTGTGTATCCCTCGCCCGATGCTATGTTGGGGGCGGCCAACCTGCTGGCGGAACGCAGGAATGATACGGCCATGTTGTTAACCAAACAGGTGGCTTCTTTGCGCCTGGGCAGGGAATATACCGCGCATTGTAATTTTATCAACGGGGTATATTATGCGAGAACAGGCGATCAGAAAAAAGCGATGGATGCGTTTAATACCTGTATCATTAATGACCTGAATTATATGGAAGCCTATATGGAAAAAGGGTTCCTGTATTTTGATGCTAAAAAAACCACCCAGGCCATGCAGGTATTTCAGACCGTGATCACCCTGAAAAATACTTATCCGGATGGGTATTACTGGCTGGCTAAATGCGATGAAGTATTGAATAACAGAACAGAGGCCATCGGTAATTACCAGAAAGCATTAACGCTGGATCCCAAACTTACCGAAGCAGCCACAGTGCTCAAAAGACTTGGCGCGAATTAATTCGCTGTTACAAAATAAATTTCTCAATTTCACCTTTCTAAATCAAACCCATGGCCATCATCGCCCCCTCTTTATTAAGCGCCGATTTTCTGAATCTGCAAAAAGACTGTACGATGCTAAATGAGAGCCACGCAGATTGGTTTCATCTGGATGTGATGGATGGCAGCTTTGTTCCCAATATCAGTTTTGGTTTCCCGGTGATTGAACAGGTGCGTAAAGCCACTACAAAAACCTGTGATGTACACCTGATGATAGTGGAACCCGGGAAATATGCTGAAGCTTTTAAAAAAGCGGGTGCAGATATACTTACGGTACATTATGAGGTTTGTCCGCATCTTCACCGCAATCTTCAGCAGATCAAAGACCTGGGCATGAAAGCAGGCGTTGCTCTCAACCCACATACACCGGTATCTGTTTTAGGTGATGTTTTGCATGATATAGACCTTGTGCTCATCATGAGTGTTAACCCCGGTTTTGGGGGCCAGCAGTTTATACCCCATACGATTGATAAGATCCGCGCCCTGAAACATATGATAAAAGATAAAGGGTTGCATACCCTGATCGAGATTGATGGGGGCGTAACACTCTCCAATGCCCCCGCCATACTCCATGCCGGCGCTGATGTGCTGGTAGCGGGCAATACGGTATTTTCATCTGAAGATCCTACCGCAACGATTGCTGCGCTAAAAAGAATGTAGTTTAGTTCAGGGATCATGGTACTATCTGTTGCTAAACTATATTCCCTGAGCTATCTGGCATGGCCCAATACTTAGCCAATTTAACAAATCCTTTCTCAACAATACTATCCACACCTGTGTATAAGAAGTGTTAGGAAGCAATATAGTTATAGAATTAAATTTGGAATAGAGGCATTTTAAAGCTCTTATTCATTTTGTGAACCCTAAAATTGTAACAGTTTGACTGAAACCATTATCAACCTCGAATCCGTTAATCCCATTGAATTTTTTGGTGTAAACAATGGAAAGTTAGATTTGCTGAAAAAGAAATTTCCTCTCTTAAAGATCCTCTCCCGCGGGACACAATTAAAAATGAGCGGGGCCCCCGAACAAATAGAAACAGCAAAAGAAAAGATCATCCTGATTGTACAGTATCTCGAACGTAACGGCCACCTGAGTGAAAATTATTTTGAACAGATCCTCGGCGGCGATGATGCAGAAACTGTTGATAATTTTAAAGACAGTAATCCCAATGACATCCTTGTATTCGGGCCCAATGGAAAGACCGTAAGGGCACGTACACAGAACCAAAAGAAAATGGTGCAGGCGGTAGACCGTAACGATATCGTATTCGCTATCGGGCCGGCCGGTACCGGTAAAACGTATACAGCAGTAGCACTGGCTGTGAGGGCGCTCAAAAATAAACTCGTAAAAAAAATCATTCTCACGCGCCCTGCAGTGGAAGCAGGGGAAAGCCTTGGTTTTTTACCAGGCGACCTGAAAGAGAAGATCGACCCTTACCTGCGTCCTTTGTATGATGCGCTGGATGATATGATCCCTGCCGATAAACTGGGTTATTATATGACCACCCGTACCATTGAGATAGCGCCGCTTGCTTATATGCGCGGACGTACGCTGGATAATGCTTTTATTATTTTGGATGAGGCGCAGAATACAAACGACCTGCAGCTGAAGATGTTCCTTACCCGTATCGGCGCCAATGCCAAAGCCATAATAACCGGTGATCCTACGCAGGTAGATTTGCCAAGGAATATGCGTAGCGGACTTGAAAAATCAACACGCATCCTCAAGAATGTGGAGGGCATCGCACATATTGAACTGAATGAAGAAGATGTTGTTCGTCATAAATTAGTGAAAGCGATCATCCGTGCATATGAAAAAGAAAAAGAGAGAGAGGATACGGATGGCGCGTATCATAAATAAAATGTAATACCGAATATTCGTGAGGGGTGAGACGTCAATCGTGAGAAATATAACGCATGATTGACGTCTCA
>JANXRX010000082.1 GCA_025352905.1 Bacteroidota bacterium | reverse complement strand
ACTTCCTGCCGTTTATTGGTCTTGATCTTGAGCCATTCTTTTGAGCGGAGGCCAGGCGTATACTCACTATCTGCTTTTTTAGCCATAATACCTTCCAGCCCCATCTTGCCCGCAGCAGCAAAAAAATCGAGTCCGCTGCCTTCAAAATTTTCACTCAGGATAACGGTATCATTTGCAGGTATCAGTTCACGTAAGATCTCGCGACGCGCCGTTAACGGCAGACCTGTTAAGGAATATCCATCCAACCAAAGGATATCAAACACATAATATTTTAATTCGCCATCGGCCTCACTGCGCCAGTTTTGCAGGTTGCCAAAATTGGAGATCCCCGATGCATCCTGAACGATCACTTCTCCATCGAGAACTGCGTGAAGGTTCAATGCCGTTAATGCAGCATGCACCGCATAAAATTTTTCGTCGAAGGATTTATTGTTGCGCGAGCTAAGATGAACTTTATCTTTATTGCAATAGGCAACCGCCCGGTATCCGTCCCATTTGATCTCGTACAGCCATCCCTCCTCTTCAAAAGGTTTATCCACCAGGGTGGCCAGCATAGGTATAATGTCTTTAGGAAATGCAGCTTTTTTACCGCTGCTCAGTGTACTTTTTTTTTGACAGCTGGTTTAACAGCAGGTGCTTTTTTAAGAGTAGCGGCAGGTGCTGCTTTTTTCTGAAGAACCGTTTTGGATGCTGTTTTTTTTGCGGCCGGTCGTTTGGTTTGCCCATAAATATTTTCAGGGGCCTTTTCTACCTGTTTTACGGTTTTGCCGGAACGCACCGATTTATCTTTTTTAGTGATATCCGTGGTGGCGGCAAATTCATCCCGGTGTTTAATCAGCAGCCAGGCATTTTCCTGTTTGCCTTTTAAATGCACAAGGGCAAATTCGCCCTGTAGTTTTTCACCATACAAACGGAATTTTAAGGATCCTGTTTTTAGCTGTTTCAGCAATATTTTTTCCTGTTCTTTTTTACCCGTAGCTGTCTCCAGCGGTTCATAATATCCCTCATCCCATAAGATCACGGTACCGCCGCCATATTGCCCTTTGGGGATGATGCCTTCAAAATTCCGGTAGTCATAGGGATGATCCTCAACCATCATAGCCAGCCGTTTAACCGTTGGGTCTGTTGATGGGCCCTTGGGTACGGCCCAGCTTTTCAACACCCCATCCATTTCCAGCCTGAAATCGTAGTGCAGGTGCGAGGCATCATGCTTTTGTATCACAAAACGGAGTTTTGCACCACCCGCCTTACCACCTGTTGGCTCGGGTGTCTCTTTAAAACTTCTTTTCTTTTTATAAAGCGTGAGAGGCATGTGAGTATAGATAAAATTCTCATGCCGGGGAACAGTTTGGGGTTTGCTGCTTTAGGAACGTTTTTAACCCACCTGTTAACCCCAAACCACTTCCCTGTGTATTTTTTCCCACACCAAAGAAAAATAAATGATACGCAGGTGTTTAGTTGCTATTTGTGCCGGTTGCCAGCTCTTTTATCACGGTTACAACATTGCGGATGCCGCTGGTGGTGGTGGGTTTGATGAGGTAGCGGCTGGCACCTTCCCTGTAAGCATAGTCTATATCGGCCTGTGAAGAAGAAGTAGTCAGGATCACAAGGGGCAGGTTTTTGAAGTCGTCAAGGAGTTTTACGTATAGAAGTATTTCCCGTCCATGTACTTTGGGCAGATTAAGGTCCATTACAATGATGTCAGGAATGGTATCTCCTTTGCAAGTTTCGAGATAACCGGCCACCAATCCCCCATCTTTGATCACGTGCAGGGAATAGGATACTTTTACATCCTGTAGGGCATCTTCCATCAGCTCGATATCATCGTTATCATCTTCGATCAGTAATATTTTGAGGGGATTCTCCATACTGCTTGTATCAGACGAATGGTTTAGAATTTAAATATATCGAAATATCCCCGGTTGCTAAAAAACCCTCTATGACTGTTGAAAAAAGGGAAACCACGCTACTGCCCATACAAACCTGGTATCCAATGCAATCAAATTCAATAAAAGTGAGGCTCCGCTGATCTCCATCGCACAAAAAAAAATCAGCAAAAAAGAAGCGGCTGATCTAAATATAGAAACGGAAGATTATGTATGCATTGAAGTATCTGATAACGGTATCGGTTTCGACACACAATACAAAGAAAAGATGTTTGGTATTTTCCAACGCCTTACCGGTACTGAATACGAAGGAACCGGTATGGACTGGCTATCTGTAAAAAGATTGTCGATAACCGCAGCGGCTATATTAAGGCCGAAAGTGAGCCCGGTAAAGGATCTGCATTTACTATTATCCTTCCTGAATAATAGCTTATAGACCAACTAATAGAATAATTTAGTTCCTTCTCGAGATCAGGAATATGATCAGCAATACCACGCCGCCCACACCTAGAACACCTACCCATACACCGGCTTTAAAGATGCCGGCAATAGCTGAACAGCTTTGTAATAAAAAGGCAAAAAGAAACAGAAGAGACAGGCTGGCGGTTGTTCTTGACATTTTCATGATAGTCGTTTTAATGGTCAATAATAATTGCTTGACTGCGGAATAACTTCCACAGTCAATGTAGTACCGGTAGTTACATAGAATTTGGGCAAGGCTACGCTATTCAATAGTACATATCTCTTGTTTTTTCCGGGAGACAGATATAAATCAGCATCATTACCAGGCCTACAAGCATTAGGGGGAAAGAGAGTAGATTTTTCATAGCGTTTCTTTTATTTACTGATTACAAATGTTATGCCCGGGCCGCTAAGCATACAGGATAGATACTTTATGCGTTTGTTTGTCATTTACCAGGGATAATCTATTCTTTTTTTGAAGAGCGTCATCCAGGGTAAGGGTGAGCGGCTGACCGGCCATCGCTTTGCGTAAATTAATCTGGTAAACCGTATCCATATACCGGTAGCTGATATCGAATGCTCCCCATTCTGCAGGCACTGCGGGGGCAAAATATAACTGGTCACCCTCTTTCCTTAAACCAATAAATATTTCGAGAATAAGCTGGTACATCCAACCGGCTGAACCCGTATACCATGTCCATCCGCCACGTCCTTTATGCAGTTCCACCGCGTATACATCTGCTGCCATCACATACGGCTCCACTTTATATGTCTGTACACCTTTCTCATCCAGTCCATGATTGATCGGGTTGATCATTTTAATCAGTTCCCATGCCTGTTCCCTATCACCCATCTCTGCAAAAGCCATGGTTAACCAGATAGCTGCATGTGTATATTGTCCGCCGTTTTCCCTTACACCCGGCACATATCCTTTTATATATCCTGGATTCATGGCCGACTTATCAAAAGGGGGGTCGAAGAGTTGTATGATGCCATCCTCCTTTTTTACAAGGTATTGTTTGGCAGAAGCCATCGCCGTTGCCGAACGTTCTTTTTCACCTGCACCGGATAATACCGACCAGCTTTGTGGTAATGAATCGATCTTACATTCCGGATTTTCAACAGAACCCAGCGGTGTACCATCATCAAAATAAGCGCGGCGATACCAGTTACCATCCCAGGCATGTTCCGCTATTTTTGCCTGCAATGTTTTTGCCGTGTCGGCACATTTTTTCATGAAATCCATATCCTCTCTCTCCTTCGCAATAACCGAAAACCGCTGTAATATATCATACAGGAAAAAAGCCAGCCATACACTTTCTCCTTTGCCATGCTGCCCTACTTTATCCATTCCATCGTTCCAGTCGCCCGAACCCATCAATGGCAATCCATGTTCTCCATACCTCATCCCATGTTCTATCGCACGGGTACAATGCTCATATAATGAGGTAGACTGGTCTGAGCGTATAGGAAGGTCATAAGAAGATTCCTCATCAATATTCAGGATCCGCCCTTCGATATAATTTACCGGAACATCCAGTAAAGCAGTATCGCCGGTAGTGTGGATATACCTTGCCGTTACGAAAGCCAGCCAAAGGAAATCATCAGAACAGGTTGTACGTACACCGCGGCCTGCGGGCGGATGCCACCAATGCTGTACATCACCCTCCTTAAACTGTCTGGATGCGCACAATATAAGATGTTCCCTCACCAGTTCGGGGTGTGAATGGAGCAGGGCAAGCATATCCTGTAACTGGTCGCGGTAACCGAATGCGCCGCCAGACTGGTAGAAGCCGCTTCTTCCCCAAATGCGGCAGGAAAGTGTTTGATAGATGAGCCAGCCATTCGAAAGCATATTCAGTGCAGGATCGGGTGTATTTAATTGAACTGCCTGTAATGTCCTGTCCCAATACGCTTTCACTTTATTCAGGGATGCAAGCGCCGTTGCTGTGTCCTTGTATTTTTTTACTAAGTTTTTTGCATCATTTGTATCCCTTCCCGTACCCAAACGGAACACGATCTCTCTTTCTGCACCTTCAGCCAGGTCGAAGACGGTTTGTAATACCGCGCAGGGATCAAAACCCGCCCCTGTTTTGCCGGAGAGCCTTGCTTTATTCATGGCTTCGGGGTTAGCCAGTGTTCCGTTTCGGCCAATAAATTCGGTACGGTCGGCGGTATGTGTCCGGTTCGGATCATTCACATCAAAAAAAGCTACCCTGTTTTCGAATGCGGTGTTGTAGGCATTACGCGCAAAAATGGCCCCGGGCAAGGCTTCTGTTTCTGTTACTATATGCATCTGGTATTTTGGCCGGAGATCCCCCAATACCCATTCCATATATCCGGTGGCAGACAACCGTCTGTGACGGCCCGAACGGTTATGCAGTTTCAGTACCACGAATTTGATACTGTCATCCATGTCTACATACATACAGAGTTCGGAAAAGATTCCATCTTCGCTGTATTCAAAAATGCTGTACCCGAAACCGTGCCGCGTGATATAAGGCGACTTACCACGTTGGGGTAAAGGCATGGGCGACCAGAACCGTCCGCTTTCTTCATCCCGCAGGTAATAGGCCTCACCGGCGCGGTCGCTTACCGGATCATTTTCCCAGGGTGTTAAACGGAACTCGTGTGCGTTCTCTACCCAGGTATATGATTGACCGCTCTCTGAAACAATTGTTCCAAAATGTGGGTTGGCCATTACATTGATCCATGGCGCCGGTGTTTTTTTGGATGGCGAAGTAGTAATCACATATTCTTTGCCATTCTTTGCAAAACCACCCGTACCGTTAAAGAACAAAAGATCTTTTGCCGGTTCGATGGCTGTAGCCACTGTTGCATGAAACCGGGTAGGGCTAAAATAAGGAATGATACCTTTCAGTTTGCTGCGCCTGTTCACCTGCTCTTCCAGTGTTCCGTTATTGCCTGAGATAACGATGCGTGCAATGGTTTGAAAAAGGATCCGGTCCTCATTTGATACCTGGTCTGCCGAACGGATAAAAATACCGCCCGGTTGCTCTTTTACATTGGCAGAAATCCCTGTTGCGATCAATCCGAGTAATTGATTCTGCAGTGTCTGGCGGTAACCGCCATGATCTTCGTTCCATATTACCAGGTCCACTATCAATCCCTTCAGCCGCCAGTAAGCGTGGGCCTGTACCAGTTGCTGCGCAAGTTCTATATTGCCTGAATCTTCTATCTGTAACAATACAATAGGCACATCACCCGATATCGCATAACCCCATAAACCCGACTGCCCCCGCTGGTTCTTGATAATAATAGCAGGGTCGATACGCAGGGATGGATTCATAAAAATGACCGCACCTGCCAACCGCCCGTATAACTGTGCCTCTTCTTCCCTCGCATCTATCTGGCGCAGGATCACCTGGCTATGTGTCCAGGCAAGTTCGAGTGCGCGGTTGGCCATATGCCTGTCCTGGTATTTTTCTACCATGCTGTCGCAGATCTCCTTAGTATCACCGATACCGATCAGCATATCCACCGTTGCCGATTGCTGTGGTTCAATGATGATGCGGTATTGAATGGCGATTACGGGATCCAGTACAAAACCGGCTGTACCGCTTAAGGGCTGCGATTGATCGATACTAACCGGCTGGTGAATCGTATTTCCGCGGCCGATGAACCTCGACCGGTCGGTTTCATACGAAACCTGTGTTACTTCTGCATCATGCACTTTCATCAGGTGGAACATAAACGGCATCTGCGTATCTGCCGACAGCGGCCTTCTCGTACATACAATAGCCTGGCGCTGCGATACGATCTCTGTCTGCACAAATAAATTGCTGAAAGCAGGGTGCGAAGTATCTGCTGCGTCAGGCGCCAGCACCACTTCGGCATAACTAGTGATCTCGATCACTCTTTTTTTACGTGAGCGGTTAGTGATATGCACACGTCGCAGTTCCACATCATCTTCCGGAGATACCACTACCTCTGTATGTGTTTCGAGCGAATGATCGCGCCGCCTGAATTCTGCGCGTCCCTGTGAAAAGAACGCTTCATAATTATCTCCCTGTTTCAGGGTTGGCTGGTAAGCTGTGGACCAGGAAAGATTGGTTTCCATGTCGCGTATAAAACAGAAAGTACCCCAGTTATCACAGGTACTGTCTTCGCGCCAGCGTGTTACCGCGATATCTTTCCAGCGACTGTAACCGCCACCGGCATTGGTTACCATTACATTGTATCGTCCGTTAGATAACAATTGCACTTCGGGCACAGCGGTATGCGGTGTATTGATGATACGCATGGAAGTATCGCTCACCAATTCCAAACCGGCATCCGCTATATGTACACCCGGTGAATAAAAAGTAGTGATGCGCGGAACGCGTTCCTGCAGCAACAATAAAGTGGCTTTGAACTGAACCTCTGCTTCAAAACGTTTCTGCATGGGCTGATCGCAAAGACAGTAAGCCAGCGATAAAAAGCCCATCCCCTTATGATGCGCCATATAAGAACGGACGATCACACTGTTATGGCGCCTGGGCAGGCGTGACGGCGTATAATCGATCGCTTCATAGAAACCGTAATCCCCTTCAAATCCTTCTTTATGCAATAACTGCAGGTTGCGGCAGGCTTCTGCCGGGTTTACCATCAGCGACATTTCTGTTGCATAGGGCGCAATCACCAGGTCCTCTCCCAGTCCGCGTTTAAAGCCGGTACCCGGTACGCCAAAGGCATGGTACTGGTAGTTAAGGTTAGCATCCACGAGGTTATAACCCGATTCTGAAATGCCCCAGGGAACACCTCTTTTTCTACCGTATTCGATCTGCTTGGCTACGATACCATTGGTTGTTTCATCCAGTAATGTATTCCCATAACTTGGCATGACCAGCAAAGGCATCAGGTATTCGAACATGGATCCGCTCCAGGAAAGAAGCAACGGTGTTGTGCCTACATTGGTTAACTGCCTGCCCAAAGCAAACCAGCTTTCCTGCGGCAATTTACCCTGTGCGATAGCCAGGAACGTGGTTAGCCTTGCTTCCGATGCAAGAAGGTCATAAAAGCTATTGTCTTTTTTCTGTTCTTCAAAATTATACCCGATGGATAAAAGATGCTGCGTTTTATCATAGAGAAAATCATAGTCCATCGTAGACAGTTCTATACATTCTTCCGTTAATCTTTGCGTAATGAGAATAAATTCTTTGGCGCGCTGGCTACCCTGTATGATATGAGCCCGGAACTGATCGAGCCATTCTTCCTCTTCCTTTGTATTTTCTTCTTTATAAAAACCGCTGATCCTCGGAAGCAGGAATTCTTCTATCCTTGCCAGTTCATAAAAACTGGGGGCAACAGAGATCAATGAAAATGCATCTGAAAATTTGGCCGGTACGGCGATGAGCATCCAGGGCAAAAAACTCACAAGGTCGCTGGTACATGATCTTACCTGCCCAGTTAATTTTTGTAACCATATGTATACTTCATCTTCTTCATCGGGTTTCACATGAAAAGCCATCCTGCCGCAGGATGCCTGCACTTTATCCAGCAGGAATTTGATGGCCATCAATCCCTTTGGCCGGGCGGCGCAGAGATCTGCTATGTCGTCTTTCAGTTTTTCTGCATGGGTATTTCCGGGCGCTTTTGCAGCAAGTACCCTTGCCGTATCAAGGATGCCATTAAATATATCGGGACGTATGATCTTATCATGCGGCAGCGCTATTAGGCCCTGCTTAAGTGTAAGCAGGTGGCCGGCAAGGTTACCGCTGTCTACTGTTGAAACATATCTTGGGTACAGGGGTTGAAGGGTTACCGTATCATACCAGTTAAAAAAATGGCCGCGGTATCTTTCCATCCGCTGCATGGTGCTGATGGTATTGGTGCACCGTTCCAGTAATTGTGAGGCGGTGATATACCTGAAATCGTAGGCAGACAGGTATGAGAGCAGGGCAAGACCTATATTGGTGGGGGATGTGCGGTGCGCAATACGCTCAACCGGTTCTTCCTGGTAATTATCCGGCGGTAGCCAGTTGTCTTCTTCTCCTATAAAAGTTTCGAAGAAGGTCCATGTTTTCCGGGCGAGCTTGTGCAGGAAAATATCCTGTTCATCCGATAGTTTTACCATACTTGTATCTACCGGCATACTGATCCACCAGGAGATAAAGGGTGAAAAGAACCATAACACAAGCACCGGTAATGCGGTTAATAATAAAAGGGGGGCATAAACCGAAAAATAGGCGAATAATCCAACGGCAAACAAGGGTATAAACCACATGGACCGCCATAACCCAATCAGGTCATCCTGTGTGTGCATTCCTGAAGGGTTCCATTCGAGTAATTTTTTATGCGAGAAGTTTATCCGCCAGAAAGTACGTAGAATGGCATCTGCATTTCTTACGGCTTCATAGGGCAGGAAAACAAAATCGGCCACATGCTGTGCAAAATGATCCGTTGCCGATCTCAGTGAATAGATCAAGTGTTGTGTAAAGAGTACGTCTTTGGGTTTCCAGACAATATTCCAGACAAGACTGATTCCGGCAGGTATGCCAATGATTAGCGTTACGGCCAGGGTCCAGAACCAGGCGGCGTCTGAAAATAACCAGCCGTACAATAACAGGAAGGTAAGCGCCAATGGCACGAGGCTGCGTCGGAGGTTATCAAATATTTTCCAGCGTGATAAAGCAGAAAGCGGGTTAGTAGTAAGGCCCTTGTCTTTTTTAGGAACCAGCGGCAGGAACCAGTTGGCTATCTGCCAGTCGCCACGGATCCACCTGTGCCGTCTCTGCATATCAGCCTGGTAGGATGAGGGATATTCTTCATACAGTTGTACATCACTGATCAACCCGGAGCGTGAATAACATCCTTCGAGCAGGTCATGGCTCAGGATCCGGTTATCGGGGAAACGGCCATTCAATACTTTTTCAAATGAATCGATCTCGTAAATTCCTTTACCGATAAAGGAACCTTCTTTAAAAAGGTCCTGGTACACATCCGAGATAACTCTTGTATAGGGATCTGTACCGGGTTCATTGCCATGAATCCGCGCGTATACAGAACTTCCGGGAACCGGTAAACTGTTGGATACACGGGGTTGCAGAATAGTATACCCATGAATAACACGTTGTTTTTTTTCAGAGTAGATGGCATGGTTCAGTGGGTGGGCAAGGGTACCGATCAGTTTCCATGCTGAATCCCTTGGCAGCTGTGTATCCGTATCTAATGTAATGATATATTTTACGGAAAAAAATACAGATTCATCGCCTACAACCAGCGAAAAATTTTCTTTACCATGCCCGCGCAGCAATGAATTGAGCTCACCCAGCTTACCGCGTTTTCTTTCATAACCCATCCAGGTATTTTCTGTTGCATTGAATTTTCGCGGGCGGTGAAAAAGAAAGAACAGCCCATTTTGCGTGCTCCCGTATTTTTTATTGAGTTCGGTTATTTTGTCTTCTGCAGCCTGTAACAATAAGTCATCTGAAGACACAACCGCTGTTTGTGCATCTTTAAAATCTGTGAGTAAAGCGAAATACAGGTTCTCGTTCCGGTTGGCTAAAAACCTCACCTCAAGTAATTCCAATAAATAATCAATTCCCGAAATGCTGCTCAGCATGGTTGGCACGACTACCATCGTAGCCTCTGATGCAGGGATCCCTTTCGAAAAATTTAACCGGGGTATGGCAGAGGGTCTGACCAGTAAAGTAGCGAGCCAGTTGGTAATATTGAGCGCGAGCTGGCTGGTGCCCAATACGATTAGGATGCTCACAATGACCGCCGCCCATTTTACCGGTTCATCCTGCCGCATCATATGCAGTAATGGCCAGCTGATCAAAGCAGTGAACAACACAATAGAACCCATATAAGATAACAATGGAATACCGCTGAAAAACCGGTGGATCCATTCCCCTACGCGGATTTTCATGCCTGCGTATTTTTCTACCTGTAAAGCGCCTTTATCTACCAGGTAATATCCTACATGCAGGGTACGGGCGTCGGTAACTTCTCTTTCCGCGCTTTCTTTTGCCAGTCTGATAGCATAGGCCGCTATCTCTTCTTCCGAATAATAACTTCCTTTGGCAATTTTTTCCACGGCATGACGGTACCGGTCGCGCGTAAAAAAATCCATTTTCCCATATACACCATCCCTATCCTCTAAAAGCACCTGTTCAACAATACTGGTGGCTTCCACAAAATCACGCCAGTCGTTGGCGCTTAAAAAACGAAGACTACTGATACTGTTACTGATCGATACCTGGTCGGATGCCTGTTTCTGGTTCTCCAGACCTACCATTTCATTACTGGTTAAGCCGTTCTCCGAAACATGTTGTTCTATCCAGGTAAGGGGAAGTGATAAGGCAGATCCTTTGCCCTGGAGCTTCCTGGTTAATTCTGCTACGAAGGGACCGATCATTGGCGGGTTGGAGCGCGCCATATCTGCTATGATCAGCACGAGATTCTTTGGATCGTTTTCTGCCGTCCTGATAATTTCATCCGCCCAATACTCCGCCAGTTTTTTATAGGTAATGTCGATGGCTATCTGTGTGGCAAGGCGCCGCAGGTTCTCGATCAGCGCCAGCCGCAGCATGATCGGGATGGCCCAGAGTTCGCCCAGTTTAAGCGGTGTAACGGATTGGTAAGCTGTGATAAAACCGGTAAGACTTACCAGGTCAACGCGCCCATCGCTGTGCGAAATGATCTCTACAGCTATATCGTATACACGGGGCAGACCGGCCGACTGGCCCGTTCTTAATTGGGGGAGCCCTTTACTGTATCCTTTGGGTAAGTGTTTTTTTCCTGTGTATATCTGTTCTTCTATCAGGTAAAAATTATCGAGCAGCCATTCGCCCGCGGGAGAAATGCGGTGGTTCTCTTTAACAGACTCCGTTAACAAAGTATGTACATCCAGCAGGGCCTCTGAATTTTCGGCCAGTCTTTTCAATAATTGTTCAGACGGATGTTCGGTAATCAGGGGGTGGTTGGTTGCTAATTTTTTGGCATAGCTCTCACTCTGTTCGGCGCTGAACAGTTCAGCCCGTAAGGGCGGCATTTCGTTAGCATATTTTTCAAGGAGGCTGGCACCGAGAAAGGGACCGATGATATTTTTCTTTAACACCGCAATTGCCTGAGGAAGCATTTCAAAAATATCTTTGGTATCATTTTTCCCTTGAAATGCTTTCATAGATTCTTACCTTTTGATATCCTTAATGGTCCGTTCTAATAAATATTATCCCTATTCTATCAACCGGCAAGTATCGATTCATTACCCGGGTTCACCAGTTCACCCGGCAGGCATTCCATACCGATAGCCGTACCTCCGCAGAGCAGTACTGCTTTCTTGATCACATTTTTCAATTCGCGCACGTTATCGCTCCATATATAATTGTATAGAAGAGCGGCAGCATCGGGTGTAAATCCTTTGATGGTTTTGCCAAACACATCTGCATATAATTTTAAAAAATGATCTGTCAATACCGGTATATCCTCTTTATGGCTGTTTAAAGGCGCCATAACAATGTTAAAATCATTGAGTCTGTGATACAATTCTTCCCTGAATTTTCCATTACGTGTGGCGCTCCATAAAAGATGGTTGCTTGAAATAAACACCCGTACATTAAACGGAATATCTTTGGTACCGCCTACCCTGCGCATCTTTTTTTTGCGGATCGCTTCGAGCAGTGTTTCCTGAACAGCTAACGGTAACCGCTCTGCCTCAGAAATGAAAAGCGTTCCCCCGTTTGCCTGCTCTGCTATTCCTTTCCGGGTTTCTTTTTCACCGGAATCAGCAATAGTTTCAGAACCGAATATTTCTTCCACTGGGTTTTCTTTTGATAGGGCGCCTGCTTTTATCACCACGAAAGGCATCTGGCTTCGTTTACTGTTTTTATGGATCTCCTTTGCGATAGCCGTTTTACCTACGCCATCTTCCCCATAGATGATCACGTTATGATCCGTTGGGGCAACCAGTTGCACCTGCCGGTTCAGCTTTTTAAAGGAATCTGTATGACCCCAGAAAAAATAATCGACCGACTGCTTATCTGTCCGTGGTTTATTAACGGAGCTTACCTCGCCGTCTTTCTGGTTATTTAATGCTTCCTGTATCGTTAACAGTATCTGTTCTGTGATCAGGGGTTTTACTACATAATCAAAAGCACCCTGTTTTAAGGCAAGCGCCGATGTTTTAATATCCGAATGACCCGTGATGATGATCACCGGCAGGTCTGTATATTTTTCTTTTATTTCTCCCAGTAAAGTGATCCCGTCTATATCTTCCAGGCGAAGATCACACATGATCAGATCGGGTCTTGAGGTTTGGAGGTATTGCAGAGCTTCTTCGCCGGAATAGATAACGGTTACGGCATATCCCTTACGACTTAGAAATTGATTCAATAAGAAACAAAGATCTGTATCGTCATCTATTACTAAAATTTTTTGCATATAGTCAGCTTAGGGCGAAGGAAATCCTAAGCTGTACTTTATTAAAAAATTGTACCAGAATGGTATCGATTTACCGGGGAAACTATTTACTAAAGAAATACGCAGAATCGCTTAAAGCGGGATGGGAACCGGTGAAAAAATTTTGTTTTTAGGAACCCCGAATGAAGTTCCAAAACTGCTGTAGAATAAATTCCCCAATTAGTTTTAGGGCGAGGTAACGGGCATTTTCAATACCGTGCGGACCTTATCGCAGAGTTCCAGGAAACTAAAGGGTTTGACAATGTATTGAAAAGCGCCATTGCTGATCGTCTGCATGATATCGCGTTCATAGGAAGAAGTAGAATAAATGATCACCGGGATGGCGGCATATGCGGGTAACTGTTTTATTTCCTGCAGGCACTGTATGCCATTCATCAGGGGCATATTCAGGTCTATGAAAATATAATCCGGCATCTCTATCTCTTTTAGCACCAATTTCTGGAGAGCATCCACGCCGTTCATCGCAGTTACTACTTATATGGAGGGATCGATCTCGGTGATCGCATCCTGGAAAAGCATCTGGTCATCAAGATCATCGTCTACAAGAAAAAGGAGATGCGTTTTTTTCATTTTTTGTTATTGTGATCATAAAAGCGTGAAACGTGAGTAATTCTTACTAACGGCTCGCGTATCAACTATTGTTCAATAATGATGCCTTTTATCCGCAATGGTTTCCTAAAAATACTATCCGGGTATTTCTTATCCATTTTTTGTATATAATCTTCTACAAAACAAATTGGAATGTTTTTCGCTTATAATAATTATTAAATATAAACCTTATCCCATGAAAAAGCTATTACCGATTTTTTTTGCCTGTATTGGGCTGAATTGCTTTGTGGCCTGCTCAAATGGCTCCACCACAGACAGTACCGCAGCCGCGAAGGAAGCCAATACCCAGAAATTTGATTCGACGAACATAGAAAACGATACAAAATTTGCCGTAAATGCTGCCGATGCCGGCAAATTTGAGGTGGAAGCCGGTAACCTGGCCCTGGCCAATGCTTCGGCAGCTAATGTAAAAGCATTTGCGCAAACAATGGTAGAACAGCATACAGCCGCCAATAACGAATTAAGCAACCTGGCGCTTCAGAAAAAGATAACCCTACCTGCCGCATTAAGTGATGAGAAACAAAAAAAATACAGCGACCTATCTGCCAAAAAAGGGGCCGATTTTGACAAAGCTTATGTGGATTGCATGGTTGATGGACATAAGGCTGTATTGGATGCTTTTCAAAAAGAATCTGATAAAGGCAATGATAACGACCTGAGAAACTGGGCAACGGCCAAACTGCCTACCATACAGCACCATTTAGAGATGATCAAGTCGATAAAGGATGCGAAGAAGTAGTTGATAGCCAATGGTTCATAGTTTATGGAAATTCTGAACCACAAGCCTATCCAAAAAATAACCGTTTATGCCAACCGCAAAACTGAGTCATCGAAAACACCTTAACCTGGTAAAAGATTATGCGCAAACCGCTGTTCTGGCCAAGCTTGTGTATGTAAATGACCTGGAGCCCGGTATTTCACGTTTAAAAAAGGGGAAGGGTTTTTCTTATATCCTGAAGGATGCACCAGTTAAAGATAAGGATGAGATCAACCGTATTCGCAAGATGGCCATCCCGCCCGCGTGGGAGAATGTATGGATCTGTACCAAAGAGAACGGGCATATACAGGCTACCGGGTTTGACCTCCGCCGCCGTAAGCAATACAGGTACCACCCGTTATGGGGCGTATTGCGTAATGAAACAAAATTTCATAAACTGCTTGAATTTGGTAAAAAGCTACCTGA
>JANXRX010000081.1 GCA_025352905.1 Bacteroidota bacterium | reverse complement strand
CATTGAACCATTCGCGGGTGTTGTTGGCTTTGAGTTCTTTGAGGAATTGGAAAGAGGAAGTGTGTATTTGGGCGGTCATGAGTAGGTAATATTACTAAAAAAATAATTTCCCTTTTGCCACTGAAGCATAGAAACACTGGGGGCCTGTACTTCAGTGCATATGAAAGAGAAAAAAAGGAAAGAAGACTGCATGAAAAGCAAGATTGATCTTTTTATTCCTGGTCAATCGCCAGAATCGTTTTCAACAACACATTGGCGCCATTGGCCATATCTTCTCCCTTCGTAAATTCTTTTGGTGAATGGCTGATCCCGCCAACACTCGGAACAAAGATCATCCCTACCGGTGCAATCATCGCCATCTCCTGTGCATCGTGCCCCGCCCCACTTTGCATGAACTGGTAGGTTAGTCCCGATTTTTTTGCCGCGGCTACAATTTTTTCCTGTATCGATTTACTGGTCAATGCGGGTTTTGCAGGATTGTTTTGATAGGTAAACGTAAAATGCGTGCCTGAGGCAGTGGCTATCGTATTTGCTCTTTGCTCAATGGTCTTGAACAGTTGCCAAATCTTTTCATGATCCAGATCCCTCAGTTCGAGCCCAAGGTTTACTTTACCCGGTATCACATTAAATGCCCCGGGCATGGCCGAGATCTTTCCCACCGTGCCAACCTGTCTTCCGGGTATTTTGGTTACCTCTTCATTTACGGCAACGATAAATTTAGCAGCGGCCAGCAAGGCATCGCTTCGCATATTCATGGGTGTGGTACCCGCATGATTGGCGAAGCCTTCTACGCTTACTTCCCAATGTTCTATCCCTACGATCCCCTCTACCACGCCGATCTGTAATTTTTCTTTTTCGAGTAAGCCCCCCTGCTCTATATGTAATTCTACAAATGCAGTCAGTTCGCCTTTTGCTCTTGCTGCATCTTTGATCTGATCGGGATTACCACCAATGGCTTTGATCCCTTCCCCAACCGTTAACCCGCTCTGGCTCTTTAGCTTCAATGCTTCTTCACTTAATTTGCCGGCCATGGCAGCGGAGCCATCGGTGCCGCCTTCCTCATTTGAAAATATAATCAATTCTAACGGGTGTTTGGTAATGATCTTGTTTTCATTGAGGATCTCCACCAGTTCCAGGGCGCCAACAGAACCTACATCCCCATCATAATTGCCCCCGTCGGGAACCATATCCAGGTGCGAGCCAAAAGCAATAGGCTTTAGCAATGGGTTCTCTCCTTTTCTTTTGCCGATGATATTGCCTGCATTATCGATGTTCACTTCGAGCCCTGCCTTGCGCATCAGATCCATAAAATAAGTCCTCGCAGCTATATCGCCTTTGGTATAGGCTACGCGGTAACCTCTTCCATTGGCGTCTTTGCCGAATTCGGATAACGCGGCGATGCGCTTTTCCATTCTTTGCTGGTTTATGGAGGTTTGACTGAAGCAAAAGATGGATGTTAAGAACATCATGCTTGTTAATAGGCTGCGGGGATGGGTCATAAACAGTTGCTTTTCACTTAAAATTATACTTTGACTATTCGAGATTCATTGTCGCTCACGGCCGCTGGGCCCCGTCCCTGTTACCGGGCTACTTTGGCCCCTGATCAGGTCTGCTGCGCATGATCTGATCTGTCAGCGCTACGCGCGACACCGAACCCAAAGAGGCCCGTCCACAGGGACTGATTAGAAATTAGTTGCGAACAAGCTTTTCATCTCAGTTCAACACGCCGTTAAAGCTAATCTAAAATAGATTTTGGTTTTTGCTTTCTGATTTATTTTTTATCGCTTATTGGTATACCTTTCTTGTTGATGAGATATACTGTTTTACCGATATTGTTATTTTCACTCTCCTGCAGTAATCCGAAACCGGCAGGGCCCGCTGTTGCTTATAGTGAACCGCATCGGCCGCAGATCCATTTTTCTCCGAAGCAACACTGGATGAATGATCCGAACGGGATGATCTTTTATGATAATACCTGGCACCTGTTCTTTCAATACTATCCTGACAGCACCGTTTGGGGGCCGATGCATTGGGGACACGCTACCAGTACTGACCTGGTGCATTGGAAAGAACAGCCGGTGGCCCTCTATCCCGATAGTTTGGGATATATATTTTCTGGGAGTGTCATTGCCGATACTGCTAATACCTCGGGTTTTGGAAAAGAAGGGAAGACCCCATTGATTGCCATCTTTACGCAGCATGATCCTGTGGGAGAAAAACAGGGAAGGATTGATTTTCAACGCCAGGGCATTGCCTATAGCCTTGATGAAGGAACTACCTGGACTAAGTACATCGGTAATCCTGTATTAAAAAATCCAGGGATAAAAGATTTTCGGGATCCAAAAGTTGCCTGGAATGAAAAAGTGAAGAAATGGATTATGACGCTGGCAACAAAGGACCGTGTCAGTTTTTATTCTTCGCCCGATTGCAGGCAATGGACCAAAGAATCAGCATTTGGCGCCACAGTTGGTGCGCATGGCGGCGTATGGGAATGTCCCGATCTATTCCCTATCAACGATAACGGGAAAACAGTTTGGGTATTACTGGTAAGCATTAACCCGGGTGGGCCACAGGGCGGATCGGCCACTCAGTATTTTATCGGCGATTTTGATGGGAAACAATTTACCAGTTCTCAAAAAGAGATCCGCTGGATAGACGCCGGCACAGATGATTATGCCGGTGTTACCTGGTCGAATACTGGCGACAGGCATATTTTTATGGGATGGATGAGTAACTGGCAATATGCACAAGCGGTACCTACCAAACAATGGCGCAGCGCCATGACCATTCCCCGCGAACTCAGCCTTACAAAAGTTAAGGGTCAATACTATCTGCGTTCCGTTCCTGTTAAAGAACTGGATGCGCTCGGCTCACAAGAAAACGTTGCCGCCAACCTCACCGTTCTGGAAAAAGAATTGTCTGGCCCAGCCAAACTCCACATACAGTTAAAGCAGGCCGAAAGTTTTTCGGTCACGCTCTCAAACGCAGGTGGAGAAAAATGGGTAGCGGGTTTTGATGCAGACAGTAATTATTTTTTTATAGACAGAACCCTGTCCGGCGAAAAAAATTTCGAAAAAGGATTTGCCAGCCGTATAACCAGCCGGAGGATCGATACCGCGAGCGGTCTTGATCTTACCCTGATCATTGACAATGCATCAGCGGAATTATTTGCGGATAGCGGACTAACCACAATGACATCAATCTTTTTTCCCAAAGATAATTATACACGCATCAGTATAAAAGGCAATAAGAATTTCAGGATGAAAACCGCTTCGCTTATCCCCTTGAAGCCTATCTGGGATAATTAATCCTTAGGCTCCCACAATTGAATTTTATTTTCTTCAATATCTAAAATATGCACAAACTTGCCATAGTCAGTATCCTCAATCTTGTCTACGATGGTTACGCCTTCTGTTTTGAGTTGCGCTACCAGCGCTTCTAAATCCGCAACGCGGTAGTTGATCATAAAGTCTTTCGCCGAAGGTTCAAAATACTTGGTATTTTCTGCAAAAGGGTTCCACTGGGTAAGTCCCTTTTTATTACTGTCGTCCATCTGCCGCCATTCAAATTTGGTTCCATAGGGGGTTGTATTAAAACCAAGATGGGTTTTATACCATTCGTTGATTGCCTTAGGGTCCTTGGATTTGAAGAAAACACCGCCTATTCCTGTTACTTTTTTCATGTTTGCGTTTTTTTGATTAACGATAATTGTTTTAAAACTAAAGCCTAATAGAAACGAAGTCGCAATTAGGGTTAACGTAAGTGATATTCTTTTCATGTTTATAAAATTAATGGTAAGCGCTGATGTAAAACTCGAATAAAATTATCTTTTAGCCCTCATACTTTCAGGTGATTTTAGTAGCCCGATCCTGTTTTTCATAACAAACTGTGATGGATCAAGGCCCCATTCTTCGTTTTGGGGTCTACCGATCAAACAAATGTCTTCGCCGGATGTAACCGATTACAATTTAAAAAAAGGTACATTTAGATAGCAAATAACTTGCTTATGAGACCCCTTCTTGCCATAGCCTGTTTGTTCTTTTCGATCGACTGTCTACAAGCCCAGGGCGGGCACCAGCTCTGGCTCCGTAACAACAGTGCCTCCGCGGTGTCGGTGGTCTGCACAAGCAAATCTGCTACGTTGTCCATCGCTGAACAGGAGCTGAAACAGGGCTGGCACGGCAAACCGAGCGCATTGGTAACTTTAAACATCGTAACGGACAATGCCATAAAAGGCGATGGCTTCAGGTTGGGTGCCAACAGTGTACGTGCTAAAAGCGATGCTGGCATTCTATACGGTGTGTATGAATTGCTCCGGAGACAGCAAACAGGTCAGGCCATTGGTGAAGAACTGGTCAATCCCTCCTATGAATTCAGGATATTGAACCACTGGGATAATGTGAATGGAAGCATTGAACATGGTTTTGGCGGCCCCTCTATTTTCTGGCGGAGAGAAAATCCGTTTGTGGTTACCGACAGCAACCTGTTGATATGGAAAGAATATGCGCGTGCCAATGCATCCATCGGTATCAACGGATCAGTGATCAATAATGTAAATGCCAACCCGCTGGTGCTCACAACCGACTACCTGAAAAGAGTTCAGTCCATTGCCAATGTGTTACGCCCTTATGGAATCAAAACTTATCTCGCCATTAACTTCGCTTCTCCTAAAACTTTGGGCAAACTGGGCACCACGGATCCACTCTCAGATTCAGTGATCAACTGGTGGACAGCAAAAGTGAAAGAGATCTATTCGTTTGTTCCTGATCTCGGGGGTTTTGTGGTAAAAGCGAACAGTGAGGGCCAGCCGGGTCCTCAGGATTATGGCCGTACGCATGCCGACGGCGCAAATATGCTGGCTGACGCTGTTAAACCTTTTGGTGGCATTGTAATGTGGCGCGCCTTTGTATATAACCCGAATGATAAGGACCGTGCGAAACAGGCGTATTCAGAATTCATGCCGCTGGATGGAATCTTCCGCGACAATGTAATTATACAGGTAAAAAACGGCCCGGTTGATTTTCAACCGAGGGAACCTTTTAGTCCCTTGTTTGGCGCTATGAAAAAAACAGCCGTTATGCCTGAGTTCCAGATTACGCAGGAATACCTTGGCCAATCTATTCATCTTGTTTTTTTATCTACCCTATGGGAAGAATGTTTGCAGAGCGATACCTACCAGGCAGGCAAAGGAAGCACCGTTGCCCGTTGTACGGATGGAAGCATTTACCAGCAGAAACATTCTACCATTGCCGGTGTTGCCAATATTGGTTTGGATACCAATTGGTGCGGCCATGATTTTGCCCAGGCCAACTGGTATGCATTCGGAAGGCTTGCATGGAACAATCGCCTGAAAAGCGAACAGATTGCCGATGAGTGGATCAAACTAACTTTTTCGCCTGCTGCGGTGCACACAACCAGCGCTGCAGCAACTACTACCTGGAACACAAACTTTCTCGTACCGGTAAAAAAGATGATGCTGGAAAGCAGGGAGGCCGTCGTTAATTATATGATGCCGCTTGGGCTGCATCACCAGTTCTCTGCCAATGACCATTATGGACCCGGGGCATGGTGGGCGCCTGCACGCACGCGTGCCGACTGGACGCCGCCCTATTATAATAAAGCAGCAACCGATGGCGTTGGTTTTGACCGCACCAAAAACGGAAGCAATGCCGTGAGTCAATACCATGAACCGCTGAGTGCTATTTACAATGATCCGCATACCTGCCCCGAAAATCTGTTATTGTGGTTTCATCATGTATCCTGGAATTTTACAATGAAAAGCGGCCGTACCCTCTGGCAGGAATTGTGTTACCACTACGATAAAGGCGTACAACAGGTTCGCGGTTTCCAGAAAACATGGGACCAGATGGAAAATTATGTAGACAGCACACGTTTCAAATCTGTACAACGCAAGCTGCGCCTGCAGGAGATCAATGCAGTATTGTGGAAAGATGGTATTCTCCAGTATTTTCAAACCTTCAACAAACAGCCTATCCCGTTTGACATCGAACGCCCTGTTAATAACCTGGATGATATCATCAGCAATGAATTTATTCGTCGCCGCCCCAGATAGCTCCGATATCTATTTTCTCTGTGCTTCTGTTTATCAGTGGCAAATATGACTCGCTTTCAGGTCTTATACTATCTCATTTGATCTTCTCAAATGCATACCGTCCCTTAATATGACGGTTCAGATAACTTCCCTTAGATGTAACCCGTTTCATGGCATCAAACACTTTTTCAGGCACTCCGAGATACCGGTATATGCTGCCGGTTAAAAAAAATACCTCAAGGGCCGCTGCTTGTTTATCATACCGCATGGATGCAATGACTGTAGATGGCATACCAATATGTATTACCGGTTTACAGTGTAAAAGCTGTGCCAGAATATTGGTGTAATAGTATCCTGATCTACTATTAGTACTTATGCTGTCCTAATACGGGCTAAATATCGCTGTAGAAAAAAATACACGGTCTATTTCGTCCGACAAATTGATGCTACCTATGCGAAATTTCTTATCTTCCTGTAATGAACAAAACCGCTGCTATCATCATTATTGAAGATGACCTTGACGACCAGGAAATATTGAAAGAAGTATTTAATAAACTTCCTTACCAAAACGAATTGTTTTTCTTTCCGGACGGCCTGCAGGCGCTTGAATTTATGAGCAGGACAGATGTGATCCCTTTTTTAATCTTGTCGGATATCAATTTACCAAAACTGGATGGATTTGCGCTACGCGATAAAGTGAAAATGGATGCTAAGTTGCAGTTGCGCTGCATTCCTTACCTGTTTTTCTCCACCGCTGTTAGCCAGGATGCCGTAATCAAAGCGTATAGCCTGTCTGTACAGGGATTTTTTATCAAGCAGACCAAATTTGAGGAAATAGAAAAGACCATTGTGGTGATCATGGAATACTGGAAAAGATGTGCTTCCCCTAATAATTTTCCACTATAAAGGTAAATTATTGGTAACCTCACATAAAAACTACCAAAATTAACGGGCATGAATGTTGAAATCATAGATGAGCCCTTAACCTTAGACATTTATGGCTTTTCAGGGATTGCGGTAAATAAAGACTATACCGGAACTGCCTTCCGGTTAATGGACAGGATGTGGAAGATTGTAAAAGCCAATAATATAAAAAACAAAGGTCTTAATATCTGGATATACGAAAAGGGTCATAGCGTCTTTGCGGGAGTGGAACTTACCGGCATCCCGGCACAGGATAACGCGCTGGAACAAAAGCGTATTACGTTAGTAAAGTACGCCCATTACAAACATATCGGACCCTACAATTTAATAAAGCAGGCAGGGCAAAATATGACAGCCGAATTAACGAACAAAGGCTACGACACCATCTTACCCTATATTGAAATCTATGGACACTGGACAAACGACGAGACTAAACTTGAGACGGAGTTGTTGATGTCTTTGCAATAATGTATCTCAAAATCCGGTTCTGGTTGCGGGTGTTGACTATTTATTTAATAAAACCATGATTTAACCTTAGTAAAATTTTTGGCGGCAGTAGAATTCTTTATATAGATCATCCCATCAAAACCAGTCAGTAATAAAGATGTCGTAATGGGTTCTTTAGCAGGTGAATAACCAGAGCCAAAAGAATGCATTTGATAGGAGTTTGAAAAATTTTTAACTGTATCAGCTCTGGTGTATCGGAAGTCCATAAATAATCGCGACTTGCCTGTCTGGTTGAAATACCATGGAAGCGATTCTTTTGGTGGATCACCGATCCTTACCACATCCCAATTATCAGGCGTACCTTCTATATCAAAATTTTTGGTTTGAAACGAGCCACTATAAAATTCAAACCCGACTGCATAATATTTTTGTTTCAAATATTTTTCCAGGTAATACCCCATAGGCTTTCTATCGCCTGCAGACTGCTTTTCGATATGACCATTATGTGCCCAAATAACCACTTTAGCATTTTTCTTTTCCTGGTTCAGCAGGTTCATAATGTTCTGTGCCATATAGTAATCGCGTGTGCCATCAAAACCATTTTTGCGCCATTCCATTTCCTGAACAATCAGTTGTATATTCATTAGATTCTCATCATATACTTTTTTCCCTGTTACATATTGATACCTGCCATTGTTCAACAATATGTCATTAAGTATGGAAAGACACTGCCTGTATAATTTTTCGCTGAGACTATCCAATTTTTTTTGGGCAACCCTGCCCATAACTATGGCTTCAAAAGCTGCATAGATGCTATCTATTGAAGAAACGCTGGCTGGATTAACCTTCTTATAAAATTGCTTCATATCTTGCCATGCAAAGTCATTAAGCTGTAGGTCATATCCTAGAAACTTTACTTTCATGGCATCAGGCTTGTTCTTATTGTATTGCCTGATCCATTCAATCATATCCCTGACTTCCTCAACCCGCCAGGTATAGAATCCCTGAATGGTAGTGGCCGTATCCAGGTTGCCTTTTCCATATAATACATATTGATTGATATAGTTGCATCGCGACATACTTGCTTCAATATAAAATGAACTGAACCCCATTTCTTTTACTAGGAATTCAAGCATACGATGTTTCATTTTAAAAAATTCACTCGTTCCATGCGAAGATTCCCCCAGGCCAACTACATTTACATTTTTAAAAATTTCCTTAAGAGATTTCATATCTTCAAAGCCGCTTTCAGCATTCACGGTCTTTAATGAGAACGCATTATCTGCCAACCATTTTGCAAACAAAATTTTGTCAGCTTCATCTTTCATGCTTTTCTGTTTGTATTCACTTACAGAAAGCTTTACGAAGCTGTTAACCTCATATTCGCCTGGAATTTCATCCCCTGAGTTGCTTCTGTACGTATTTTCATCAGGAAGTGTATAAATCTGTAAAAGGTAGGTTCCTTCTTCAGAACCGGCTATGAAAACAGGTTCAGGGCCATTTTTACCATTAGGCGAATCAAAGGTTTGTACTTTTTTGCCGGATGGATCAATTACATCTATTTCAAGGTCAACCCCTCTCTGCATCACCACGCAACTAGCATATTCGCCTTTCTGGAGTGCTACAGTATATTCATGTTTTTCCCCTTTCTTTAGTTTTTTAGTAATGATTTTTCCGGGGGCTAATAACTCAATTTGGGCATGCAAGGAGGTGAAAATGAATCCCGCTCCTATAAATAATAAAATATTTTTTTTCATTTTTGTATATTGATCTAGATGCAATTATATATTTCATAACTGGACGCAATCATAAATTTCCCTTCTTCATCTCCTTCACCGCATAATCACAGGCCCTTGCCGTGAGCGCCATATAGGTAATAGAGGGATTGACGCAGGAACTGGAGGCCATCGCAGATCCATCGGTAACAAATACATTGGGCACTTCATGCATTTGGTTAAAAGCATTGAGTACCGATGTTTTGGGATCCCGGCCCATTCTTACCGTTCCCATTTCATGGTTGGCATTGCCGGGGGCAGAGAGGGCCGACTTATCGGTTACATTGCGGTAACCCAGCGAGGTCAGCATTTCGATGCCGGATGATACCATATCGGCGTGCATGGCTTTTTCATTCTCACGGAAAGTACAATCAATAGTGGTCATGGGAAGCCCCCATGGATCTTTCTTTGCCCTGTTCAGGGTAATGCGGTTATCCTGGTAAGGCAAACACTCGCCATATCCGTATAACTGAATTTTCCAGGGGCCGGGTTCGGTAAGCGCTGTTTTATAATCGGCGCCGATCTGAACATCCGGTTCAGCCGTTTCCCTAAAAGCGTTTGCATTCATATGATAGCCACGCAGGAAGGCAGAATGATCTTCCTGGATATTCCGGAACCGCGGAATATAAAGTGGATTGGGCCTGCGCCCGTAATAGTATTTGTCTTCAAATCCATCCGCCAGTGCCGAAATAGAAATGCCTTTGTGGTGATCCATCAGGTTGCGGCCTACCTGGTCGCTGCCATTACCCAGCCCATTCGGAAAACGATGTGATACGGAACGAAGCAATATAGCAGCCGTTGCAACGGTTGACGCATTCAGAAAAATAACGGGTGCAAAAAATTGTTCTGTTTTCCGGGTCTCCGTATCAATGATCTCCACGCCGCTTGCCCGGCTCTTTTGTTCATCATACATAACATTCATCACAATCGAATGCGGCCGCACCGTAAGATTACCCGTAGCAATGGCTGCGGGCATGGTGCTGGCATTGGTACTGAAGTAAGCGCCGAATGGGCAACCCCTATGACATAAGTTCCGCAACTGGCACTGGGTACGGCCACTCACAGGCTGCGTTAAATTAGCCGTTCTGCCGATAATGACATGGCGTTTGGG
>JANXRX010000065.1 GCA_025352905.1 Bacteroidota bacterium | reverse complement strand
AGCCGACAGCGTTTCATCAGCAAAATCAACGCTTTTCCCCGGATACAATAATTTATTGGCCACAAACTTCATGGTTTCAGGGTTGGGTGTCATTTCGGTATAAATACTGATTACCGGGTTGCCTGTTTTGATCATAATACTTCGTTTAAGCGTGTAGAAATGCATTCTACAGGGGTAAAATTAAACAAAAGCAGGCAGAGAAGGGGCAAATCAGGGGATGAAGGAACAGCGGGAAATGGGATTTTTCGGATATCGAAACCCCGAACCCGCATTTTTCTTACCCAGCCCGTCTTATTTCACAGGAGCCAGCATTCCTTTCTCATTCTCCACATGAAGATATTTTGTATCCAGGCCATCCAGTATGATTACGGCCTGTAAGGAAGAGTACTTTTCAGGATCCTGTTTCCATGACCAGGCCAGTTTACCATCAGGTGTATACTCTAACAACTGTACGCCACTTGCACCAAACTTTGGCCCATGGCCCTGCCAGTTGGCCACAACAAAGTGACCATTCTGCAAAATCTGCAAGCCTGAAAAGAAATGCGGATTTACCGATGCGGGCCCGGTTATCGAATCAATGAGCTTTCCACCCGGAGAAAAGAACTGCAGGTTGGCCGAATAGCCGCCACTTACAACGGTATTTCCATTAGCCAGTCGAAGCGCCTGCCATACATGCGGTTTAACTTTGCTTGCCACAGCGGCGCGCCATATGACCTCTCCTGCCTTGGTGCCTTCAAATACACTGTCATCCGAGGTGATCATAAAAGTTCCTGAATTTGTTTCGCGTACAAGCCGGGGATAACCACCGGCAAAAGCAACTGTTTTGAATACGGTTCCGTTAGCATCTACTTCCAGCAACACAATACCTTGCTTGCCCTGCCAGTTAAGACCGGATAACAAAGTATGGCCGTTACGTAATCTATGTGCGGTGAGCGTTCCGGCAAATGCCGCCATTTCGGAAACTTTATTGCCTGTGGTGATCTCGCGTTCCTCGTACCCGTTTCCAGTTCCGATTAATACACGGCCGCCGCCAACCAATTGCATATCGCGACCGGCCGGAACAGGCAGGTACCAGTTAGCGGAAGGGTTGGCGAGATCTACATAACTCAATTGAGAAAGACCCTCATCGCGCAAAAGCATTTTGCGGTTCGGATAATCAGTAGATTGACCGAAAACAGAAATTACCAGGATCAGTGCCAGGAAAAAGAGTCCTGATTTTTTGGGTAAGATAGAAGGCTTATTCATGTGGCTGCAATTGAGGGAACTAATATCCTTAATTATTCTGATTATGCGAAGGAAAGTCGATTCACGCCGTTATCCGATTATCCGCAGCTTTGCATAATTAAGCATGATCTTCTTTTCTCCATTCAACTTGAACAGGATAGTAGCAACCGGGTTGTGTGCAGAACCTTCAATTTTAGAGACTGTTCCAAAACCGAATTTCTGGTGCTCTACCTGCTGACCCGCCTGCAGGTCGGCAGTGTTACTCGCCATAAAATCTACGCTCGGCTGGTGTTCCACTACTTTTGTTACAGGAGGAATAATGGGGAGATATTCCGGCTTCTGGTTACGGCTTTCAGATTTTTTAGTTGGGGGAGGGCCATATCTTTTTTCTGCTTCTGCCGAATCTTTGTTGCCAAAACCGAATCCTCTCTGCATGCGTTCAAAACCCGTTCCCCAACCCGTGGTACCGGTTCCGGAGGTATTGCGGGCGCCGCCGCCGGCATAACTTTTATCAATATACTGGTCGGGCATTTCTTCAATGAACCTGCTGGGCTCGTTCTGCACCAGTTGACCAAAGCGGTAACGCGCATTGGCATAAGTGAGCCATAACCGATGCTTGGCACGGGTAACGGCCACATAAAATAAACGACGCTCCTCTTCCAGTTCTTCGCGTGTGTTGATGCTCATCGCATTTGGAAAAAGTGTTTCTTCAATACCGCCTACAAATACACAACCAAACTCCAGGCCCTTTGCTGCGTGGATGGTCATAAGTTTTACCACATCGCTGTTCTCTTTATCTTCATCCGCATCGGTAAGTAACGTGATTTGCTGTAAATAACCGCCCAGCGATTTATCAACCTGTTCGCCATCTTCATTATCCGGGCTCTCCGTCCACTCTTTGATAGAGTTTAATAATTCCTGAACATTCTCATAACGCGCAAGGCCTTCTGAAGTTTTATCGCTGAATAATTCTTTAACAAGGTTGGTATGTTTACCTACCTGTACCGCTACATCATAGGCATTCTTATCTGTTAACATGCTTTTGAAATAACGGATCATGGTAACAAAATTCTGCAGTACTTCCAGCGTACCGGCTTTAAACCCAAATTCGGCGGCACGGGTAATTACCTCGAACATGGAAATATTCTGTTCATTGGCATAGATCGCACATTTTTCCAGCGTTGTTTTTCCAATACCACGGGCAGGATAATTGATGATTCTTTTCAGCGCTTCCTCATCCTGCATATTCACAATCACACGTAAATACGCCAGCAGATCTTTCACTTCTTTGCGCTGGTAAAAACTAACACCGCCATAAATCCGATAAGCGATCCCCATGCGCCGCAGGCTTTCCTCGAAAGAACGGCTTTGAGCATTGGTCCGGTAAAGAATGGCGAAGTCGCGGTTATAATAGTGGTTGCGTAATTTTTGTTCCTGTATCGTATCTGCAACAAATTTCCCCTCATCATTATCCGTCATGGTACGCACCAGGCTGATCTTTTCACCCTCGCTGTTTTGGGTCCATAAATTTTTCGGGATCTGGCCTTTGTTGTTACCGATCACTGCGTTGGCCACATTTAAAATACTTTGGCTACTGCGGTAGTTCTGCTCCAGTTTCACCAGTTTTACATCGTCATAATCTTTCTGGAACTGGAGAATGTTTTCAATAGTAGCGCCGCGGAAACTGTAAATACTCTGCGCATCATCACCCACCACACAGATATTTTCATGAACGGCGGCAAGCAGCTTGGTAATCTGGTACTGAACCGCATTGGTATCTTGGTACTCGTCTATCAGGATGTATTTGAATTTATGCTGGTACTTATGCAATGCTTCCGGAAAAGTATTCAGCAGTTCATACATCTTCAGCAGCAGGTCATCAAAATCCATTGCACCATTTTTAAAACAACGCGCGGCGTAAGCGGCATATACCTGGGCAATGGCCGGCCGGTTTGACCGTTTATCTTCTTCCTGGATAAAATAATCGGTTGCGTATTCTGCAGGGCCCACCAATGCATTCTTTGCGGAAGAGATACGGTTGCCTACCACGCTGGGCTTATAATGTTTGTCGTCGAGATTCAGTTCGTTGATCACCGTTTTGATCACCGAACGGCTATCGTCTGTATCATAGATCGCAAAATTATTGGGATACCCGAGCCGCTGGGCCTCTGCCCGGAGGATGCGGGCAAAAACACTGTGAAAAGTACCGATGTATAAATTGCGCGCCTCGGTATTTCCGAGGATCTTCTCCACCCGTTCTTTCATTTCGGCCGCAGCCTTATTGGTGAAAGTAAGTGCGAGAATATGAAAAGAATCCACCCCTTTGGCCATTAGGTGGGCGATGCGTGTGGTTAATACTTTTGTTTTTCCGCTTCCCGCACCCGCTATGATCATCAGCGGCCCATCAATATGTGTTACCGCTTCCTGCTGCGGCTCATTCAATCCCTCAAGATATGCTTGCATGGGTGCAAGGTAATTAAAGTTTGGAGTTTGGGGTTTGGAGTTTGGGGTTGGTTGACGGAAATATTTTCTATTATTTATTTGTCGAGGAATGCGATCACCTTTTTCATGAGCGAAGCGCGTTTATTGGTAAAAGGATGGTCCGTATCCCATACCTCGTACACAAAATAATTATGGTTAGTTCGACCGATCGCACCGGCCAATGCTTCATTGCGGTGGTGTTCATCCAGCATGATCAGTTGTTTACTGCTTAATGGCTGGGCGGCGCTTAACAGGTTATGAAAATCTTTTTCCTGTGTTACCGCGGCAAACAGCGCTTTTCCTGATTTTTTATTCAAAACAAAATAATCATCCGCCTCTTTTTCTCTTTTCAAAAGACCAATGCCATCCAGGCTGGAGATATCCCTGTATATATCCCACGCCGATAAAGCAAAACCTTTTTGAATATCCGGAATTTCCTGAAGCGCCTTCAAACAAACAAAACCACCCATGCTGTGGCCGAACAGGGCGATACGCTGTGGATCTATGTGCATTTTGGCGGCGTTTGCCTTACAATACGCAACCACATTCTGTACATCCTCCACACAATGCCTGAAAGAAAATTCGCCCTGGCTTCCCCAGCTACCACGGTAATTAAAATAGATCACGTTCCATCCATGTGCCCTTACTGCCTGTGCAAGGTCCAGGTTTCTCTCATTGCCGGGATAACCATGCAGCAAAATCAACAAGGGGTGCGACCCTGCACCGTTTGCTGTATACATAAAACCCTGGAGTAAGCTACCCGCTGAAGGAAGCTGGAGTTCCTGGAAACCTGCGGGAAAATCTTTTGTCCAGTCAAGGTCTTTGTCAGGGATAGCTGCCGATTGTGAAAACACAGTGAGCGAAGCTATTGCGAGGAAGAGCAGCAGTAACAGTTTTTTGGTTTGCATGCACACAAGATAAATAATTTTTAACCTGAATATATGTATCATTCCGGGTAGGATTTTTTTAGATAAATAAAGTCTATAAAACAAGTAGACTAATTAAAATCCCCTATATTTGCTTTATTAGAATATATCAATAAAAGGGTCATGTGTCCGAGTGGTTAGGTATGGGTCTGCAAAACCTTCTACGGCGGTTCGAATCCGTCCCTGACCTCTGATATTAGTAAATTTTTCATATGGCAAGCAATCGTAAACGGGGCGGTATATCTATACCAGCCCCTTTTCTTATGGAATGTTAAAGCTTGCCCTAAGGCCCGTTATCATTCGTTCCTAACCGGTTTTAGGTGTATTTTTGTTCTCGTCTTTTACACCACCAGCCTTCTGAATTGAGAACTCGTTTTTCCATTAAAAAAGAACAAATGAATAAAACCGTAAGGAAGAAACGTTGGGCATTTCGTGCATTGATCGCAGCTGCATTGGTATTCAGTGTAAGTATTGGTTTTACAAAAAAGCACAATGATGTGCCTGCTTTGTTAACTGCTTCTGCTACTACTGTAAACGCGGCAGCTGCCAATAAGGCGATGTTATATGAAAAACTCGGGTTGGAAGCAATGGGTCTTTCCCGCGAAGCATTTACCTATGCGCTCAGCGGGTTTAATAATTTATTGAACGCCGGAAAGATCCAGAAAGACAATATCCTGTCGATACTCGATTTCAGCATGCCTTCAGGTAAGAAAAGACTGTTTATTATTGACCTGGCACAGGAAGAGCTTGTTTTTAATACCTATGCATCACATGGAAAAAATTCGGGTAAAGTAATTCCTACTGATTTTTCCAATCAAACCAACAGTAATAAAAGCAGCCTTGGTTTTTATGTAACAGGGGAAACCTATAATGGCAAACATGGCTGCTCTCTCCGCTTGGAAGGAGAAGAAAATGGAATTAACAATAATGCCGCAAGCAGGGGTATTGTGATGCACAGCGCCGCATATGTAAACGAAAAAGCAGCTCAGAGCCAGGGCTTTATCGGCCGTAGCCAGGGATGCCCGGCGATACCCGAAGAAGTATCTAAAAAGATCATCAACACGATCAAGAACGGGAGCTGTCTTTTTATCTACAGCCCTGATAATTATTACGCCACACATTCTAAAATGATCCAGGACGCGGCCTAAGAAGAATGCACTCCTGTATAATGTAAAACCATCCTGTAGAGGTCATCAGGTACAAAGGGTTTTACAACAATATCATTAAACCCTGTACTTTTTACATTCCTTTCCACTTCTTTAGGGAGACTGGCTGTTAATGCCACGATAGGTAAGTTCAGTCCTTTATTGCGCATTGTTTTGGTAGCTTCATATCCATCCATCACCGGCATATGCAGATCCATCAATACCAGGCGATGCCTGTTCACATCCAGCATATCCAATGCTTCCTGCCCGTTTGTTGCCACATCAATAGTTGCGCCCCATCTTTCCAAAAAGGTACGGGCAACCAAAACATTAATCTCATTGTCTTCCACCAGTAAAATAGAAATGCCGGAAAGCGGTTTGCTTTCTTCAGAGGGAAGATGATCAACTGCCGAAGCGGGCAGTTCGGCAGTTGCGGTGATCTTGGTAAATGACTGTGTGAAATAAAACACCGATCCTTTCCCTGGCTCACTCTTCAATTGTAAAGAAGAACCCTGTAACCCTAATAATTTTTTACAAATGGCCAGCCCCAGGCCAGTTCCACCAAAATTGCGCGAGGTAGACGTATCGGCCTGCGTAAATTCTTCAAAAATCAGTCTTTGTTTTTCCAGTGCGATCCCGATCCCGGTATCTTCTACCCGGATAGTTAAAGTGATATTATTATCTGTTTGTGCATCCACTTTAATATCAAGCAATACACTCCCTTGCATCGTAAACTTAATGGCGTTGTTGATAAGATTGGTAAGTACCTGCCCGATACGGGTTGGGTCGCCCAGTATCTTGTCCTGCAAAGCCGGGTCGATCTTCAGGGAAAGCTGTATGCCCTTATCCTCCGCCATGCTTTGTAAACCGGTGATGATATTCTTGGCAAGGCCGGTTAGATCCATTTCCAGCAATTCAAAATTTACTTTCCCGGCTTCTATCTTATTATAATCCAGTATGTCGTTTACGATCGCCAGCAGGTTGTTGGCCGAGAAAAGCAACACATTCAACTGTTCTTTTTGTTCGGGCCTTGGGTTGTTGCGGAGGATCAGGTGGGTAAGACCCAGAACCGAATTTAAGGGCGTACGGATCTCGTGCGACATGGTTGACAGAAACTCATTCTTTGCCTGTAATCCCTCTTCCGCCTGTTTCTTAGCCAGTTTCAGCGTATGTGCAAAACGGAAAGACAGGACCAGGGATTGCAGGAAAAAGAAACAGAGATAGCCCGCGAACAGGAACGCTTTCTGCGGCGCCACTACCCGGAAATACTGCAGGTTGATGATAAAGAATACGACAAAAATAACAGCGGTACTAAGGGCCGCATATTTTGCGCCGATACGATTATTTCGCAAGGCCTGTATGTATACATAAAATGAATAACAGATAAATCCAAACATGTAAAAAAGGAATGGATTGATCAATTGAGTAAATACAGACGGCGGGAAAAAAATAACGATCAAAGAAAGAATACTGCCGATCAAGACCCCGGATGTGGCAAAGATATTGCTGGTATCTTCCGGATATAAATTTTTGGTATAAATAGTAAAAAAGATCACGCTGATAAAAAGAGACAGATACTCAATATGTATCGTAACGATCCAGGGAATATCAGGGAAGAGAGAGTGAAAAACATAAAACCCCGCCCCGATGATCCGGTAGCTATAGGTAAAGCAGAATAAGGCAAAGAATAAGATCACTTTATCGTGTTTACCAAACAGGTACAGGCCAAAAAAGAAAAGCCCCCCCATCAGCAAACAACCCGTAAGCACAAGATCATAGGCAAAAGCATCTTCCTTTTTTTTGATCAGGGTCTTTCTGTCGCCTATCAGGATTTTTTTATAGGGACCGCCCTTCGTGTGCCAGAAATTGGCGATCTGTAAAACAAGGTGCAGGGTGTCTGACGGTGAAATCAATTCCTGTGTGGTGAATAACCATTGGGGAACGGATCTCTCTTTGGTGGAGTCGGGGTGGCCGGCGGCCGAAAATTCCTCGCCATTCACGTACAGGCGAGAGGACGTATATGTGTCCGGCACCTCTAACGCCAGTTTTCCATGGTTATGCGGCAACAGAACGGTTAAGGTGTAAGAGGCATATCCGAAAGAAGGTAATGGTTTGCCGTCAATGATGGTATTATGCCAGAGCTCCGGAAATTTCACAAATACCGACGGGGCAAGCGGATTGATTTGTGTAACCAGCTTTTTCCAGTAAAGCCCCCACTCTCCGGTGAGCGCAATGGTTTGTTTGGAAAGGTCAACCTGCCGCAGATCTATCAGGCCCTTTTTTGCTTCAGGCAACTCCTCTTCAAAAGCATAGGAAGAAACGGAAAAGGAAACAAAAAGAAGTACCAGGGATAAATATATACAACGGGCAGTCCTGAGTGGCTTCAGATACGAAGAGGGATACTTTCCGGGATTGTCGATCATCTTTTTCACGAGGTATGTGCCATTTGCAATTTAGTGAAAAGCCCGAATTAAAAAATTAACTTACACCCAAAGCCATCATCAATGAAGTTATTACACTGCTGTGCCTGTAGTTTGTTGCTGATTTCCCAGGCATTCGGTCAAAAAACAGACAGGCGCCTGCAACGGGAGATCACATCGTTAGTTGCTGGATTTAAAGGAGAGGTCGGTATATATGTACACGACCTGACAAAAAACAGGGCGGCCTCTTTTAATGCAGATACTGTTTTTCCAACAGCCAGTATGGTGAAAGTACCGATACTTACCGGCATTATGCAGAAACTGGAAACAGGGGAACTCGTGTATCACCAGCCATTGATCTATAAAGATTCACTGCTGTATGCAGGTGTGGATATACTGGGATCTTTTAAAAACAATGAAAAGATCGAAATGAGCAAACTAATGATGCTGATGCTTACGATGAGCGATAACACGGCCAGCCTCTGGCTGCAAACACTTGCCGGAACCGGTACGCGCATCAATGAACTGATGGATAGCCTCGGCCTGCGTCAGACACGAGTGAACAGCCGGACACCCGGGCGGGAATCTGACCGGAAACAATACGGATGGGGGCAAACCTCGCCCCGGGAAATGGCCGGGTTAATGGAAAAAATTGTAAAAAAAGAAGTGATCAGTGTCGACGCCAGTGAAAAGATGTTGCGTTTGCTGGGAAGGAATTATTGGGACGAGGAAGCTATTTCGCAAATTCCGCCGGGTGTTTTCATTGCCAGCAAAAGCGGCGCGGTAGACGCAAGCCGGAACGAGGTATTGTTTGTAAACGGGAAAAAATGCCGCTATATATTCTGCATCTGCACAAAAAATAACCAGGATACATCCTGGGCCATTAATAATGAAGCATGGGAGCTGACAAGGAAAATAAGCAAGTTATTGTGGGAGCATTATAATTGATCCATTTACCAGATTATTTAAACACCTGGAACACAAGCAAACTCATCAGGTAAGCCAGCCCGGTCATATATACTAATTGAAACACCGGCCATTTCCATGTTTGGGTTTCGCGTTTAACTACCGCAAGTGTACTCATACACTGCATAGCCAGCGCATAAAATATCATTAATGAAAGTGCTGCGGGAAGTGTATATACCTTCCTGCCATCAGCATAGGTAGCGGCCTGCATCTTCTCGTGCAGGGAAGCATTATCGTTTTCTTCCACACTATATAATGTAGCCATTGTGCCTACAAACACTTCACGTGCCGCAAAAGATGTGATCAGCGCGATCCCTATTTTCCAGTCATAACCCAGCGGCGCTATTGCCGGCTCGATCGTCTTCCCGAGAAGACCGGCATACGAATTCTGTAATTTTTCCGAGGAAAACTGTTTGTTCAGACTTTTTTGTTGTTCTGGGTGCTGTTGCGCCAGCAGCGCATATTTTTCCTTTACCTTTTCTATCCGGTTGCCGGGGCCATAAGAACTTAAATACCACAGCAACAGGCTGATGACCATAATCACCTTACCAGCATCGGTCACAAATATTTTCGCTTTGCCGATCATGGTGGTACCCACATTTTTCCAGCGGGGCGCCCGGTAAATGGGCAACTCGAGGATAAAAAAACTTTTCTCTTTTATTTTGATGAAGCCCTTCAGTACATAACTCACGATCAGCGCAAAAAAAGTTCCTAAAAAATACAATCCCATCATCACCAACCCCTGCAGGCTTAAAAAACCGAGATAGTATTTATCATCGATCACCAGCGAGATCAATATAGTATACACAGGCAGCCTGGCGCTGCAACTCATTAAAGGGGTAACCAGGATGGTGAGTAATCTCTCTTTCCGGTTCTCAATATTCCGCGCGCTCATAATGGCAGGCACTGCACAGGCAAAGCCGCTGATCATGGGCATTACACTTTTACCGTTAAGCCCCACTTTGCGCATCAGTTTATCGCTTAGAAAACTGATACGGGCCATATAACCGGTATCCTCCAACATGGTGATCAATCCAAACAGGATCATGATCTGCGGCACAAAAACCAGGATTCCGCTTAGCCCTGCTACAAACCCGTTGATCAGCAGGTTGCTCCACCATGCCGGTGGCAGCGTATGTGTTAGCCAGGAGCCAATCCCTTTGAAACCCGCTTCTATCCAGTCCATCGGGAACCTCGCCAGCCAGAAAATACTCTGGAACAGTAGAAAAAGAACAACAAGCAGGATAACATACCCCCATGTCTGGTGTAACAAAAGATTATCCAGCTTGTCGGTAAACATTTTTTTCTCTAAGGGCCCTGGCTCTATCACATGCTCTTTCATGATCTGCCTGATGCGGCTATACCGCTGCACCACTTCCTCGGCCTGTGTTTTGGTAGGATTAAAAGCGAACCGCGCCTCTATCTGTTCCAGCGCCTCCTGTTTTGTTTGATCAAGCGGAAAATGTTCGTAGTTGATCAGGTAATGAACAGCAGCATAATCGCTCAGTTGCGGGTATAGCTGCTGAACACTTTCGATACAGGGACCAACCATTTTTTTCGTGTTCATGAATTCCCTGGCAGGCAGATTGTGATTTGCACGGGCCACCTGTAGTAATACCTTTTTCAGATCTGCCAATCCTTTGTTTTTGCGCGGGTTTACCGAAACGATGGGGATACCGAGTTCGGTTTGTAAACCGTTAATATCTATCTGGATGTCTTTTTTAACGGCAATATCATTCATGGTAAGCGCCATCACCACCGGAATTTTCAGATCGATGATCTGGCTGCAGAATAAGAGATTGCGTTTCAGGTTACTGGCATCTGCTACCAGCAGTATGATATTGGCCCGTATAGCAGGATCGGCGCCCATGAGTACTTTATAGGCAACCCATTCATCTTCCCTGCGGGGATAGAGGCTGTAGGTTCCGGGAAGATCAATCAGTTCTGCGGGTAGGTTATTATCCAGCTGTAGGTGCCCGGTTTTTTTATCAACCGTAACACCCGGAAAATTCCCCACTTTCTGGTTCAGGCCTGTTAATGCATTGAACAGCGAGCTTTTGCCGCTGTTGGGATTGCCCACTAACGCTATATGTAATTCAGGTTTTGCCAAAATAAG